>NYWY01000014.1 GCA_002685335.1 Planctomycetaceae bacterium
CCTGGTGGTCTTCGGCGTCCTTCTCTTCACCACCTTCGATCGAGTGAAGGCCACTCCGACCGCCTTCGTCCCGTCGGAGGATCAGGGTTGGGTCTTCAACTTCGTGGCGCTCCCCAGCGGCTCCAGCCTCGAGCGGACCGAAGCGGTCTGTGCCGAGATCGCCGAAAAACTCCGCAACACCCCTGGTGTGAGCAGCGTCGATGCCATCTCGGGATACGACTTCATCGACGGCTACAGCGACATGTCGACCGGCGTGGTCTTCGCGATCCTCGATGACTGGGAGGAGCGGTCCACCCATCCCGAACAGCAGATCCCGGCCCTCCTTGAAGTCTGCAAGAAGAAGTTCGCAGGCATGGAGACGGCGGCGGTCATTCCGATCAATCCACCGCCGATCCCCGGCCTCGGATCCACGGGCGGGTTCGAGTACGAAGTTCAGGATCTCCTGGGCCGAGGTACCGACGAACTCCTTGCGGCCACCCTCGCCTTCATCGAGAAGTGCGAAGCCCGGCCCGAGATCGATCGACTTCTCTGCGATCTCCGTACCGACTACCCGCAGGTCGAACTCGACATCGACCGGATCGAGGCCCAGCGGCTTGGGGCGTCCATGGGTGCGGTCTTCCAGACCCTGCAGATCCATCTTGCCGGGTTCTATGTGAACAACTGGAACCAGTACGGCCAGGTCTATCAGGTGAATCTGCAGGCCGAAGGTGCCGATCGAATGACCCTCGACGATGTGCTGGCCCTCCGGGTTCCCAGTCGTTTCGGTGGGACCATTCCGCTTCGGCAGTTCGTGAAGCTCCACGAAGTGTCAGGCCCGGTCAATCTCCAGCACTACAACTTGTACGAATCCGCTCAGGTGCTCGGTGGCCCGGCCAAGGGTTTCTCGGGTGGCCAGGCCGTGAAGGCGTTGATGGAGGTCTCCCAGACCGAACTCATCGAAAAGGGTTGGGGCGGCGAATGGACGGGCACCGTCTATCAGCAGCTGAAGGCCGGTTCGGCCTCGATCGCGATCTTCGGGTTCTCCCTGATCATCGTGTTCCTGGTTCTGGCCGCGCTGTACGAGAGTTGGTCGATGCCGTTCATCATCCTGCTCTCGGTGCCGCTCGCGGTGCTTGGTGCGGTGCTCGCCCTGCAGATTCGAGGCATTCCACTCGACGTCTACGGACAGATCGGACTGTTGATGCTGGTCGGTCTCGCGGCGAAGAATGCGATCCTGATCGTGGAATTCGCGAAGGGACTCCGAGAGGAAGGTCGCGGAATCATCGAGTCCGCGATGGAAGCGGCGCGGCTGCGGCTGCGTCCGATCCTGATGACCGCGTTCGCGTTCATCCTCGGCGTCCTCCCCCTGGTCTTCGCGACCGGTCCGGGTGCGAATGCCCGCCACTCGATCGGAACCACCGTGCTCGGTGGCATGATCGCCTCCACGATCCTCAGCCTGCTCTTCGTCCCCGTTCTCTATGTGATCTTCGAAGTCGTTCGGGAGCGATTCGCCGGACCGCCTCCGACCGATGAGCCGACGCCGGAATCCTCGCCGACCCCCTCCATCTGACGGACTTGGGGAATCAAGGGTTGTCCGGCCTGACGAAGCGGATACCGTCGGGTCATGACTCGACCCCTCAAGACCAGTCGTCGTGACTTCCTCGCGATCTCCGCCACCGGCGCGGCCGTCACGGTGCTGCCGGCGGGTACCGAGGCTTCGGCGCCTCCCGCAACCACCGCGGCGATCACTCCCGACCCACTCGACGGACCGAACCTCCGGGTGGCGGTGGTCGGGGTCCGGGGCCGGGGCATGAACCACGTTCGTGGCCTGCAGGCCCAGCCCGGCTGTCAGGTGGTCGCCTTGTGCGACGTCGATTCCGAAATCCTCGCGCGACGAGCGGCGGAATGCGCCGCCGGCACCGAGGACCGGGCGGGCTTCACGGTCGAGACCACCGGCGATGTCCGGACGCTCCTGGAACGAGACGACATCGATGCGATCGCGATCGCGACGCCGAATCACACCCACGCGATGCTGGCGTGCTGGGCGCTCGACGCCGGCAAGCACGTCTACGTCGAGAAGCCGGTCTCCCACGTGGTGGGCGAGGGTGCGCTGATCGTGGAGGCGGCGGAACGAAACCGGAGGATCTGTGCGACCGGGACCCAGGGCCGCTCGGCCCGCAGCGTGCGGGACGCGATCGACTTCGTGCATGCCGGCGGTCTCGGCAAGGTGCATTGCTCACGTGGTCTCTGCTACAAGCCACGCCGCCCGATCGGGACGGTGGAGACCCCTCGATTCGCGCCCGCGACCGTGGACTACGATCGATGGCTGGGACCGGTCGAGTATCGCGCCCTGCAGCGACCGCAGCTCCACTACGACTGGCACTGGGATCTCCACACCGGCAACGGTGATCTCGGAAACCAGGGCATTCACCAGATGGACATCGCGCGCTGGGCCCTGGACTGCGACCGGATGCCGGCGCGGGTGGCCTCGGTGGGTGGGCGACTGGGCGACGTCGACGCCGGCGACAGTCCCAACACCCAGGTGGCGATCTTCGATTGCGACGGCGTTCCGCTGGTCTTCGAGGTTCGGGGATTGCCACGGAACAAGGCGGCCCGTGCGGACACGTGGGAGATGGATCAGTTCGAAGGGCAGTCGATCGGCAACGTGATCCACGGCGAGAACGGAGTCGTCCGGATCTCGAATTCCTATTCCTGGGCCGAGCACATCGATCGGGACGGCGTGAAACGGAAGGAATGGAAGGGTGGGGGGGATCACTTCGCGAACTTCGTCGCCGCGGTGAAGGCCGATGATCCGAGTCTGCTGAACGCCTCCATTCGGGATGGACATCTTTCGTCCGCCTACTGCCACCTGGGAATCCTGTCCCACCGGCTCGGGGAGTCACGCCCCCCGGAGGAGGTCGACGCGGCCTGGTCCGGGGACGCCACGGCGTCGGAGGCCTGGGGACGCATGCGGGACCATCTTCGCGCCAACGAGATCGATCTCGATGCGACGCCGGTCGTCCTCGGTCGCCCCCTGCGGGTCGACGCCGAGGGGACCCGGGTGACGGGCGATCCCGAAGCCACCGCGATGCTGGCACGCGAGTGCCGGGAACCCTTCATCTTCTGATGCCTTCGACCTCGGGATCCTCCGCCATGATCGATCGACGCCTGTTCCTGAGCACCGCCGCCGTCGCCGCAACGGCCGGCGCCTGGGCGGATCGAATTCGTTCCGTCGGATCGGCCGACATCTCCGATCTCCGCTTCGGAATGGTCACCTATCTCTGGGGACGGGACCTCCCGCTTCCAGAACTCCTGCGGGCCTGCGAAGCATCGAATCTCGATGGCGTGGAACTCCGAACCACCCACGCCCATGGAGTGGAACCCTCGCTCGGCCCCGCGGCGCTGGCGGACATCCGGGCGGGCTTCGACGATTCGCCCGTGACCCTCGTCGGTCTCGGAAGCGATGAACGACTGGACGCTCCCGATCCGGACCGCCTCGAGCGCTCGATGACATCGATCCGGAGTTTCCTTCGGTGCTCCGCGGCGCTGGGCGCGACCGGGGTCAAGGTGAAGCCCGATTCCTTTCATCCGGGAGTGGAGCGGGCGGTGACCATCGACCAGATCGGTCGCAGTCTCGGGGCCCTCGGGCCGTTCGCCGCCGACCAGGGACAGGAACTTCGGCTGGAGGTGCATGGAGGATGCGCCGATCCCCGGGTCATCGAGGAGATCGTGTCGATCGCGGATCATCCCGCGGTCCGGGTCTGTTGGAACTGCAACCCGACGGATCTTCGCGGCCCGGGATTCGGCCGGCACTACGACCGTCTCCGGCCGCACTTCGGTCGGACCCTGCACGTGCGGGAACTCGACACCGTCGACTATCCGATCGTGGATCTGCTCGAGCGGGTCTCGACCGACGGATACCAGGGATTCGTCCTGCTCGAAGCCCACACGCCTCCGCCTCGCCATCGGTTGCCCGCCCTGGCCAACCAGCGGGCGATCTTCGATGTCCGGACTCGGCGGACGGCCGGGACGAAGAAAGCCACCGACCCATCCCCGATCCGGATTGCGCCGCGCCGGAACGCTCCGAACCTGCTGGACGTCCGGGCGGGAGGAGAGTCGTTCTGTACCGTGAGGCTGGGCGGGGGCGATCGCACTCCCGCGATCTTCCCTTTGAATGCGCCGGGTCGACGCCTCGTGGTGAGAGGATTTCCGTTCGTACGCATCGATGGCGAGTCCCGGGACCATCCGCATCACCGGGGCCTGTGGTTCGCGCACGGTGACGTGGGGGGCCTCGACTTCTGGCACGATCCTGCGTGTCGGGTGGTGGTGCGAAGGCACGAGATTCTCGGTGAGGACACCGTGCGATTCGTCGCGGGATGGATCGGTCCGGAAGGACCGGTGGCGACCGAGACCCGCACGCTGCGATTCACCGCGGACCCGCATCGACACCGGATCGAGACCACGATCGAACTGGTTCCGGTCGGGGAGCGACTGGTCATGGGTGACACCAAGGAAGGGATGTTCGCGATGCGGCTCGCACCCACGCTCCGGGTGGAAGGCTCCGTGGCACGGGGTCGCCTGGAGAACGCCGAAGGCGTGTTCGACCGGGCGTGCTGGGGCCGACGCTCGGCGTGGATGATCGCGGAAGGACCGATTGGTGGCCGTCTGGTTCGAGTGACGGTGGAGGACCACGAAGAGAATCCCGGCTTCCCCACCCACTGGCACGCCCGGCCGTACGGTCTGCTCGCCGCGAATCCATTCGGCCGTCGCGCCTTCGAAGGTGATGACGCCCCTTCCGGAGCCACGACGATCACCCGGGAGTCTCCGCTCCGGCTCCGCTACGTGACCACCCTGGAGACCCGGCCGGACGTCGCGGACGTCTGATCGGGAACGAGGTTCGACGGGCAGGAAAAGACGCCACGGGATCCCGAAGAGGATCCCGCGGCGTCGTGTTCTTCCGACCGGCGTACGAATCAGTCGTCGATCACCACGCCCTCGACCGTCTCGACCCCGACTTCCGGGTCGGGTGCGGGCCGGTGATCGAAGACGAACTGCTCGCCGTTGGTGGTCACCAGGATCGTGTCGCCGGGCTCGTATCGACCCGAGAGGATGCGGGTCGCGATGGGGTTCTCGATTCGCTGCTGGATCACCCGCTTCAGCGGGCGGGCGCCGAACTGCGGGTCGAAGCCCTCCGCCGCCAGGGCCTTCATGGCCTCGTCGGCGATCTCGATCCCGAGTTCCCGGTCCGCGAGTCGTCCGCGCAGGAGTTCCAGCTGGATGCCCACGATGCTCGCGAGCTGTTCCCGACCGAGCTGCTGGAAGATGACGGTGTCGTCGATCCGATTGATCAGTTCGGGTCGGAGATGCTCCTTCAGCATCTCCTTCACTCCGGCCTCGATCTCTTCGTGAATCGCGCCATCCTCGGTCATCTCGAGGATCTTGCGGGATCCGATGTTGCTGGTCATCACGATGATCGTGTTGGAGAAGTCGACCGTCCGGCCGTGCCCGTCGGTGAGTCGGCCGTCATCGAGGACCTGCAGCAGCACGTTGGAGACGTCGGGGTGCGCCTTCTCCATCTCGTCGAAGAGGATCACCGCGTAGGGGCGACGCCGCACCGCTTCGGTGAGTCGACCGCCTTCCTCGTATCCCACGTATCCGGGAGGCGCTCCGATCAATCGGGCGACCGCATGCTGTTCCATGTACTCGCTCATGTCGATGCGGACCATCGCCTCCTCGGTGTCGAAGAGGAAGTTGGCGAGCGCCTTGCAGAGTTCGGTCTTGCCGACGCCGGTGGGACCGAGGAAGAGGAACGACCCGATGGGTCGATGAGCCTCGCCGAGCCCGGCGCGATTTCGGCGGACCGCTTCGCTCACCGCCCGGACGGCATCGTCCTGACCGACCACGCGATCTTCGAGCACCGATTCCATTCGCAGCAGCTTGTCGCGTTCGCCTTCGACCAGGCGATCGACGGGAATGCCGGTCCATCGGGCCACCACTTCGGCGATCTGCTCGCTGTCCACTTCCTCCTTCACCAGCGCTTCGCCTGACTCCTGCCGTTGATGCAAGGATGTCTCCGCCGCGGCGAGTTGTTCATCGAGATGCCGAAGATCGCCGTATTGGATGCGGCTCGCACCTTCGAAGTCACCGATTCGCTTGGCCTGTTCGAGTTCGGTCTGCTTGCGATCGATCTCCGCCTTGACCTCCTTGATCCGATCCAGGTCCTCCTTTTCGATCTCCCACTGGGCGGTGAGGCCCTGGTTTCGTTCCTCGATCGAGGCGAGCTCCTCTTCGATCGCCTCAAGGCGTTTCTTCGCGCCCGCGTCCTTGTCGCTCTCGAGTTTGAGACCTTCACGCTCGATCTCCAACTGCATGATCCTCCGACGGATCTCATCCAGTTCGGTGGGCATCGAATCGTTCTCGATCCGCAGCTTCGAACTGGCCTCGTCCAGAAGATCGATCGCCTTGTCCGGCAGGAATCGATCGCTGATGTAGCGATCCGAAAGTCGAGCCGCGGTCACCAGAGCGCCGTCCTGGATCCGGATCCCGTGGTGAGCCTCGTAGCGCGGCTTGAGTCCCCGGAGGATGGCGATGGTGTCCTCGAGTCCGGGCTCCCCCACGAAGACCGGCTGGAACCGTCGTTCGAACGCGGCGTCCTTCTCGATGTGCTTGCGATACTCGTCGAGCGTGGTGGCCCCGATGCAGCGGAGTTCACCCCGGGCGAGGGCGGGTTTCAGCAGGTTGCCGGCACTGACCGCTCCGTCCGCCTGTCCGGCTCCGACGATGGTGTGGAGCTCGTCGATGAAGAGGATGATCGCGCCTTCGCTCGCCGCGACCTCCCGCAGCACGGCCTTGAGCCGTTCCTCGAACTCGCCCCGGAACTTCGCCCCGGCCAGCAACTGTCCGACGTCGAGGGCCATGATGCGGGCGTTCCGCATGCCGTCCGGGCAGTCGTGATCGACGATGCGGATGGCAAGGCCTTCGGCGATCGCGGTCTTTCCCACCCCGGGTTCTCCGATCAGAACCGGGTTGTTCTTGGTCCGGCGGCTGAGCACCTGCATGCATCGTCGGATCTCCTCGTCGCGTCCGATGACCGGATCGATCTTCCCGGCGGTCGCGCGTTCGTTGAGATCGATCGCGTACTTCTTCAACGCCTCGTAGGTGCTTTCGGCGCCGGGATCATTGACCTGAGTGACTCCGGAGGCCTTGCGGATCTCATCGATCGCGATCTCGATCGACGGTCGAGTCGCTCCGCAGGAACTCAGGACCTCCGCCGCGTCACTCTTGATTTCAAAGAGCGCGAGTAGAAGGTGTTCGGTGGAGGTGTAACTGTCGCCTCGCTTCTCGGCTTCCGCCTCCGATCGCCGCAGGACATCCATGGTCGCGGGTGACGTGCGGGGCTGGGTGCCGGTGACGCTGGGAAGACGTCCAAGCTGGGCTTCCGTGACTTCACGGACCCGTTCGGATTGGACGCCCGACTTGGCGAGGATCGAACCCACCACGCTCTGCCGATCCTCGAGCATCGCGCCCAGGATGTGCAGGGGGGTGAGTTCGGCGTGTGAGCGGGCGGTCGCCGTCGACTGCGCCGCGGCCAGGACTTCCTGGGCCAGGGTGGTGAATCGTTCCATCTGCATGATTTTGGGTCTCCAGGTGCGGTGACGCCGACGCTCGGTCGCGCTTCCGCTTCGAGATGATTCGCAACCGCCATGCCGTTCACCGAATGCCGTCTCCCGACCTTGAAACGGGATCGACGGGTCCACTCGACTGCCGTTCGGGAAGGCGATCTTGAAGGGACCGGCCGTTCCCGTGCTTCCGAGAACCGATGAGGAATCGGATCACAGCATCGACACGGGGATCGCGGGAAACCCGTCGGGATGCACTTCCGGGCGATCGTTGATCCACGCGACGAGCCAGCGGAACGCATCGACGAGTCGGGGACCCGGTCGATTGAACATCTGATTGCCGTCGACCAGCATGATCGCGTTGGGATCCCCATCCGCGACGGCCGGGAGTGCGTTCCACCAGTCGGTGGCCTGCAGGGCGGGAAGTTCACGAAGGATCGCGTCGAGGTCGTAGCCGCAGGGGCAGATGACGATCCGGTCCGGTTGGCTCGACACGATGTCTTCGGGCGTGACCTGCCGGCTCTTCGCTTCCGGCGGGTTCAGGGAATGTCGACCTCCGGCGTGCTCGATGAGTCCCGGGGTCCAATGCCCACCGACGAACGGCGGATCCATCCACTCGAGGAACAGGATCTCCGGTCCCGGCACGTAGGGATTCACGAAGTCGACCGCGGTCCAGTAGGCCTCGCGGGCCGCGACCATCGCCGCTTCCGCCTCTCGCTCCCGTCCGACGGCGCGTCCGACGAGCAGCAGGTCGTCGAGGACCTCCCACATCGTCTTGGGATCGAGGCTCACGATTTCAGGTCGGGGATCCATCCTGGCGACGGCGCCGCGCACGGTGGCGAGGTCGATGGAGCAGACTTCGCAGAGGTCCTGGGTGAGCACCACGTCGGGTGCGAGTTCGATCAGGCGGTCGACGTCCAGTCGATACAGGCTCGTGTTGTCGGCCCCTTCGTCATCGAACACGGCGCGAACCTCGGCGTCGATTTCGGCGCTGGTGCCTCCGGAGGTCCGGGCCTCGGTCAGGATCGGTCGATCCGCGACCGAGGTCGGGTGATCGCACTCGTGACTGCGGCCGACGAGAAGGGATTCGCCACCGACGGCGCAGAGAACCTCGGTGGCGGACGGAAGCAGGCTGACGACTCGCATGGAGGAGATGGTACGCCCCCGGTTCCCGGGCGTCGTCCGATTCGCACGATCCGCGTGACCGGACCCGATGAAGGCGCACGACCCGCATCATCGGCATCGCCAGCCCGGATGGAGGCGTCGAAAGGTCCATGGGGTGGCCGGGAGCCGGGCCGGTGGCATTCTTGATTCCGTCCGGCCGAAAACGCCTCGCGCTGATCGCGGAGTGGATCCCGAATCCCGGTGGGACACCAGAGAAAGGTCAAGATATGAAGATTCGAGGGCTGTACATCTCGCTGATCGCCGGTGCCACCGTGGCGTCGAGCCTCCAGGCGGACGTGATCGAGCTTGATCTGGGGAGTTTCCATTTTGGAAACGGGACCAGTGGCTACGAGTACCAGGGCGATCATGGTGATCTCATGGGTTCCGACGTCGAAGGTGAGGCGATCGCCAAGACGGTCGCCACCGTCGATCTCGCGGGACTGATCCATCAGAATCCGGGGATGAGCATCGCGTGGATCCGCATCGAGGATCCGGGATGCAACTTCTACAACACGAATCCGGGCGCCGACATCGATCTCTTCGCGGTGGCGGGATCACCCGAAGGCCTGTCGGTCCAGTACGACTACGAAGGCATCAATTCGATCTATGCCGATCATTCCAGTGATCAACTCGCCATCGAAGTCGCCCAGGTGGATTTCGAACACGGCTCCAACGACGCCTCCCCGATGTGGATTTCGCTCGGAGATGGTGGAAGTCTCACCATGAATTTCACCGGGTGGCCCGACTCCGGGGACGATGACGGGGCGGGTGGTGGCGGAGATGGCGGCGGAGACGACGGCGGTGATGATGACTCCGATGGTGGCGGAACGATCGATCAGGGTGACGGCCCGGAACTTTCGGATCCGGTTCCCGGTGGGATTCTCGATGATCTCGGCCTGATCACGATGGGGTCACAGGCCGGCCCGTTCGATTTCACCGGATTCCAGCTCCGACTGAACGAGATCGCACCGACCGCGGAATGGGTTCACGTGATGGTGGGCCTGCAGGCTTCGTCGATGACGGTGGTCCCCGGGCCGGCCGGATTGGCGGTCCTGCCCCTGGCTACCGCGCTCTTCCGTCTCCGACGGCGTCGCTGATCTCTTGATCGAACCGTCCAAGCCGCCATGTCCGCCCGATACAGTGGAGACATGGCGGTTTTCGCATATCGCGCCCGGGACACCGGCGGACGTCGGGTCGATGGCCGACTCGAGGGATCGAGTCGAGCCGCGGTGGTGGCTGAATTGCAGGGTCGCGGTCTCGCGCCGGTCCAGGTGCGGGAGGTCGGCGGAACGACCGGGAGTCTTCGGCGACTGCCCGATCGACGACTTTCCGCCGCCTATTCGCAACTCGCGGATCTGCTTCGGGCCGGCGTACCTCTGCTGCGAGGACTTCGATTGCTCGGTCGCGGTCGTTCGGATGCGCGGATCGCCGCGGCCATGAACACGGTGGCCGAGCGGGTCGCGGATGGAGAACGCCTGGCGGATGCGATGCGGGACACCGGTGGGTTTCCCGAGGTCCATCTGGCGATGGTGGAGGCCGGCGAGCGGGGTGGCTTCCTCGACGACGTGCTGGCCGAACTCGGGACCTTCCTCGAGCATCAGGCGGAACGCCGGGCGACCGTCCTCGGGAACCTCATCTACCCGGTGATCCTCCTTCTGGTGGGACTCGGGGTGGTGGTCGCCTCCCTGGTCTTCTTCGTCCCTCGCTTCGAAGAATTCTTCAACGACATGGAGCTCCCGCTCCCGACGCGGATCCTGATCGGAATCTCCGACCTCCTGGTGGGAGGTTGGCCGTTTCTCCTGGTCGTGATCGTCGGCCTGGGAATCGCCTGGTGGTCGGTTCGTGATCGTCCGGGTTTTCGACGCTCGATCTCGGGCTGGCAGCTTCGCTTGCCGATCGCGGGTGATCTGGTCCGAGCCCTCGCGGTGGCCCGCTTCACGCGAATGCTGGGCACGCTGCTGTCCAACGGGATCCCGATGCTGCCGGCCATGCGGATCAGCCGGGCCGCGGCCGGCAATCTGTTGCTGGAAGAGGCGATCGACTCCGCCACCGAGGCCGTCGGCGGGGGGGAGTCGCTTGCCGGGCCTCTCCAGTCCAGCGGCCTCTTCGGCGAAGACGTGGTCGAGATGATCTCGGTGGGCGAAAGCGCCAACACCTTGCCCACGGTTCTGGTGGGGATCGCGAGGACCGCGGAGAAACGGACCGATCGGATCCTCGATCTCCTGCTCAAGCTCATGGAACCGGCTCTTCTGCTGTTTCTCGCCGGGGCGGTGGTCTTCATCTTCCTCGCCCTGGTGGTTCCTATGATGCAGGTGGGCCTCCAGGTCTGAAGAAACCACCCTCGATTCCGCCGAGGTTCATCATCTGCGGGTCTTATCCCCGATGAATGGCAACCCCGGGCGATCGAATCGGTACCCTGCGGTTCGAGATCCGGTCCGATTCGAGGGTTGTGACCTCGCTCAGGACCAGATTCCCGAGGCCCGCATCAATGGAAGGATCCGACATGCCCGCCCCGCGTTCCGCTCATACCGCTCGTCGCGGCTTCACGATCATCGAGCTCCTCATCGTCATCGCGATCATTCTCGCGATCGGTGGTCTGGTTCTGGTCAACGTCCTCGGTGCCAGCGAGAAGGCTGATCGAGGGACCGTCATGATCCAGATCCAGGCGTTCGATCGGGCGTTGGAGCAGTTCAAGATCGACATGAAGCGATACCCCTCCGACGAAGAGGGTCTGGTCGTTCTCTGGAACAAGGACTCGCTCGAGGACGAGGACGAAGCCGCCAAATGGAGTGGGCCCTACCTCAAGTCCCCGTCGGTCAAGGACACCTGGGGCAGTGAGTGGGTCTATCGGAATCCCTCCGAGATCGAAGGGGTCGCCTACGACATCGTGTCCGTCGGCCCTGACAAGGAGGAAGGCACCGACGACGACATCAGCAGCAACGACGGGATGGTCGATGCCGATGGCGAGATGCTCGACGAATTCAGTGATTTCGGCTCCAACGAGGGTTGAAGCACGCACCGCATCCGCGGGCTTCACGATCCTTGAACTGCTGATCGTGATCGGCGTGGTCATCTCCCTCGCGGCGATCGCCATTCCCTTCACGTTGCAGGAGCTTGAGCGACGAACCGAGGCCGAGGCGACCGATCGCCTCGGTCTCCTCGTGCGCCTGGCGAGAGCCGAAGCTCGTGCGTCGGGCATGCCGATGGAGGTCATGTGCGATCCCAGCGGGACCCGGGTGATGGTCCTGCGGGTCGATCCTCGGAATCCCGGGGTGATCCTGGTCTCCGACGATGGTGACGAGTTGGAGGCGGGGAGCGACCCGGAGCTTGGTTCCGAACGTCGGATTCGGGATCGGTGGGCGACGGTCGAATTCGAAGCCCCGGTCACGGTCTCGCCGGTACCGCGTTCGGAAGTCGATGAGGCGGGGGAGTTCGAATTCGAAGTCTTCGAGGAATCCGAAGCCGACATCGGTCCGATCGCGGAGGACGGGTCCGATCCCTGGCCGGATTCGACCCGGCTCCTGCTCCTGCTTCCGGATGGGAGCGTGATCACCGTGACGCCGTTCGGGCTGAACACCGCACAAGGCCGACGATCGATTTCAATCGATCCATTCAGTGGTCGGATGCGATTTTCCGAGGAGGGGACGGCCGAAGTCCCTTCGGTCCCCGAGGAATCGGAGGAACCTTCCGTCGAGAACGAACTCGAATCGGACCTCCCGGACGAGAGTGCCTTCGGCCCGGAGTCTCCGGAGTCCCCGGATGCCGTCGACGATGAGGGAGGCCGGATTTGAGATCTTCTTCCCGCAGTTCGGGACGAAGGAACCGATCTCGCGGCGGCTTGCTGCTCGAGACCCTTCTGAGTCTCGCACTCCTGATCATGATCGGGTTGTTCGCCTTGAGCATCGCTCGGGACTCGGTCGACGCGACCGAGCGGGCCGCTCGTCGGGTCGCGGCGGTGGAAGTGGCGGCCAACCGGATCGCGGAGATCGAGGCCGGCCTGGTGGCTTTGGATGCGATCGGAGATCTGGCCGACGGGGCCGCCGGAGACCCGGATTCCGAATTCGACGCGTCGGTCGACCCACGATGGAGATTCGCGGTCACGGTCGAGACGTCGCCCGCGGAGATCGAAGGTCTCTCTCGGGTGGAAGTCAGCGTCCGTGACGAGGATGACCAGGGCGAAGGTCCGGTCCTCGCGACCCTGGTGGCGTTGGTCGCCGAGGCCGGGAGTGGATCATGATGATCCACACGACGGGCAGGATCCGCGGGGGACGAGACCGACGGGGATTCACCCTGCTGGAGACGCTGGTGGCGATCGGTTTCATCCTCGCGATCATCATGGTCGCGGGGAATCTGCTGGATGATCTCTCCGATTCACGTCGCCGTACGCGAGATCGGCTCGAGGAGATCGAAGGTTCCACCCTCATGCTCGACCTCCTCGCCGCCCGGCTTTCGGTCGCGACTTCGGCCGATGCCGCGGGGGCGTCGGGAATCGTGGGGGATCGGATCTCCCTGCGGGTCACGGGCAGTGGAGTGATGCTTTCACGTCTGACGCAAGACGCCTCCTTGTCTCCACTGGTCGATCGAGGTTCACTCGAGTTCGAGCCCCAGGGTGACGGTCTCGCGATCCGTGAAGGCGAGGGTCCCTGGACGATGCTGATTCCCCGGGTGACCGCGATTCGATTCCGCTACCACGATGGCGACGATTGGCGGGACTCTTGGGACAGCGGGCAGGACGGATTGCCGGCGGCGGTCGAAGCGGCGATCTGGAGCCGGCCCTGGCCCGATGACGCGCGAGCGTCCTGGATGCCGGCACCGATGACGGACCCGATCGATTTCGCCGACGAATCGTTCGATGGGATGGCTGAATTCGCTGATTTTCTCGAGTCGGACACCATCGAGTCCGAGGTCGCCGCAGACGATGAGATTCCACCTCCGGATCGAATCCGGATCATGTCGATCCTCGACCCGAACTCCGCGACCGTGAATCCGTCCGAGGCCGGGGAACCGCCCTCGGACGGCCCCGGGGGTGGCGGATGAGTCTCGCTCGGCCGAACATCCGCGTTCGATCACCGCGACGTGGTATCGCGATCGCGGCGGTGCTTCTCACCGGCCTCGGACTGCTGCTGGTGGTGCTTGGACTGCTGCATTCCGTTCGCGCGGGGGTGTCGTCCATCGGCGGTACCGAGGATGCGATCCAGATCCGATTGGCCGCCCGCAGCGCCGTCCGCGGGTTCGCCACGATTCTCGCTCGTGACCGCGACGCGATGCTGAGTGGTCGGTCGCCCGATCCCCCGGCATCCTTCGAGCTCTTCGAACTGCCCGGAGGTGATCCGGGTCGGCTGGCCGTGGTCCGACTGATTCCCGTGGGGCCGTCGGGTGGATTGCTGGCGGCCGAAGGCGGTCGACTCGACTTGAACTCGGTCGATGCCACCGCGCTTCAGGCCACCGGACTCTTTTCGGCCCTGGAGGCGGACGTGGTGATCGCCGCCCGGGACGCGCGGCCCGGGCGACGATTCGATCATGTGTCCGATCTTCTGGCCCTCGAAGGAGACGGAGCGCTGGGACCGACCAGGGTTCTGGGCCCGTTGGACGAGATCGCCATTCTCTCCCGGGTCGATGAAGAGCCGGAGTCCGCGGGAGAGCGGATCAGGATGCGGCTTGACGCGGACCTCGGTTCCGCCATCCGACCGATCGCGGACGTGTTCACCGTGCACTCGTTCGAACCCGATCTCGATGCCGAAGGCCGGCCGCGGCTTCGTCCGGGGGTCGATGATTCGGCTTCGGAATTCGTCGGTCGCGACGAGACCCGAGATCTGGTGGAGCGGGTCCTGGCCGGAAATCCCACGGGAGGCGAGACCGAGGACCCGGTCGAAGACGAAGACGAGTCCGATGAGTTCACGGCTCGATCCGAGGACGATTCGGATCCGCTGCCCACATCATCCGAAGCCCTGGTTTCGGCGGTGCGTCGCGCCTCGTCCGGCCTTCCGGCCGGAGACGTCGGTACCGCCTTCGATCGACTCACGATTCACGACGGTGGCTGGCGCAATGGTCTGCTCGACATCAACACCGCGTCGATCGAGGCCTTGCAGGGAATTCCGGGCATCGATTCCACACTCGCCGCGGCGATCGTGGCTCGGCGGGATTCGGTGGAGGATCAACGGCGATTCGACCGCTTCTGGCCGGTGGTGGAGGAGATCGTCACGCCCGAGGTGTGGGACGAGATCGTTCCGCGAATCACCACCCGGAGTCTTCTCTGGCGGGCGATCCTCGCCGTGGGCTCCGTTCCTGGAGATGAACTCGACGGCCCGCTGCAATC
Source organism: Planctomycetaceae bacterium (assembly GCA_002685335.1). The sequence goes on from NYWY01000014.1 coordinate 15,079, forward strand.
TCCGCTGGCGTGGGAGGTTCTGGTGGATTGCGGGTCACCGATTCCCAGGATCGTCGAACTTCGAGACGTCACCCTGCTGGAATTGACCGCCCACCTGATGGAGGCCGCGGGCGAGGCTGAATCCGCTCTTTCGTCGGACGCATCACTGGAGGACGATCCATCGGCCGAATCTTCGAGCCGAGGTCTTTTCGACGACGCGCCGCTCTTCGACGACGCGCCGCTCTTCGACGACGCGCCGCTCTTCGATGATGCGCCGCTCTTCGATGGCGCTCCGCTCTTCAACGACGCCGATCTGTTTCAGGCGTCGCCGCTCTTCGATCCGACCGCTCCCGGGGGCGTCCTCGGCGATGGCTTCGAGGATCCCGAGGGGGTCGACAATCCCGATCTGCCGTCCGCCCCCCGCGATCGAGGACCTGGTGGGCGGTGGCGCTCGTCCGGCTCATCGCGGTAGCATCGTGTTCGAGTTCTCTTCGTCGCACCGGATTTTCGACATGCCTCGTCGCATCACGCTCGCCATCGACCTGGGCCATCATGTGCTTCGCGCAGCCCAGGTGCGCCCGGGCCGACCGTGCCGGGTCGTCTCGACGCTCTTCGAGCGAATGCCTGATGAACTGGACCGTTCGGACGCCGGGGCGGTGGGGCGGACGCTCGCCGGGGCGATGTCCCGGGCGGGAATGACCGCCGGTCCGGCGGTCTTCGCGTTGGATCGTTCGATCACCAGTTTCAAGCGAATCAGTCTTCCGACCACCGATCCCGACGAGCTCCCGGACATGGTCCGGCTGGCGGTCGAACGCGACCTGCCGATCGACGCCGAGGAAGCCGTGATCGATTTCACGGTGCTGGGTCGGCAGGACGACGCGACCCTGGTCGAGGCGGTCGCCGTGCCTCGGCGGGAGATCGATCGGATTCGGGAGGTCGCGGACGCGGCGGGACTCACGGTGGTGAGGATCGCGCCTCGGTGCCACGGCAGCCTGCGACTCGCTGATTCCTCGACCCCGACTCTGCTGGTCGACGTCACGGGTGAAGGTCTCGAATTCGTCCTCGCCTCGGAAGGTGCGATCGCCTGGTCGCGGGGGGTGGAGATCGAAGGCCCGGATCGTGAGCCACCAACCGCGGAGCAATTGGTTCCCGAGACCCGACGGAGTTGGATCAGCTATCGACTTTCAAGCGACGAATTCGACGCCCCGCGTCTTCTCGTCCTCGGTGGTGAGCGGGTGGAAGAGGTTCTGGAGGCGGTGGCCGCGGCCACCGGTCTGGAGGCCAGTCGCTTCACGGGGGATCGCCGGGTCAAGCCGGAGATCGACATGCGGGGGGCCTGGCCGCTGGTCGGACTGCTGCTGCCGGGGAATTCAAGCACCGCGATCGACCTGTCCGCGCCGCGGCGGACCCCGGACCTCGCGGCGAGATGGCGGCAGCGGATTCTTGCGGTTGCCGGACTCGCCATCGTGGCGGCGTTGGCCGGTTGGACGATCGGCCGCCGGGACCTCGATGGTCTCCAGGCCCAGGCGATGGACTACCGCGAAAAAGCGTTGGGCGCGAACCAGGAACATCTCCGGTTCAAACGCGACACCTTCCGTGCGGAGCATCTGGAGGAATGGATTTCGGTCCGGCCGGACTGGCTGGAACAGTTGAGACTGGTGGCGGGACCCGCGATCGAAGGCGGGGCCGCGGTGTTGGACGAGTTTGCGGGATCGATCCAGTCCTTGGACGTCGATTACGAGAAGAACGCGGGATTCAAGACCTCCAGCAGCGTTCGGCTGGTGGTGGAGGGCGAAGGGGGTTCCCGGGAGGCGGTGGCCCGGTTGCGGGATGAACTGGTCGGCGATGATCGTTTCGTCCTTCGCAACACGGGGTCCGATGGCCAGGGCGGCCGCCGCATGCCCTATCCCTTCGGATTCGATCTTCGATCTCGCACCCTCGATCCCGGAGTGGTTCCGGAGACCGGAACTTCGGACGATGACCCGAAGGGCGACGGATGATGTCCGGCAAGCGATACATCCTGCCCGGCATCGCGCTCGGGNCGTTGGTGATCGGCGGTCTCCTTGGCTGGTCGATCGGCGGGGGTCGACTCGACGGTTCCCGGATGGCGTTGGACCAGGACATCGCGAAGTACGTCCGGGTGATGAACGGGGTCCGAGACGAGCGGACGCTTCGCCCCGACCTTGATGCGAGACTGGCCGCCATTCTGGATCGGAGCCTCGGTGCGGACCTTGAATACGTGGACAGCCGGGTCCGGGGTCTGCTCGCGGAACTGCTCGAATCTTCGGGGTTGAAGGAGGCCACGGTGTCCACCACCGCCGGGACCCTGGTGGAAACCCCGGCGAAACGCGAGTTCTCCCGGTCTCCGTCCAGTCGCCCCTATCGGGACGAGGCCGACTTCGTCCTGTTGAATGCTTCCGCGAGCGGGCGGGGCTCCATCGCCCAGGTGGTCGAATTCCTCCATCGCCTCGATGCCTCGGGATGGGTGAAGCGAATCGACTCGGTCCGGCTCGATCCGGATCCCNCGGGGCTTCGGATCAGTTGTTCGGTCCGGATGACCACGCTGTTCGTCCCCGGGGTCGAGCCGTCGGGCGAGCGTCCGGCGGTCCGGTCGGGCGTCCGTCCGCTGGGCCGGTACGCGGAGATGGTGGCGGCCAATCCCTTCGCTCTTCGGACCAAGCCACCGGCTCCCACGGTGAAACCGCCGGCGAAACGGCGCCCCGTCGCGCCCCCGCCGGATCCGTTGGCCGGCTGGATGCTGACCGGGCTGATCGAGGGTGATCCCGGCGAGGAGGCATGGTGTCGACATCTGCCGTCCGGCCGGACCGCGACCCTGCTTCCGGGTGTGGCCACCGATCTGGAGCGGGGCGTGACGGTGACCCTGGTCGAAATCGACGGCGATATCGCGACGATCCGGATCGGCGAGGCGTCCTCGGTCATCAGCGTGGGATCGCCCCTTCGACCTCCGGCATCCTGAGGCCCGGGACCGGGTTCTCCCGATCCGCCTCTCGGAGATCGCCCCTCGGTGATTTCGGTGGGGGTTTCATTCCCATGTTTGCCCCGTTCTCGGGGGGTTTCAGACCACAATACGTGGTGGTCTATAGGTACAATTCCACTACATATCGCGACTCGGGTCGGTGTGGCCCGGAAGCCGTCCGTATCGGGAGGATCCCGGCGCGGACGGTGTCGCAGCATGTTCGCCCTCGTGGTGAACGCCGGTACTCCCGAAACGCGGATCGCCATGCAGGCGAATCGCGGATTTCGAGGGGCCGGGAGGAGCCGATGCGATGATTGAGACTCGCCGCCGTGTCCGACGCCCCATCCTTCTCGCCGCCTTCGTGGCCGCGGGTTGCCTTCTGGCGGGAGGGTCTGCCGCCTCGGCGCAGGACTCTCCGGTCCGGCAGGTTCTGGATGAGGACGGAGTCCCTCAGGTCCGCTTCAACTTCAAGCAGCAGTCGTGGGACCAGGTCCTCGACTACTTCTCGCGGGCATCCGGGCTTCCGGTCGTGCGTTCGGTCGAAGTACCGACCGGCACGGTGGACTATTTCCATCCGACGCCCTATCCGCTGCCCAAGGCGCTCGAGACGCTCAACATCCTGCTCCAGACCCGGGACCTGATGCTGCGGCAGGAGGATGGCCGGTTGGTGCTCGACGCGCTCGACGAGTCCAAGCGAGTGAACGTGCCGACCTTCGTGGGCGAACTTCCTTCGGAGGTGACGCCGGACACCGTGGTCACGTTGATCGTCCCGCTGGTCAACGCCACCGCCACCGGGGTCGCCGAACAACTCAAGTCGATGGTGGGTGAGTACGGGATGCTGGTCGCGATGCCCGAGCAGAATTCGCTGCTGGTGGTGGAGACCGCGGCCAACGTCCGGCGTCTTCAGATGATCGTCGACGAACTCGATCGTGAGGACGTGGAGAACGCGGTCGAGCAGATCGAACTCAAGCATGCCTCGGCNCCGGAACTCCTGCCCGTGCTCGAGAAGCTGATGAGCGAGCGGGTGGTCCGGATGGTCGTGAAGAACAAGAAGCAGGTGCAGGTGGAGGACGACGTGATGCCCGCGGGATTCCGCATCACCTCGGATGAAAGGACCAACACGATCATCGCCCGCGGCACCCCTCGACGAATCGAGCGGCTCCGGGCCGCGATCGCGATGCTCGACACTCCCAAGGTCGGCTTCGTGCGGCAGATGCGGACGCTTCAGCTCGAACGTCTCACGGTGGAGGACGCCCGGGGCAAGCTGGACCAGCTCTTCGGCGGTCTGCCCGAAGAGAAACGCCCGACCTACGTGGTGCTCCCCGAGACCAATCGCCTGACCATCACCGCGGACCCCGGGGTGATCGACCAGGCGACCCAGTTCATCGCCGATCTCGAGAGCGGCGGCTCACTCGGACCGGCCGCGGGCGAGGCGTCGATCGCGCTGCTGCCACTCTCCTTCGCGTCGCCCGACGAAGCGACCCGCGCGGTGAGGGCCGTCCTCAATCCCCGCCAGCTCGCGGTGGTCAAGATCGTTCCCGGTCCCGACGGTCGAAGCCTGGTGGTCGCGGGTCCCGCCGGAGATCTCTCCGCGGTCCGCCGGACGCTGGTGCTGATCGATCGTCCCACCGAGGTCGATCGACAGGTTCGGTATCTCACGGTCGAGGCGGCGGATCCTTCGCTCGCGGTCACTCGTGCGACCCGGATGTATGAAGCGGGTTCCGCCTCCGATCCGACCGCGGCGGTGAAGACCACCTTCGACGAAGCGAATCGAACCCTGGTGATCGAGGGATCGGCAACCTCCCTCGATGAATTCCAACGGGTCCTGACCGCCGCGAGCGCCTCGATCTCCCCCGAGTCGTCGATCCGACAGTTCGCGATCGCGGCCACCGACCCCAGTCGTCTGGTGGGTCCGCTTCGCAGTCTCGCCGCATCGATGCTTCAGCCGCAGGACGGCGGGGTCTACAACCCGCCGAGGTTCGAGGCCGTCGACGCCCTGGACATCCTGGTGGTGGAAGCGTCCCGCGAGCAGTTCCCGATCATCGATGAACTGATCCGCACCCTGGACCGACCGCAGCCCGGCGACATCGCGTTCCGGGTGATTCCGATCGGCGCGGTCGACGGCGAAGCACTTTCGGCGCGGGCGTTCGAGGCCTTCGACCGGCAGGCCGTGATGCTCTCTCCGGAGAAGATCGATCGACCGACGGTGCGGATCGATGCCGTGACGGGCAGCCTCGAAGTGCTCGGACCGGTCGAGGCGGTCGAGATGTTCACGCGATCCCTCGGGGAAGCGAGACGTCTTCTGCCTCCCCCGACCGTGGGACGGATGATCGAGATCCGCCAGGTGCGAGCCGAGGACATCGTGGAACCCCTCCGCACCATGATCGCGACCGCCGTCGATCTCGGTGGCGGCCGGACCCCGGCCGAGCCGGTGATCGAGGTGATCACGCCCACCAACAGTCTCTGGATCCGGGCCGATGCGGCCCAGGTCGGAGCGATCGAGGATTTCGTCGCGCGGCTTGACGTGTTCGAGCCTTCCGACATGCCGCCGCTTCGGATGCTCCAGCTCGCGGGAAGCGACGCGGTCCAGATCGCCCGCCTGCTCGCGGAGCGTTACGACGCCCGCCCCACCGACGTGCGACGGGAGCAGCCGGTGCGAATCGAGGCCGATGCCGCGACCAACACCCTGGTGGTGACCGCCGCGGCTCCGGTCTTCGACGAGATTCGTGACTTCGTCGAATCGCTCAATCGCAACAGCGACTCCGAGGCCGAGCGGGAGACCATGATCTTCCCCCTCCGGCTGGCCCGGGCGACCGACCTCGCCATGGCGCTCGAGACCCTCTACCCCGAACCTCCGATGCCGCTCGACAGCCGGGGACGTCCACTGCCTCATCTTCGCCAGCCGCGAGAGGTGTTCGTGAGTGCGGATGCCGGCACCAACACCTTGATCGTCGAAGCGCCGAGTTCACGCCGAGCCAGTTTCGACGAGCTGGTCAAGCAACTGGATCGGATCGAGTTGCCGCCCCAGGCCGAACTTCGAACCTGGGACGTGAGTCGGGGCGAAGGTGATCAGATCGCGTCGACCCTGCAGGCCCTCGCCGGCCAGGGAGTGCTGAGTCGCCCCGGTTCCAACGGAGAAAAGGCGGTGGAGGTCTCGATCCAGTTCGAGCCTCGAAGTCGGACCCTCATCGTCGCGGGCGACGATTTCACCTTCACCAAGGTGGAGGAGATCCTGGTCGACCTCCAGGCGGTTCCCGTGGTCCGCTCCCTGCAGGTGATCGAGATCGGCGCCGGAGACGCGACCGAGATCGCCACCCGGGCCGGCCGACTCTACGAAGAGCAGACCGAGGCGGACCCGGACTTCACCGCGGTCGAAGTCGAAGTCGACGCGGTGAACGGAACGATTCTCGCGGTGGGGGAGGAAGCCTCCCTCGCTCGATTCACCCAGGTGGTCCGTCAACTGGAATCGGCCCAGTCCCGCCCGCCCGACGTGCGACTCATCTCGCTCGAGCATGTCGACGCGATGGAGACCGCGACCATGCTCGATCAACTCATCGGAAATGAACTTTCGATGGCGGTGATGGGCGGCGCCACGCCGGCGATCGAGCCCCTGGTGGCGGTGAACGCCTTGCTGGTCGCGGCCCAGCCCCGCGAGCATGAGATCATCGCGTCGGTGGTGGAGACCCTGGATGTCGCGGAAGAGGCGCTTCCTCCGATCCGGATCCTGCAGGTCCGGACCGCGGACGCCCAGAACCTCGCGCGGGCCCTCGGGCAGACCTATGACCGCCGTTCCAACGACGCTCGGGTCGAGAAGCCGGTGCGGATCACCGCCGACACCGCCACGAACTCCCTGATCGTGGCCGCCCACCCGGACATGCTGGAGGAGATCAGGGCGATCGTGACCGATCTCAATGACGCGGATCGTCTCGATGCCGAAGGCCGGGAGATCAGGATCTTCCCCTTGCGCATCGCCCGGGCCGAGGATCTGGCCCAGACCATCGATCAGATGTACCCCGAACCTCCGATGCCGCTGGATTTCCGCGGTCGTCCCCGGCCCGAACTCCGCGAATCGCGGGAAGTGGTGGTGCGTGCGAATCCCCAGATGAACGCCCTGATCGTGGACGCGCCGATCCAGCGGATGGCGGGCTTCGAGAAGTTGGTGGAGCAGCTCGACCAGGCTCAGATCGTGGCGGAGAGCGAGATCCGGACCTGGAAACTGCCTCGCGTGGAATTGGAAGCCGTGGCGAAGACGCTGCGTGAACTCTCGAGCGCCGGACATCTCGGCGCCACGGATTCGGGTGCCGCGGTCGCGGTCACGGTCGATGCCGCCAGCGACACGCTCATCGTGTCGGGTCCGTCGGCGATCTTCGAACGGGTCGCCAAGGTGATCGATTCACTCGAGTCCGGTCCGATCACTCCGTCGACCTCCCTGCGAACCTTCCGCCTTCTCCAGGCCCGGGCCGAATCGGTGGCCCCGATGCTCCGCGAGGTGCTGGTGGCCCGCCTGCGGGAGGACGTTCCCGGGGGAGAGAACGAGATCTCGCGTCTGCTCACGGTGACCGCGGATCGTAAGACCAACACCCTGATCATCTCGGCGCCGGACACCGTGATGCCGATCGCGGAGCAGTTGGTCAAGACCCTCGATGCGTCGGCCTCGGTGATCGGCGATCCGACGGTCAGGGTCCGCCCGCTCACCTTCGCGGACGCCACGGTGGTGGCGGTCGCCCTTCAGCAGGCGATTCCCAGCATGACCAGCACCGCGACCGGGGAACCCGTCGAGGTGAAGGTGGTTCCGGCCACGGGTTCCAACGCCCTGCTGCTGGTCGGCATTCCGGAGGACATCGAAGAGGTCGAGACCCTGATCCAACCCCTCGACGCACGTCCGACGATGGATGCCGTGGATGCCCGAACCTTCGAACTCGTGCACGCGGACGCGGCCCGGGTCGCGCCGCTCGTGCAGACGCTTCTCGACGACCAGCAGGGCGGCGACCCTCGGATCCTGATGGAGCGAATCCGACGGAGTCGAGGCATGGTCGATCTCACGCCGAAGATCCGGGTCGAAGCGGACGATCGCACCAACAGTCTGATCGTGAGCGGTCCGGTCCAGACGGTGAATCTGGCCGAGGGCCTGATCGCCCAGCTCGACCGACCCGACGCCGACGACGCTCGGACCTACGCCACGTTCACTCCTCGGCACGCCGACCCGGCGGAGATTCTCGAACCGGCCCAGAAGATTCTCGACGACACCCGGCCGGTGGGGATTCGCAGCACCCTGGAGCTGGTGCTCGAGCCCCAGAGCGGTTCGATCATGATCATCGGCAGTGAACAGGAGACCGCACGAGCGGCCGAACTGCTCCGTGGCTGGGATGACTCCATCCCTTCCCTCCCGCCGATGGAACTCCGAGTCCTTTCGCTGCAGAACGCCGACGCCTCGACGGTGGCCGCCACGGTGGCGACCATGCTCCAGGACCGGAGTCGCTGGCCCGATTCGCTCCGGGACGCGCTTCGCGCGGGCCTCGTGGTCTCCGAACCCTCGGTGACCGCGGACGTCGCGGCCAACCGCCTCCTGATCTCGGCTCCGGTCGAACTGCAGCCGGTGGCGGTGGCCATCGTGGCCCAGCTGGACCGGGACGATCGAACCAACGCGATCGAAGTCCGCGTCCACTCGGTTCCCAACGGCGGGGCGGCCGAACTCGCCCAGGCCCTGCAGTCGGCGCTCGACGCCGCCGCCGCCGATCGTCCCGGCGAACCCCGGCCCGTGGTGGCCGCCGCTCCTCGGGCGGACGCCGTGGTGGTCACCGCATCGCCTCGATTGCAGGACGTGGTCAGCCGGCAACTCGAACTGTTCGAGACCGGTGCCGCCTCGACCCAGGTCCGCACCATGTTCTTGAAGAACGCCGCGGCATCACGAGTCGCCCCCCTGGTTGAAGGGATGCTCGCCGAGACGGATGGTCTCGATCAGTCGGACATGCCTCGCTGGATGCGACAGGAGATGTCGTGGCGGCGGATGAGCGGCCAGAGCGGCGGCGAACCCCGCCCGATCAGGATTCTCGCCGACGATCGCCTCAACGCGGTGATCGCCACCGGTCCGCTCTCGATTCTGAACGCGGCCGAGCAGCTGGTCCGGCAGCTGGATGTCCCGTCCGGCGGTGGTTCGGCTCGTCGCATCCGAGTGCTGGAGGTCCGGAACACCGACGCCGTGGACCTCGCCACGACCCTTGACGAACTTTTCGTCACCGCCGACGACGGATCGACGCCTCCGTTGATCCGGGTCAACGCGGCAAGCAACACCCTGCTGGTCCGGGCGAGCGTCGATCAGTTCGAACAGATCGAGCGAATCGTCAAGGACATCGACCAGGCGTCCTTGAACGTAGCACGTGAACTTCGAACCGTCCCCATCGATCCGGGTCGGAGCTCGGCCGAGGACGTGGCCCGCATGCTCGAACGAATGCTCGACCGGGAGGACGACGATCGAGTCCGGATCGTGCCGCTGGAGGAACTGCTCCGACGACGGAACGACCCGTCCGAGAGCAAGGACGGCGGAAAGGTCTCGATGTCCGTGCCGGCGTCGCGTCCGTCGGGACTCCGAGCCATGGTCGCCGCGGTCTGCGTGGCGATGTCGCCGATGGCCCAGGCCGCGGAAACGACGGCCGTGACCCCGGCCACCCCGTCGATCGAAGTCCCGGAGGACGAGGCGGAGATCATCATCGCGATCGATCCGGAGACCAATTCACTGGTGGTCCTGGGTTCGCCGCGGGAGCTGGATCGGCTCACCAGTCTGGCGGACGAGGTGGAGGGTGGCCTTCCGGAGGAAGGAAGCATCGTTCGTTCGATCCCCCTTCCGCCCAGCGTCGACGTCCGGAACGTCGCCAACATCGTGACCCAGACCATCCGGGGCCTGATTCCCGCCGGCGGCGTTCGTGGTGACGTCGCACGACGCGCATCGATCGTCCCCGACGTCGACTCCAACGCCCTCCTGGTCGCCTGTCGGGACAGCGACTTTTCGCTCATCGCCGACCTGGTCGCCTCCGCCGCCCGCCCCGCCGACGCCACTGAAGTGGTGGTCCGAGTCTTCCGGCTCGAGGATCTCAGTGCCGAGCGGATCGCTTCGGGCCTCAGATCCCTGCTCTCACGCCCCGGCGCCGGCCGCTTCCGTGAGCTCGCGGTCACGATGGATGCGGATGGCGGTCGAAGCACCGTGACCTTCGATCCCGCCCAGGTCACCGTGGTACCCGACACCAGCAGCAACAGCGTGGTGGTGATGGCGCCGCCGACCGCGATGGAATTCGTCGACCGGTTCGTGACGCTGGCCGAACAGACTCCCGCCGGGGAACGCGCGACCCTGCGACTCTTCTCGCTTCGCTACGCCCGGGCCGCGGACCTGCAGCGAACGCTGCGACAGATCTTCCAGACTCGTTACCGAAACGCCCGTCGCGCCGGTGGTTCCACCACCGAGCCCGAGTTCGCGGTGGATCCGCGAAGCAATCAGTTGATCGTGACCGCCAGCACCGAGGAACTCGCCGAGGTCGAACGCCTGCTCGGAAAGCTCGACGTCGAGGACGACCGGGAGCGGTACCCGCTGACCGTGATCGAACTGGTCGCGGCGAATCCCACCGCGGCGGCGCGACTGCTCGATCGCGCCGTGTTGGGATCCGATGAACGACTGCGGTCCGAAACCCTGGTGCTCGCGGATGACCAGTCCGGCGTGCTGCTGGTCCGGGCCGACGATCGGACGCTGGCGGAACTCCAGGAGGTCATCGCCCGCATCGATCGGGAGGCCACGACCCGCTTCCCGGTCCGGACCATCGAGTTGACCAAGGCGGACGCGGGGGAGGTCGCGGAAGCGATCACCCGCTTCTACTCGGATCGCGCGAGGCTCTTCTCCAGCGGCCGTGGTCGCCGAGCCCAGTCCGCGTCGGTCGCGATCACCGGGCGGTCCGGGGGTGGAACCCTTCTGGTCGCCTGCGATGACGCCGATTTCGCCGAGGTGTCCAGCCTTGCGGAGACGTTCGATCGCTCCGACGCCGCGCCCGATCTCGAGTATCGCATCTACGAACTCAAGCATGCCGACGCCGAGAAGGTCTCCGAGACGGTTCGTGAACTCGTGGGCGAACTGCAGTCCAGCAACTCGTTCCGGGGATTCTTCAGCCGCATGCGGCGACAGCCGGAGGGCCGGAACACCCAGGGCCGGATCGCGATTCGGGCCGAGGAACGTCTGAATGCCCTGGTGGTCACCGGGCAGGGCGACAACTTCGCTCTGGTGGAGAAGCTCATCGCTTCGCTCGACGTGCCTACTCCGACCGACGCGGTCCGGGTCGTCCGGCACTACCGGGTCGTCGGATTGGATTCAGAACTGCTCCTGGACGTGGTCAAGGAGACGATCGGTGAGGGAGACACGGGAGTCCCCTCGTGGATGAGGGACGACTCCGACGGTCGGGTCTCCCTGTTCCTGGGTGAAGGGGGTGCGACCCTGTTCGTGGTCGCCAACCAGGATCGCCAGGATCGGGTGAGCGAGCTGATCGCGAGTCTCGATTCCGGCCGGCTCGCGGACGCGGAGACGGTCGAGATCCTGCGAACGGAGTTCGCCGACGCCTCCGACACCGCCGCGGCGGTGTCACGATTCCTGCGGGATCGGTCCCGTGCCACCGGCGTCGACTCCCGGGTCGTGGTGACCGCGATCCCCGGAGCGGGGACCATGGTCGTCGCCGGACCCGAAGCCGATGTCCTCACGGTGAAGGACCTGGTCGCCCGGATCGACGCGCCGGATCTGTCGGGGAGTCGGACGATCGAGATCCTTCGCCTCGACCGGGGTGACGCGTCGGAGATCGCCCGTCTGGTGGGGGCGCAGTTCGAACGTCGCGGCGGAGAGGGCGTGGTCATCACGCCGGACGCCCGCACGAACTCCGTGCTGGTCAACGCGCCGACCGCGATCTTCCCCAGCATCCAGGCCCTGGTGGCCAGACTTGACGCGCCCGACGACACGGCGGAAAGCGTGATCAGGACCTTCACCCTGGCCACCGCCGACGCGACCGAGGCCGCCCGAATCCTTCAGGAGACCCTGCGACTCGACGAGACCGGTCGAACCGATGGCATCTCGATCGACATCGAAGGCCAGGAGGTCCCGATCGAGGTGCGGGCGACGATCGTCGCTGACCGTCGGTCGAATTCGCTGGTGGTGACCGCGACCGCGGAAAGCCTGCCGGTCATCGAATCGATCATCGAGCAGCTGGAGGCCGCGCCCGCCCGCAGTCCGGTCGAGTATCGAATCATCACGCTGGCCCATGCCCCGGCGGCGGACGTCACCCTCACCCTCGATCGATTGTTGATCGCCCGCGGTGATGAATGGAATGACGTCGCGATCGACTTCAACCGATTCGAGAATCAACTGGTCGTCGGTGCGACTCCGGATCAGTTCATGGTCATCGAGGAGATCCTGACCGAGATCGACGTGCCCGCGACCCGCGCACGTCGAACGGACTTCGTGGCCCTCGACTTCGCCGACGCATCCCAGATCGCGGTCGCCCTGGGGAACTTCTACGGACCCTTCGCCTACGAGGCGGACACCCCCGACAAGCAGAACGTGAAGATCATCGCGGACGAGGCGACCAACAGCCTGGTCATCACCGCCACGGAATCCGAATGGGCGGGAATTCTCGCCCTGGTCGCGAAACTCGACGCCGAGGAGTACGACGCCTCGTTGCAACTGCAGGTGCTGCCGCTCAAGTATGCGGATGCACGCAGCGTCGCCCGGGCGATCAACGAGGCCTTCCGACCGGTGATCGAGGAATCGCGAAAGGCCGCGAAGGAGAACAAGCGGGAGCAGTCACGGGACGAAGAAGGCGAGCGGGAGCGTGGGGACGGGCCGACCGTCCTGATGCAGGGTTCCGAATGGGTGAGCGCCAGCGCAGAGCCGAAGACCAACGCCCTGGTGATCAGCGCGAGTCGCCGCAATCTCCTGAAGATCGAGCGGATCGTGGGGCAACTCGACGTGGCGGAGTTCGCGAACCTCGCGGCTCCGAGGATCATCCCGGTTTCGGGAGGCGACCCCGAGCTGCTCGCGGCGTCGTTGCGATCCATGTACCTGACCGAGGGCGAGCGAAGTCCGACCTTGCGAATCGTCGGCGACCGTTCGGCCAATGCCGTGATCGTCAGGGCCGACGAGACGGACTTCGTGCAGATTCGCACGCTTGCCCTCGCCCTCCAGCAGGAAGCGGATGAACAGGGACTCTCGGTCCGGGTGCTCCGTCTCGATTCCGCCCCCGCGGCCCGGGTCGCGGAGTCGATCAAGGCGGCGTTCGCCGCGAAGGCCGGTCGAGAACGGGTTCCCTTCTCGCTCGAAATCGACACCCTGGGCAATGCTCTGGTGGTCGCCTCCACCGGGCCGTTCTTCGAAGAGGTGGAACGAACGGTCAAGGAGATGGATCGGCTCTCCCCGCCGGCGGGACAGGGCATCTTCCTGATCGAGCTGGAGAACGTGCCGGCTTCGGTGGTGGAACGAACGGTTCGTCGCCTCGGTCTCGACCGTCCGGCGGCCGATGCCAGCACCCGGCTGGTCTCCGAACCGATCAAGGTCTCCGCCGTCCAGGGACGGAACGCGGTCCTCGTGGTCGCCAATCCCGCGGACCGCGACACCGTGGTCGGGCTGTTGAAGGCGATCGACGCGACTCCGGAAGTCGCGGACGCCGAGGTGCGACTGGTTCCGCTCCAGCGGGCGAGGGCGCAAGCGGTCATGGGCCTGATGGACCAGATCATCACGCCCGGTGGAGGCGGGCCCGACGTCAACCCGGTCGCGACCGCGATCAAGGAGCAGATTCGACGGCTTGCGATTCGCGGAGCCGATGGAAGTCCGATCGAACTCGACCTCGCCAGGCCGATCCGGATCACCGCGGACGCCGAGGGCAATTCGATCATCATCAGTTCGACCGCGGACAACGCGAAGGCCCTGGAACAGGTCGCCCGATTGCTGGATCGAGTGCCCGCGACCGAGGCGGTCACGGTGCAGCTCTTCCCGTTGGACAACATCGCGGCCGAGCGATTCGTCGACATCGTGGAGCAGATCTTCGACCAGGGCCGCGAACTCGCGACGCTCCCGGGACTCGACCTGCCCGGGCTTCCGGAAGGAAGTCTCGGCCCGGCCTTGCTGGAGGAGGTCGCACTCGCGGTCGATGAACGGACCAACACCGTCATCGCGGCCGGAAAGGAGAGCGCCGTCGCCTTCGTCGAAGTGATGAAGATGCGATTGGACGCGGAGATCGCGACCGGCTGGATCGAGCCGCGAGTGATCATGCTCGAGTACGCCGACGCGGGCGAACTGGCGAACCTGATCGATCAGGTCATCGTGGAGGGTCAGGAGAACGACCCCGCGGCGTCGCCCCTCCGACGGCAGCTCGCTCGGTTGAGATCCGTGCGGGACGGGGCACCCAGGGCGACCGAGAGTGAAGTGTTCATGCCCCTGTCCAGGCTCGTGGTCCGGGCGGACGAACAGCTCAACGCCCTGGTGGTGGTGGCGAGCACCCCGAATCTCGATCTGGTGCAGGACCTGGTGTCGATGCTCGACGTCGAGGCCGCCGGCCCCGGAGCGCTGGTTCGGGTGTACGCGATCGAGCATGGCAGCGCCGAACGCATCGCCTCCCTCGCCACCGACGTCTTCGAGGCTCAGTCCCGGGCTCGTGGCGGATCCGCCGCCCGGCGGGACGAGGATCGATTGGAAGCGGTGCCGGATCTCCGCACCAACTCGATCGTGGTCTCGACCAACGCCCGGAACTTCCCGCTCTTCGAGGAACTGCTCGCCCGGCTCGACACGCCGCTGGACGCGGGCTTCCGCGAGATCCGCATCATCGAACTGGAGAGCGCCTCGGCCAATCGGCTGGCGCCACTCGTGCAGCGACTCGCCGATGCCCGGGTCGAACGACTTCGCCGGGTCCAGCCTGAAACCGCCGACCTCGAGAAGGCGGTGGTGCTCGCCGACGATCTGGCGAACGCCCTGGTGATCGCGGCGGGTGAGGAGACGTTCCAGGTGATCGAGAGCCTGGTCATCGATCTCGATGTCGACCAGACCGGTCGTGCCGCGGACATCCGAGTGATTCCGGTCACCCGTGGCGGGCTCGAACGGGTCGCGTCCACCATCGAGCAGGTCATGGACCGGCGATATGCCGGAGTTCCGCCCGAAGTCGCCCGACGGGATCGCCCGTTGGTGATCACGGATCCCCGGAGCAGTTCGCTGCTGGTGGCGGCGAATCCGGAAGACCGACGGTCGATCGAGGATCTGGTGGAGCGGGTCGGCGACGCGCCGTTGAACCCCGCGATCGAGATCGAGGTCCTGGCCCTTGAGTCGGGATCGGCCCGAGATCTCGCGCCCCGGATCGAAGCCCTGATGCAGGATCGAACCCGAAGCCTCGGGGCGTCGAGCCAGCCGACCGACCGCGTGTCCATCGAGCCCCTCGATGGAAGCAACGCACTGGTGGTCGCGGCCAGCCGCGAGAACCAGGTGGTGGTTCGCGATCTGATCGACGTGCTGGTCCAGGCGGAACAGGACCGCATCGGCGGTCAGTCCTTCGAGATCCTACCGGTGGTCAACAACCGCGCCGGCGAACTGGTGGATCTGGTTTCGGAGATGTATTCCAACGCCGAGAACCGACGGCGAGGCGCGGATGCGGTCCGCGTGACCGCGGATGACCGGCTCAACGCCCTGCTGGTCTCCGGCACCGAGTCCGACATCTCCGCGGTCCGAGGCCTGGTCTCCAGGCTCGATTCCCAGCGACCGGGGTCGGTGGTGGAGGTTCGATCCATCCCCCTCGCCAGCGCCAACGCCCAGGAGATGGTCGGATTGATCGAGACCGTGCTCGATGGCGGCGGACGGACGTCCCGCAACGGGCGGACCGGGACCGTGCTTCGCTACCTCAAGGAACTCGAGAGTGGAGAGGTCGGAGACATGGAGGTGGAGGTGTCCACCGCCATCCGGGAGTCGATCGGCCTGACTCCGGATGTCCGGACCAACACCATCATCGTCACCGCACCCCGTGAATCGATGGAACTCATCGAGCGCATGGTGGCGGATCTGGATTCCAGCTCGACCGGATCCAAGAAGATCGAGGTCTTCAAACTCACCAACGCCGATGCGGACGCGATGGCGGAGATCCTCACCGATCTCTTCCAGCTCCGACAACAGGGAAGTCTCTACGTGCTCAAGCCCCGCGAGGGCGGGGGAGTCGATCAGGGTGCGGTTGGCGAGGGGCCACTTCCCGGCGGTGGCGCCGAGGACATCTTCGGAACCGAGCTCACCCTGGTGCCCGACGAACGGCAGGCGCTGTCGATCACCGTGGACAGCCGGACGAATTCGATCATCGTCTCCGGCACGCCTCGCTATCTGGAACTGGTCTCCGAGGTCATCGACGAACTCGATGCGGAGGACACGAACCAGCGGGAGACCCTGGTGTACAACCTCCGCAATGCTCAGGCGACGGAGGTCGCGCGGGTGGTGAGCGAGTTCGTGAGCGAGGACCAGCGGAAACTGGTCGAGACCCTCAATTCGGACCAGCTCCCTTCGGCGACCCGGCTTCTTGAACGCGAAGTGACCATCGTGGGCGATGCGAAGAGCAATTCGGTGCTGGTCAACGCCTCGCCTCGATACATGGAGCAGGTCCAGACCATCATCGAGGAACTCGACGTGGATCCGCCGCAGGTCCTCATTCAGGTGATGCTCGCGGAGATCACCCTCGACGACGACAGCGACTTCGGACTGACCCTCAATGACAAGGTCGGAACGATCCCGCTCAAGAGTTCGCTCGAATTCTCCAACTCGGACATCTTCAACCAGCCGCTGTCCGGTTCGTTCTCGGTCGGGTTCAGCGACCTCAACCTGGTGTTGAGTGCGATGTACGCCCAGGGGAGATTGCAGCTCCTCTCCAATCCTTCGATCACCGTGGCGAACAACGAGGATGGACGAATCCAGGTCGGTCAGGAAGTCCGACTTCCGGAATCGATCTCGACCTTCGACACCGGCACCCAGAGTTCGTCCGTGACCCCCACGGACATCGGAATCATTCTGGAGGTCCGACCGTCGATCAATCCCGACGGTTTCGTGCGGATGCAGGTGAGGCCGACGATCTCGAGGCTCAGCGAACAGACGACCGACATCAGCGAGACCTTCCGAAGCCCGATCATCATCAAGCGGGAGGCGAACACCACGGTCACCGTCAAGGACGGCGAGACGGTGGTGCTCGGCGGACTGATCGAGGAGAACAGCGAGCGGCGGGACATGAAGGTCCCGTTCTTCGGTGACATCCCACTGATCGGCGGGCTCTTCCGGAGCGAGACCGAGAAGCGGCGACGCACGGAACTGCTGATCGTGCTCACCCCGCACGTGGTCACGTCCAACGAGGATGCGGCCCTGGTCGACCGGACTCGAAACCTGATCGACGAGCTCCCCCTGCCCGAATCGGTTCGGGAGCAGATCCGCCAGGGGAGACTTGAAGGCAGCAAGAGTGAGCTCGGCGCCGAGTTCGAACCTATCGTGGATCGAGCGCCGCAGGAATCCAGGAAAACCGAGGCTGACTCCGAGGCCGAGTGACGGCGAACGCCGGAAGACCAATGCGATCACGATTCACCATTCTCCTCGCCGCCTCGTTCTCGACCCTCACGGGATGCGTGACCGACTCGGTACAGACCTCGAGCGGGCGACCGTTGGCGCCGGCGCCTCGTTCGGTGGCACCCGCGCCGCAGGAGTCATCGATCAACGCGGTCTCCCTGCTCAAGGCGCAGCGGCCCGTCGACACCAACGGCAACGGATTCCCCAACCGACTCGACGTCGCGGTCTATCTCTTCGCTCGGCCGTATCCCATCCCGCGGCATGCGGTGGGGACGCTGCGGTTCCATTACTACCCGGTGGGAAGCGTGGACCCGGTTCAGGGTTCGTCTTCCGACCCCCTGGCCAGCTGGTCCTTCTCGTCCGAGATGCTCGCGGCGGCCGAGATCGACGACATCATCGGTCCGGGATACTCGTTGGCACTCGATCTCTCCGCGGTCGGGGCCTCAAGCCTCCCCGTGGATTCAGTGGATCTGGTGGTCGAGTTCGAGCCGCTGGAGGGCGGCGAGATGGCCCGCGGGACATCGATCCAGAGAATTCCCTTCGTCATCTATTGAGTCGGTCGGCCGACTTTCGGAGGTCGGCCTCGTCCACCGAACCTCGTCCACCGAAGTGGAGCGGAATCAAAACGAACGCGGCCCGGTCGTGAGACCGGGCCGCGAGTCGAACTGGGGATCCAAGATTCGAACTTGGACTGACTGAACCAGAATCAGTAGTGCTACCGTTACACCAATCCCCAAGGTGGTCGGAGGATTCTACCTCCCGAAGACGCACGGTCAACCGACTCTGCCGGGAACCCTTCGAGGTTCGGTGGGCGGGCCGGGTTTCCGGGGAGGAAGGTGCAACCCGTCTTCCCGTGGGCCTCTCCTCCGTGCAGATCCTTCAAACAAGTCCAGCGGGACCGAGAACCGACTCAGGACCCCAATCACTCCCGAGAAAGCCTGCTCATGCCGGAATCCACCGCCTCGAACGATCGGACCTCCTCCGAAGCCCCGGAGAAGCGTTTTCCGCTGCGGCGATGGTCGGTGCTTCATGGGGTGTCGCGCGATCCCGACGCTCCATCGCCCCCCGGAGACTGGCCGGGCCTTCATTGCTTCGCTCGAACCCCCGAGGAGACCAGCACCGTGGGCCCCTGGATCGAGGGGGATGAGACGGCGATGGGTCCGTATCGAGCGTGGTCGGTGCCTGGGCCGCTGGCTCCGACGCTGGTGGGCGTCCTGGCCGGCTTTCTCGATCCGTTGCGGAACGCCGGCATCTCGGTGCTGGCGATCTCGACCCACGACACCGACTGGCTGCTGGTGTCGGCGAACCAGGCCGAAGCCGCCGAGGCCGCCTGGTCGGAGGCGGGAATCTCGATCGAGGATGCGATTCAAGACTGAGGGTTGAAGGTCCCAGAATCGATGGGATCGACGATTCCTGCGGGAACGGGGGGTGGCGAGAGGACGATCCGACTCGGATTTCTCGATCCTCCCCGAGTCCCCGACCGGAAAGACCGAGATCCGATGAAGCGACTTCCGCATTCCCGGGGGTCCTCTGCGCCCTCGTCTCGGAGTCGTTTCATGTCGTCATTCTTTGGTTCACATTCGATGTTTCGTGCTCGCCGAATGCTGGCCGGACTCTGCTCGGTGGCCGCCCTGGGACTCGGCGGCTGTGCGATGCCCCATGGCTCCAGCGAGATCGACGTGGTCGCGGTCGATGCGATCACCGGTCGGAAGGTCGAAGGAGTCAGGATCTTCCGGCACCTCGAAACTCCGAGGATCGCGGGTAAATCCGGCATGGTCTCCGGTACCAACCCGGATCCGGTGACCATCACCGATCCCGCGGGAATCGCCACCCTGGACACGCCGCGAGTCGAATCGACGTGGCTCGTTCTCCGCAATGGATATGAACCGATGCTGGTGCGGCTTCGCGAAGACGAACCCGGTCCCGACCCGGGTCACTTCGAAGTCGTCGCCCGGCGGTCCGATGTCGTCGAGCGCGGGGTTCTCGACCTTCCCATGATTCCCACCGTCTGGAAGCCCGTTCGACTGACCGTGATCGATGCGGATACCGGTGCGGGAGTCGCGGGGGCGACGGTTTCCGTCGAATCGACCTCCTACTTCGATCACGAGTTCGGATATCACCTCGATGGAGTGCCGGTGATCGTGACTTCGACCACCGATGCTCACGGCGTGGCGGCACTCAGCATTCCCAGCGGCACCACTTCGGATGTCGTGATCGAGGCCCCCGGTCACGCGGGTGCGGTGGCTTGTCTGGATCCCGGCTCTCCGGAGGGGATTGCCAGCCGTCGAGTCGTGACCATGGAGGCCTATCGCTACGAACCCACCCGGGTGATCGTGCTCGACCGTTCGACCGGACTCCCGGTCGTCGGCGCGGTGTTGAGGGTCTTCCTCGCCGACCCCGACGACGGTCAGGTGTGTCGGGAATCGATCTGGACCACCGGAGATGACGGAACCGTGGTGGTGATGAAGCCTTCCGCCGGTCTGGGTTCGATCCGGATCGAGCACGGTGAACGCCTCCCCGGCGAGTTCCGCATGCTCGAGATCCATGCTTCGGAATTCACGGCGGTCTCGATCGGGGCCGAAGACTTCGACTGAGCACCACGCTCCAGGAAGTGAATCAGGGGCGGGGGTGGTGGCTCTTCACCACTTCGCGCAGCTGCCCTCGATCCACGTGGGTGTAGACCTGGGTGGTTCCGATGTCCGCGTGACCCAGCAGTTCCTGAACCACCCGCAGGTCGGCTCCCCCGACCAGCAGGTGAGTCGCGAAACTGTGCCGAAGCTTGTGGGGATGGACGTTCTTCAGCCCCGCGACCTCCGCGTACTTCCGAACGATCTGCCAGATCGCGACCCGTTCCAGCGGGCGGCCGCTGAAGGACAGGAGCATTCGCTGTCGATCCCGCCCGTCGTCGAAACGGACGAGGTGCGGCCGGAGTTCGGACAGGTACTTTCGCGTCCAGTTCATCGCGGGATCACCGATCGGAACGATCCGCTGCTTCGAACCCTTGCCGGTCACGGTGAGACTCGCGAGTTCCTGGTGGAACTCGTCGAGTCGGATCGCCCCGACCTCGCTGGCCCGCAGCCCGGCCGCGTACATGAGTTCGAGAATCGCGCGGTCCCGGACCCAGAGTCGGCCCTGGTCCGGTCCCGGGCTCTCCACCAGGGCCCGCATCTGTCGCGGACTCATGACGCCGGGGACCCGCCGCCAGCGATGCGGACGCTCCAGCAATCGGGCCGGGTCCTTGGAGATGCGGTCGTTCGCGGCGAGCCAGCGGAAGAAGACGCGAATGGTCGCCAGGTGACGGGTGATGCTGCTGGGCTCGAGCCCTCGGTCCCGGCTCAGGCTCTGGAGATGTTCCGCGAGATGCTCGAGGCCGACATCCGCGACCGAGTCGACGGATCGATGCCGCAGGAATGACGACATCTCGCCGAGATCCCGCCCGTATGCGTCCAGCGTGGCCGCAGCCAGGCCGGCTTCGATCCGGGCCCAGGTCAGGAAATCACGAACTGATCGGTCGAAGCTGGAGGGACTGGCCTTCATGAGTCGGATTCACAAGGCGGGGCGACCCCGCCGGGTTCCGGTCGTTCACTTCCCGCGTCCGCTCCTGGTGGAGTCGGTGGTACACGAAGCAGCCGGCCATGCCGGGACCGAGACAGACCTCGAACATCTGGTCGATGCGATCGAGAGAGAAGCGTGAGGCGCACCGGTGATCGTCGGAATGGAGATACGGACACGAGCCTTCCGCCGAGAGGTCGGGGTCCGTCGCCTTCGACGCCGGCCGATCCTCCGGGACCCGACCGCTGGTCTTTTTCTGGATCATGGAAGTTCTCCACCGCAGATGCGGTCGGTCGCCATGCGCACACCTGACGCCGCTTCCAGCATCGGCAAGGTGCCCTCGCACCCACCACATTCAGGGATCGCTTCCGGCTTCGCCGGACTTGCGGTCGATCGTCCACCCTGTGCGGAAAAGGGCACGGGGATTGTTCCGCTTCATTCCGAACGACCCACAACCGCCCATGGCAAGGAGTGCCTCGATGCGGAACGAACCCTCACGGGAGCCTGATGCGGAGCATCAGGACGCCCGAATCAGCCCTGATGGACGGGAATCACGTCCTGTTCATCGCTTCTCGACCGTCTCCGACGGGGGCGTGGCCACATCGGTCATCGATGCGCCCGTCCTGCAGACCTTGCGCGATCGTCGGCGCAGACCCGACGCCCCCTCCGCCATCGGCAAGGAGATTCTCCGGCTTGCGACCATCGCAGCGGGGATCCATCGGGCCAGGATCACCGAGCAGGTCCGCGCGGCCGGGACTGGCACTCCGCTTGCAACGAAGAACCCCGAGCCCACCGCCGGATGCGGTGGGCAGGTTTCAGCGGAGGACGCGGCGTGAACTACGGACTCTGGATGTCGGCGGCGGGACTCTCGACGGAAATCCACCGTCAGGACGTCATCGCCAACAATCTGGCCAATGCCGAGACCACCGGCTTCAAGGTCGACCAGGCCTTCACTCGGGAACGTCCGGTCGCCCCGCAGGGATTCGGCACTTCGGCTCCGTCGATCCAGATGCTGGAACGACTGGGTGGAGGCGTCCTGGTCGAGGACACCTTCACCGACTTCAAGCAGGGAGCCTTGATCGACGGCAATGATCTGGACCTCGGCCTCGAAGGGAAGGGCTTCTTCGTGGTTCGCGACGAGACCGCGCCCGACGGGCTGGCCTTCACGCGTGACGGTCGATTCAGCCGGAATCTCGACGGCCATCTGGTCGACGGTGAAGGCCGCCGCGTGATGTCGGATCGCGGCAGCCGCCCGATCCGGCTCGGAACCGGGCAGGTCGAGATCTCCCCCGACGGTCGCATCAACGTCGACGGCGAGTCCGTCGCGAAGCTTCGAATCGCCGATCCCGCGGAGGGGGCGCTTCGGAAGGTCGGGGGCAACCTCTACCACGCCGCGGAAGGCACCGCGGCACCCGCCGCCACCGACGTCTCGGTCGCCCAGCGGAAGTACGAGACTTCGAACGTCGATCCCATCCAGAGCATGAACCAACTCGTCCAGAGTGGCCGATCCGTCCAGGCCGCCGCTCGCTTCATCGATTTCCACGATCAGATGATGGAACTCGCGGTCACTCGGATCGCGGTCGGCTGATCGCCGCCGCCTCCGATTTCTTCAAGGAAGTCCCCCATGAGCTACCTCGCTCTCAACAGCTCCGCCACCGGCATGACCGCGCTGAACACTCAGCTCGACGTGATCGCGAACAACATCGCCAATGCGGACACCACCTCGTTCAAGAGCAGTCGAGCCGACTTTCAGGATCTCTACTACCTGGAGAAGAAGCAGCCCGGAGTCGAGAACCAGATCGCCGACACCCGCACGCCCAACGGTCTTTACGTCGGCCTCGGGGTCGAGGTCGCCGGAACCCAGCTCGACATGTCGCAGGGTTCTCCCATTCCCAACACCTCCTCCACCGCGCTGATGATCCAGGGCAACGGCTTCTTCCAGGTGAACACCGGCGACGACTTCGCCTACACCCGCGACGGTGCGTTCCAGAAGAACAGCGAAGGAGACCTGGTCTCGGTCAGCACCGGCTACCGACTGGAGCCGGCGATCAACATCCCGGCCGAAGCGGAGTCGATCACCGTGGGCCCGCAGGGCACGCTGCAATATCTCCTCCCGGGTCAGACGGAGCCGATCGAGGAACAGATCGAGATCGCGATCTTCCAGAACAGTTCCGGCCTGCGGCAACTCGGCGAGAACCTCTACGGCGAGTCGATCGCCTCGGGCCCGCCGATCTCCGGAAACCCCGGCGAGGATGGAGCGGGAACGATTCTTGCGAAGCATCTCGAAGGCTCCAACGTGGATCCCGTGACCCAGCTGGTCGATCTCATCCGCACCCAGCGGGCGTTCGAGATGAACAGCCAGGCGTTCAACGCGGCGGACGAGACCCTGCAGACCGTGGTGAACCTCGGCCGCTGATCCCTCGACTCCTCCTGATTTCTTCTTCCGTTTCGTGTCGGAGACCGACTGATGAAGCATCCCGTCCAGATCATCGCGTGCATCCTCGTGGGGCTCATCGCCTCCGCGGCCGACGCGGATCGCATCGAACTTCGACATTCGATCCGACGTCCGTCGGTCGACCAGCCGGTCCGTCTCGCCGACGTCGCGCGGCTCGAGGGTCCGCTCGCCCTGCGGTTCGCTGATCTGGTGGTCATTCCGGTCGATGGATTTCGCGGTGACGACCGATCCGTGTCATTGACGGTGGGAGAGCTCAGAGACCGGTTGGACGAGGCCGGCGCCGGCTGGGCCCGCCTCGAACTCTGTGGTGGGACCGTGGTGGTGAGACCGGTCGCGGCGGTGCGAAGACCGCGGACTGGAGCCTCTGCATCCACCTCGCCGGAATCGGCGTCGCTGGTCCCCTCCGTCACGCTCGGCGACGACTGGTGCTCGGTCCGGGACGCGATGGCGACCCCGGGGAAGGAACTGGTCCGGCATGCGGCCTCCTTCATCGCGGAAGCGGTGGATGGTCGTGATCTCGATCGGATCCTCATCCGACTCGATCCTCGTGGACTGGATCGACTGGGCGAAGACCTGACGGATCTCACGGTCCGGGCCCGCGGCGAGGTCCTGGTCGATCGCTTCGACCTCAATCTCCTCGGGCGTTCGGCGAGCGGCAACACCCGGACCGCCCAGGTCCCGGTCGACGTTCGAATCGTCCGCGACGTTCCGATCGCGGTCGACGACATCGGACGAGGTCGTCGCATCATGGGTGACGGGATCGATCTTCGGGTCGAGCAGCGGCCGATGAAGCCCTCCAGCGTCATCGTCGACGTCGAACGACTCGTCGGTCGCCAGACGATCAAGAGGATCGGTGCCGGCGAAGCCGTGCTCGCGCCGATGATGCAGCCGGAAACGCTGGTGACCAAGGGTTCCGTGGTGACGGTCACGATCCGCTGCGGTGATTCGCTGGTCTCCGGACCCATGACCGCCCGTCAGTCGGGGTGCCTCGGCGACCTCATCGAATGTGCCAGAAGCAAGAACGACAAGCCGGTGAAATTCCGGATCGTGGGTTTCAACCAGGTCGAACCCCCGACCATTCACTGATCATCGATCTCCTCGAAGACCAGGTCGCCCGACCGCTTCGAATCGGATTCATCCATGAACCTGACGTCACTTCCCGTTCTTCTTCCGATCACGCTGGCCGCGGCCCTCACCGCGGTAGCCGGGGCCGGGGATGATCCGCTTCCCCTCGTTCTTCCGAGCGGAACCGCCATGCCGGTCGATCAGGGGCTCGCGGCCCAGAGTCCCTTGATGCGGGCTCGATTGCAGGCGGCGGCCGGTCGACCGGCCCGGTACTCCCAACTCCCGCAGGCTCGTGACTGGGCGGCGGAGGATCTCATTCAGATCGTGGTCGTGGAGCAGAGCACCGAGAAGATCGACCAGCGTCGGCAACTCGAGAAGGAGGGGGTCGCCCAGGCCGAGGTCGCGGAGTTCTCGAGCTTCGACTTCGGGGCCTTCACGTTCAGCCCGACCACCAGTTCCCAGCTGCCGGGGGTGGAGATCGGCGCGGAAAAGGAATTCGAGGGCCAGGGTCGATACCAGCGGAAGGACGAGATGTCCGACCGCTTCACCGCGAAGGTGGTCGAAGTGAAGCCCAACGGCAACCTGGTGGTGGAAGCCCGGGTGGTGCGGAACTGGAGCGGGGATCAGACCGAGATCACGCTCACCGGGGTGGTCAATCCCAAGTGGATCACCGCGAACGACGCGGTGCTCTCGACCCAGATCGCCGACCTGAAGATCGACAAGAACCACTCCGGACCGGTCGAGGGCACGACCCAGCGGGGCGTCATCGCCGAGGTGCTCGACTTCCTCTTCGCGTTCTGAGTCCCGACAGGTCCTCGCCTGAGATGTCCGGCAGGGGTGGTTGATCTCGCGTGCTCTCGGTCGGATGATCGTGATGCATCCGACGAGCCCGTCTTCCGGCAGGAGGTCTCTCATGGCGATGTCGATGATCACGTGTCAGGATTGCGGGGCTCGTCACCATGACCGCTCCAAGTGTCCCTGCCAAGGTGATTCCCGGTCCGGTGGGGGATCGGGTTCCGGGAAGGTCGGATTCATCCTGTGCTGGGTGGCTCTTTCCCTTGCCTTCGCGGTGGTCATCTCGCTGGTGATCGGGTGGGCCGGAGAAGAGTTCGGCAGGCTTCGGGGCACGATCGCCGCGGCCGGCATTCTGTTGCTGCTCAACCTTTTCGTCCTGGGCATGCTGACCGAGTCCTGGCTGGATGGCCAAGGAGACTGGGATCCGTTCAATCACATGCTCGGCAACGCCATGGGTGGTCTGGTGAGGACCTATCAGGATGTGATCGCGATTCGCGACATGCACCAGATGGAACGCCCGTGGATGAAGGCGGTGGTGGGGAGCTTTCTGGGGATCGTCGGCGGCATGGCCACGATCGGAACCGCCAAGTGGACGCCCCCCACGCTGCTCAACGCACCGATGCCGGCGGTCACGCTTCCGATGGTGGGGGGCGGCGAGTTCACGACCGCCGACCTGGAAGGGCGGACCACGGTGGTGGTCGTTCGAGCCAACCGAGGCCAAAGCGCCGGTCGCATCGGAGCGGCCTGAGCCGCGGCGGTCGATCCGGATGGCTTCCCCGACCACCAGTTGATCGTCATGGACCAGTACGGCGAGGTGGAGCCCTATGCCGAAGGACGTTGGATGAAGGTTCGAGGGCCGATCGCGGTCGGGCGCAAGTGGTTGCGGGAGTCCTTCGGCGACTTCGAGGGCCAGGCGCTTCTGCTGGTCGTCGATGCGGATCCCGTGGTGCGCCATCTGCGCACCGTTCCCGATCGACCTCCGGCATCCGAGGAGCGGGCGCGGGCGATCGTCGAGGATGTGATCGAAGAAGCCCGCCGCGTCGAGGGAATTTCAGGCTGAGCGAAGACGTCAATCACCGGTCGTGCGCCCGCACTCCGGACACCTCATGTCCGCGATCGAACGAAGGTCGTAGCCGCATTCACGACAGATATCGATCCGGCTACGCGGTTGCCAGCGCCTCGCAGCCCACCAGATCACGACCACGCCCGAGAGGAGGAGGATGTCCGCCACCAGATAGGTGAACATCCATCCGTTCGGCCAGCCGATCTCCCGGCTGTGCAGGAGTCCGATGATGCCGAACAGCAGGCAGGGGCTGAGAAGGAGGGTCGCGACGGACGCGAGAATCACCGCCTGCCACTTCAAGTCAGTTCGACCTTTCGCTTGAAGAACCCGAGCCCCGCCGCCTCCTTCGCCATGGCAAGAGTCTCTTCCGCGATGGCGTTCGCTCGAATGGTGCCGGATTTCAGGACGTCGATCACGGCATCGTCGTCACCCTCGTACTTCGCGCGCCGTTCTCGCATCGGTTCCAGGAGTTCGTTGATCGCGGCCCCGAGTTCCTGCTTGATGTGCCCGTCGCCGATGTCGGCGCCCCGGGCGTATTGATCCTTGATCTCCGCGACCCGGTCGGCGTCGGGGATGAAGATGTCGCAGTACTGCATGAGGACGTTGGTGGGGTCGCCCGGCTCGGTGGGACTCTGGCGGCCGGTGAAGATCTTGTTGATCCGCTTCTGGACCTGTTTGGCGGTGTCGGAGATGTGGACCGCGTTGTTGAGCGACTTGCTCATCTTGTTCTCGCCGTCGATGCCGACCAGGCGACCGACCTTGCCCACGTCGGCTCGTGGGACGGGGAACACGCCGCCTTCAGCCACGTGACCGTCGTCCTCGATCTTGTCGCCGACGCCGCAGTACATCTGATTGAAGCGGCGGGCGACCTCCCGGGTCAGTTCGAGGTGAGGGACCTGATCCTCGCCGACCGGAACGCCGACGGGACGGAATGCGAGGATGTCGGCGGTCTGTCCCACCGCGTAGAGCGGGAAGCCGAAGGAATAGGTCTCGCCGAGGTTCTTGACCTTGATCTCATCCTTGAGGGTCGGGTTGCGCATCACCCGGTTGTAGGGGAGCAGCATCGCGAAGAGGAACGTGAGTTCCGCGATCGCGGGGATCTCGCTCTGCAGGAAGATCGCGGATCGTTCCGGGTCCACGCCCATGGCCAGGAGGTCGCGGACGATCTCCAGGGTGTCGGAGCGGATCTCGTCCGGTTTGTCGGCCCGGGTGGTGAATGCGTGGATGTTCGCCACGATGAAGAAGCAGTCATGGCTTTCCTGCAGCTCGACCCGACGCTTGACCGACCCGACCCAGTGGCCGAGATGGAGTCTTCCGGTGGGGGTGTCGCCGGTGAGGATGCGGGGTCGTTCGGACATGGGATTCCGTGATCTGCGTCAGAAAGGGGAGCGAAGGGACGGGACGAGCAGGAGCGTACAGCGCGGCATCAGGCCACAGCGGTCGCGAGCAAGAGATTGAAGAGGTTGAAGCCGGAGTGGGCCAGGATGCAGGCATCCAATCGGCCGGCCCGCTCCCGGAGCAGGCCGAGGGCGACCCCCAGCACGGCAAGGCTGGTCAGCGCGGAGATCCGGTTTTCGTCCGGAATCGCCGACAGGTGCATGATGGCGAACAGGGAACCGGTGATGATCGAGGCCGGCCAGGGACCCAGCCCCACCTTCCTCGCCGATTGCTGGATGAAACCCCGGTAGAGGATCTCCTCCAGTACCGGCGCGCCGATGACCGCTCCGGCGGCCAGCAGCCACCATGCAGGATCCCGGGGGGCGTCGACCATCAGGCGAAGCGTCGCGTGGGCGAGGTTGGATGGCGTCTCCGAAGAGATCCACTCCTGGATCAGTTGTCCGAGCACCGAGACGGTCTGCACCAGCGGAATCGAGATCAGAAGGGTCAGTCCGGCGGCCAGAAATCCGGAGAACGGTCGCATCGGACGGGCGGCGTGGATCGGGCGGACCTGGTTCTTCCAGATCACCGCGGCCGGAAGGCAACCCAGAAGCGAGCCGCCGATGCCTCCCCACATGGTGAGGGTGATTCGCCACATGTTCGACGCATCGGCCGGAATCAGTCTCGAGGCCACCATGACGCCCAGGCCACCCAGGATGAGAGACAGGCCGAAGAGCATCGGACCGACCATCGGTGAAAGTCGCCACGGGGTCGCCAGAGGATGACCGCGACGACTCGGAGGTCTCCACCCCTGGCTGCGGGCCAGGAGGACCAGGATGACCGGGGCGAGGACCAGATTCATCACCGTCATCCACGCAAAGGAGGATTCGGGGGTCTCCGGGCCGGCGGCGGCGGGGTCGGCGGCGAGTAGAATCCCGGGTGACACCGGCAGGGCGGCGAACATGACCGCCGCCCGGCACGTGCCTCCTTCGTCGACTTCACGTTCTTTCCGATTCCTCGTCCGGGTACCCCGTCCCATCATGTCCAGCGTGCTCGACGAGATCGTGGCCCGAAAGAGGGTCGAAGTGGAAAAAGCCCGAGCGAGGACTTCGCTCGAGGCGATCAAGGATCGCATCGCGGACCTGGAGCGGCCACGAAACTTCTTTCGGGCGGTGGTGGCCGACCGAAAACCGAGAAACTTTCGCGTGATCGCCGAAGTGAAGCGCAAGAGCCCCTCCGCGGGCGTGATCAGGGAGGACTTCGATCCTGCCGACATCGCCGAACGCTACCACTCGGGCGGGGCGGCGGCGATCAGTTGCCTCACCGACGAGCATTACTTCGGAGGCGATCTCGGCTTCATCCAGCGGATCAAGCATCGGGTGCCTCTTCCGGTGCTCCGAAAAGACTTCATCGTCGACGAATATCAGGTCTGGGAATCCCGGGCGGCGGGCGCCGACGCGATCCTGCTGATCGCCGAATGTCTGAGCGAGGGTCAGGTGATCGATCTCCAGATCCTCGCCACCGAACTGGGGATGACGACCCTGGTCGAAGTCCACTCGGTCGACAATCTCTGCCGCATGCTCAATCACATCGGTTTCCCGCATTCGGGCTATTCGCTGCTCGGGATCAATAATCGGGATCTGGACACCATGACCACCGATCTTGCGCATACCTTCCGCATGCTCGATCTGGTGGAGGATCCCCGGGTGCTGGTGAGCGAGTCCGGAATTCGGACCGGCGAGGATCTGCTCCGACTTC
Organism: Planctomycetaceae bacterium; assembly: GCA_002685335.1. Next base: position 44,687 of record NYWY01000014.1, read on the forward strand.
GCCAGCACGACATCAACATCGCCCTCGTGGGTGAGAACCTGATGCGGGAACCCGACCCCGGTGAAGCACTGGCCGAAATGCTTGCGATCGTCGATTCGCCCCCGGCCTGAATTCCGCCCGAACTCCTCGAGACGAACCGAATGTCGATCCCAACGATCCCCGTCGATCCCTGCGTTCTCGTCATCTTCGGCGCGTCCGGCGATCTGACCGCCCGGAAGCTCGTACCGGCGATGTACGAGATGGCGAAGGCCGGACTCCTTCCCTCCAACACCCGGATTCTCGGGGTGGCGCGGCGACAGAAGACGGACGATCAGTGGCGGCAGGAGCTCGAGCCCTGGCTCGCCCGGCACGACGACGGGATCGATCAGGAGGTCTGGCGGGACATCGCGAGCCGGATCCACTACCAGCCGGCGGACGCGACCACGGTGTCCGGGATGGATGCGGTGGCCAGGCGAGTCGCCGAACTCAACCGGTCGGCGGACACTGCAGGCAACGTGCTCTTCTTCCTGAGCGTCGCGAGTTCGCTCTACGAACCGATCGTCGAGCGGATCGCGGCCGCGAACCTCGTGGTGGAGGGCAAACGCTGGTGCAGCATCGATCAATCGAATGCGAGCTGGCAGCGGATCATCGTCGAGAAACCCTTCGGTGAAGACGACCAGACGGCTCGGGCGCTCAACCGAACCCTGGGACGAGCCTTCGAGGAGGAGTCGATCTATCGGATCGATCACTACCTCGCGAAGGAGATCGTGCAGAGCCTGCTGGTCTTCAGATTCGCCAACATCCTCTGGGAACCGGTCTGGAACCAGCAGTACATCGACCATGTCCAGATCAGCGCGGCGGAGACCGTGGGCGTCGGCCAGCGAACAGGCTTCTACGACCAGACCGGAGCCATCCGTGACATGATCCAGTCACACCTCTTCCAGGTGCTGGCGTTCGTGGCGATGGAACCTCCGACCGACTACACCCCCGGTCACATCCGGAACGAGAAGGTGAAGGTCACGGATGCGATCGCGATGACGCCGCGTGACCGGGTCGCGGAATACTGCGCCCTGGGTCAGTACGCGGCCGACGGGGCCGACGATCCCGGGTACGCCGCCAGCGAGGGCGTGGCGCCGGGCTCGACCACGGAGACCTTCGCGGCGCTTCATCTTCAATTCGAGAACTGGCGATGGGCGGGTACGCCGTTCTACCTCCGCAGTGGAAAGCGGATGGCGGAGAAGCGCACCGAAGTGGTGGTGCAATTCAAGCCACCCGCGGCGAATCTGTTCCGCAAGCTTCCGATCTCCGCCGACGCGAAGCACCTCGAACCGAACCGGCTGGTCTTCTCGATCGCTCCGGAGGAACGGCTTTCGCTCCGATTCGAGACCAAGCGTCCCGGCATGGGCATCCAGATCGATCCGCTCGAGATGGCCGCGGCGCTGGATCGTGATCCCGAGGAGCCGGTGGTCGAGGCATACGGACCCCTGATCATCGATGCGATGCGGGGAGATCAGACGCTCTTCAAGAGTCGGGTCGAAGTCGAGAGCGCGTGGGATGCGGTGATGCCGTTTCTCGACGAGGCCAGTGCCGAGGCGCGACGAGACATTCACGACAACTACGCCCCGGGAAGCTGGGGACCGGATTCCGCGAAGGCGATGCTCGCCCGGCATGGAAGACGATGGCACGAGGAGGACCGATCATGAGTTACGACATCGAACCCGATCCATTCGAGGTGCCCTCGCTTCCAGGTGGCGTGAACGTGGCGGCGGACGAGGAGGACGCGCAGGAGCGCCTGGGACGTGATCTGCTCGCCGCGGCGAAGCATGCGGTCGGCCGTCGCGGCATCTTCCATCTCGCCTTGTCGGGAGGTGGCACGCCCATGCCTTTCTATCGGCGGCTGATGATCGATCCACTCTTTCGTGACATGCCGTGGAGCCGGACGCATCTCTGGATCGTCGACGAGCGGCGAGCGCCCTTCGACAGCGACACCAACAACTACAAGCACATCCACGAGTTGATCGTCGAGCATTCGGATCTTCCCGCCGCGAACGCCCATCCGATGCCGGTGGACCGGGAGGATGCGGCGGAGGTCTACGAGCAGGAACTTCGGGAGACCCTGGCCCTCGGCGGTTCCCTCGGAGACACCGATCGCGATCGGCTCGACTTCGTGATGCTCGGCATGGGGCCCGACGGTCACACCGCCAGCCTCTTTCCGCACACCGAGGCGTTGAACGAGGAGGAACGGTGGGTGGTCGACAACGACGGAGCGAGCGTCGTCCCGCCACCGCGGGTGACCATGACCTATCCGCTGATCAACGCGGCTCGTACCGTCGTCTTCTACGTGCTGGGTTCGGGGAAGGCGTCGATGATCGATCGCATCGCCACCGGAACCGACGGATTCGAGACCCTTCCCTGCAAGGGGATCCGTCCGACCGCGGGCGAACTGGTCTGGTATCTCGACCAGGCTTCCTGTGGCGGTTGAATCGACGCGTCGTCCGGTCAGGATCTCGCGTTCAGCCAGTCCTGCAGGATGGTGGCCGCGGCGACGGCGTCCTGGATCTTCTTCTTCCCCTTTCGGGTGAGGCCGGAACCCTTGAGGGTCTCATCGGCCTCGAAGCTCGACAACCGTTCATCGTGAAATTCGACCGGCAGGCCGGTCCGGGTGGCCAGGGCGGCACCGAACGCCCTCGCGGCGATCGCTCGCGGGCCTTCCGTATCGTCCATGTTGATCGGGAGCCCGACGACCACGAGGTCCGCGCCATGATCCTCGATCGCTCTGGCGATCTTCTCCATTCGGAGTTCGGCGTTCCGTTCGACCAGGACCGAAAGCGGCTGGACCAGTCGAACGACGTCGTCGCCGGCGGCGAGGCCGGTCCGGACGTCGCCGAGGTCGACGCAGAGCACTCTCAAAGGACGTCGCCCCTCATCGAAGATTCTCCGGGACCATGCCCGCCATGTCCTTGACCTTCTGGGCGTCCTCGGTCCGGCAGATGAGGGTCGCATCCTTCGTATGGACGATGACCAGGTCTTCACAGCCGACCGTGCAGATGCGGTGATCGGTGTCCTCGCTGAAGACCAACAGGTTCTTCGACTCGATGTCGGTGTGGGCGGTGCCGGGGGTCGCGCGGTTTCCGTGTTCGTCGGGGGGCACCGTCTCGCCGAGGCTCGGCCAGCTGCCGACGTCGATCCACGAGAGTTCCATCGGGACCACCGCGATGGAGATTCGATCGTCCGCGGCGGCGGGCTCCATCAGACCGTAGTCGACGCTGATCTTCTTCAAGTCGGGATAGATCGCTTCGAGGGTGGCGGTGCGTTGAGGGGAGTTCCAGGCCGCGGCGATGCGTTGGAGTCCTTCGAGGGTCGCGGGTTCGAGACGGCCGATCGTCTCCAGAACCGTGCGGGCGTGGAAGACGAACATTCCGCTGTTCCAGCCGAAGTTCCCCGCTTCAAGGTAGGCCTCGGCGGTTTCACGGTCGGGCTTCTCGACGAAGCGAGTCGCCTGGAAGCAGCCGTCATGTCCTTCGATGGCATCTCCGCGCTCGACGTATCCGAAGCCGGTCGCGGGATGCGTCGGGGTGATGGCGAACGTGGCGAAACGCGAAGGATCCTCCTCGACCAGCCGGAAACCGGCATCGAGGCGATCGGCGAAGATCGATTCCGGCTCGATGAGATGATCGGCGGTGAGTACCGCGAAGATCGCATCCGGATCGGTCGACGCGAGTACCGCGGCGGTCAGGCCGACGGCGTTGAGCGTGTCGCGGCCACAGGGTTCCCCCAGAATTCGTTCATCGTCGATCGCGGGCACCGCGGTTCGAACCTGCGCCCGGAATCGTTCTCCGGTGCAGATCCATCGTCGATCGGCGTCCACCACGTCACCGAGGCGGTCACTGGCGATCTCCAGCAGGCTTCGACCGTCGATGAGCGGAACCAGCTGCTTGGGGCGCTGAGATCGGCTCACCGGCCAGAGTCGGGTGCCGGAACCGCCGGCCATGATCATTGCGTGTCGCATCCGTGTAGAACCTCTTTTCGCGGGCGTGTTCAGCCGACCAGTTCCTTGAGTCGCAGGGCGGCCGCCACCAGGGCGTCACTCTCGTCGATCGACGGATCGGCTCGGCGGGCCCGCTCGACCAGATCCGCGGCGACCACGCGGCTTTCACCCAGTTGCACCAGCACGAGGATCGCATCCCGGGCGGCGTCCCCTGCGACCGAATCATTTGAATCGCCGGTGGACCCGCCGGGTTCAAGACCGGTGGCGAGCCCGGGCAGCATCTGTTCCACCTTTTCGGCGAGGTCGAGGACGATGGTCTCGGCGGTCTTCTTCCCGATTTCGGGGAGCGCACGCAGGGTGTCGGTGTCCTTTTCGGCGACTGCCCGGGCCACGGTCGCGAGCGGCATGGCCAGGGCCCGGAGGGCCTTGCGGTAACCGATGCCCTTGACCGAAGTCAGGAGTTCGAAGAAGGATCGATCGGGTTCGCTCGTGAAGCCGACCAGCCGGGGGCGGAAGACCGCACCGTTGGCCTGGCTCTCCAGGTAGTGGAGCAGCACGAATTCCACCGGCTCCCCGACCGAGAGTCGGAGACGGGCGGCATCTCCCGAGGGTACGAGCACCTCGTAGTCCAGGGGACCGACGGTGACCGCGGCGACATGGTCGCCGACATGTCGTAATTCACCTCGAATTCGGTCGAGCATGATCGGACTGTACCGAGGCCCGTGCCCGGCGGTCTCTCCCCGACACCGGTTTCACCACTGGTTCTCGTCCTGGGAATTCTCGATCTCGGATCGGTCGATCATGCTCTCCTCGTTCGTTGGCCATCCGCAGTGGGCCACCAGCGCCTCTCGGAGTCGATCCGCGGCTTCATGGGGATCCTTCACATCCTTGAGATCGAAGATCCCGACCACCTCCACCACGGTGTGGGAACGGCGGAAAATGGAGCCGAACGCGGTCGGGGTGTAGGGAACGCCGTGAATGTGAAGCAGGAGCACCGGGGCCTTGCTCAGGCGGGCGACCAGCCCGACTCCGGCCTGAAAAGGACGAATCTCGCCCGGAGGTCGGGCGATGGCGCCTTCGGCGAAGATCCCGATCAGGCCGCCGTCCTTGAGGTGTCGGACCGCGGTTCGAACGATCGAAGAGTCCTGGGATCCGTAGCGAACCGGAAGAATCCGCCCGGTCTTCCAGACGGGGGCGAGGACCGGAGTCATCATCCCGGCCCACATCATCCAGCGAATGAATCGTCGAATCCCCGCCTGGACCATCAGAGGGTCGATGCCAGCGGCATGATTGGCGACCACGATCCCGGCGCCCCGGTCGCCCTCCCGGAACGGAGCGGGGAGATTCTCGAATCCGACGAGGCGAAGTCGGTGCCACCACCCGACGTAGGCCACGTTGATGAGATCGAGAAATCCGGCGGCGGGGCTGTCCCCGAGGCGGAGGGCGAGTCGACGGCGGATCTCCCGCGTCGCGGCGGGCACCACGGCCATCCAGAACACCACCCAGGCGATTCCGACGATTCCGACGAGGATCCAGAGGGTGGCCGTCATGATGCGAGGAGCCTCCGCGGAGGAATGAGTGCCGTCAAGCCGTGGATGATCGTTCGACGGAGGGGAGGAGACGAACGGTGCCGCAAGGCAACGCTATCATGTCGCAAGTTTGCGCTCGTCGGGCCGCCCGGGCTCGTCGCGATCAAGACCCTCGCGTTCTCAGGCTCACGACGCCCCTCACTCAGGCGGATCCCCTCGATGCCCAAGCGGGAAGACCTCACCACGATCCTCCTCCTCGGTTCCGGCCCGATCGTGATCGGGCAGGGCTGCGAATTCGACTATTCCGGCACCCAGGCCTGCAAGGCACTCCGCGAGGAGGGCTATCGGGTGGTGCTGGTCAACTCGAATCCGGCGACGATCATGACCGATCCAGCCTTCAGCGATCGAACCTACATCGAGCCGATCACGCCCGAATCGATTCGTCGGGTCATCGAGCGGGAGAAGGAGCTGGGGACGCCGATCGATGCGATCCTTCCGACGCTCGGGGGGCAGACCGGACTCAACTGCGCCTGCGAGCTCTGGGATCAGGGGGTCCTCCAGGAGCACCAGGTCGAGATGATCGGAGCCGACCGAGAGGTCATTCGTCGGGCCGAGGATCGCGAGGCCTTCCAGAAGGTGGTGGACGCGGTCGGGCTCTCCAACCCCGAATCCCGCACCGTCACCACGGTCGAAGATGCCATCGACTTTCTCGACCAGATCGGTCTGCCGGCGATCGTTCGTCCGGCGTTCACGCTCGGTGGCACCGGGGGTGGAGTCGCCTGGAACCGCGAGGAATACGAAGAGATCGTTCGCAGCGGCATCAAGGCCTCGATGATCGGGCAGGTCCAGGTCGATCGTTCCCTCCTCGGATGGAAGGAATATGAACTGGAAGTGGTGCGTGACCGGGCGGACAACTGCGTCGTGGTCTGCGGGATCGAGAACATCGACGCGATGGGGGTCCACACCGGAGATTCGATCACGGTCGCCCCGATCATGACCTTGTCGGACAAGGAATACCAGCGGCTCCGGGACGGGGCCTTCGCGATCATGCGCGAGGTGGGGGTCGATACCGGCGGATCCAACGTGCAGTTCGCGGTCAATCCCGAGAACGGGGACGTCGTGGTGGTCGAGATGAACCCCCGGGTCTCCCGAAGTTCGGCCCTGGCGTCCAAGGCGACCGGGTTTCCGATCGCCCGGATCGCCGCCAAACTTGCAGTCGGCTACACCCTCGACGAATTGCGAAACGACATCACCGGAACGACCTCGGCGTGCTTCGAGCCGTCGATCGACTACGTGGTCGTGAAGATGCCTCGGTGGACGTTCGAGAAGTTCCCCGAGGCGGACGAGACCCTGACCACCCAGATGAAGTCGGTGGGAGAGGGGATGTCGATCGGGCGCACCTTCAAGGAAGCCTTGCAGAAGGCGATCCGTTCCATGGAGGTCAAGCGATTCGGTCTCGGGCTGGACGCCAACGACTGGTGGCTGCAGGCCCGACGGGCCGAGGATTCCGAGACGATCGCCCACTGGCCGGTCGCGGAGGAGACGTTGGTCCGGAAGCTCTCGGTTCCCAGTCAGGGTCGCCTCTACTACGTGCGTTACGCTTTCAAGGCGGGCTGGACGCTGGAGCGGATCCGGGCGTTGACCGGCATCGACCCCTGGTATCTCGATCAGATTGCCCAGCTGGTCGAATTCGAGGACCGACTGGTCGAACACGAATCCTTCGACACCGTGCCGGCGGAGCTCCTGTTCGAGGCGAAGCGGCTCGGGTACTCCGACCCCCAGCTCGCCAACCTCTGGCTCGGCGGCATCTCGACCACCACGATTCTGGAAGCGAGACGACGACGCAAGTCACTCGGGGTGGAGCCGGTCTTCAAACTGGTCGATACCTGCGCCGCGGAATTCGAGGCGGTCACGCCGTACTTCTATTCGACCTACGAGCCGGAACATCGGATGCTCGGCGACGACGGAGAAATCCGGTCGGTGCGCAACGATGAAGCGCGGATCGGTGATCGACCGAAGATCGTGATCCTCGGCGGCGGACCGAATCGGGTCGGACAGGGGATCGAGTTCGATTACTGCTGTTGTCAGGCCAGTTTCGCGGCGGCGGAGATGGGCTTCGAGTCCGTCATGGTGAATTCCAATCCCGAGACGGTTTCGACCGACTACGACACCAGTGACCAGCTGTTCTTCGAGCCCCTGACCCTGGAGGACGTCCTCGACATCGTGGAGCGCCTCAATGGTGGCGGGGTCGAAGATCCGGATCGATCCGGTGGGGTGGTGGGCGTGATCGTGCAATACGGTGGCCAGACGCCGCTGAACCTCGCCCACGGACTGGTGGCGGCCGGGGTCCCGCTCATCGGTACCGGGCTCGATTCGATCGACCTTGCGGAAGATCGTGACCGTTTCAAGGCGGTGCTCGACGAACTCGATCTCGTGCAGCCGGAGAACGGCATCGCGCAGTCGCTCGAAGAGGCGGTGGAGATCGCGGCTCGCATCGGCTACCCGGTGCTCGTCCGACCCAGTTACGTGCTCGGTGGTCGTGGCATGGAGACCTGTTACGACGAGTCGGCGCTCACGCGATACATGGTGGCGGCCGTGGGAGCGAGCGATCTGCACGACGCTCCGGTCCTGATCGATCGCTTTCTCGGGGACGCGGTCGAAGTCGACGTCGACGTCATCGCGGATTTCGAGCCGCACGAGGATTCGAGAGCGGCGATGCTCGATCTGGCCGATCATCCGTCGCGGGCCCTGGTCTGCGGGGTCATGGAGCACATCGAGGAGGCCGGGGTGCATTCCGGGGATTCCGGCTGCACGATTCCTCCCTATTCGCTCTCGGACGAGATCGTGGAGGAGATCAAGGATCAGGCCCGTCGTCTTGCCAAGAGGCTTCGGGTCCGAGGTCTCATGAACCTCCAGCTGGCGGTCAAGGATGGTCGTATCTACATCCTCGAGGTCAACCCGCGGGCCAGTCGAACGGCACCGTTCGTCTCCAAGGCCAAGGGCGTCCCGTGGCCGCAACTCGCGGCGAAGGTGATGATGGGGGCGTCGTTGGATTCCCTCGAGGTGGATGAAGTTCCGGATGCCGGCTTCTACGCGGTCAAGGAACCGGTCTTCCCCTTCAGCAAGTTCCCGGGAGTCGATGTGATTCTCGGCCCGGAGATGCGATCGACCGGTGAGGTGATGGGTGCGGACCGTTCACTCCCGCTCGCGTTCGCAAAGGCCTGCATGGGCGCCGGGATGGTGCTTCCCACCGAGGGGACGGTCTTCCTTTCGGTCCGGGACCAGGACAAGGACGCCGCGGTCGAGATCGCCCGCTCGCTTCGATCCATGGGATTCCGAGTGGTTTCCACCGGTGGCACCCATGCGTACCTGAGGGATTTCGGGATCGATGTGGAGCCTCTCCCGAAGATCTCCGAGGGGCTTCGGCCGAACATCCTCGACCTGATCGCGGACGGGGAGGTCTCGCTCATCCTCAATACCGCCACCCGCAAGGGCGCGGAAACCGACGAGGGCCGGATTCGGGCCACCGCGGTCAAGGCCGGCGTGACCATGATCACCACCGCCCCGGGGGCCCGGGCGTCGGTGCAGGCGATCGCGGCACTGAGGGCGGGAGAGTGGAACGTCGCGGCCACCCAGGATTATTTCCCGGAACTTTCCCGGCCGGATGCCCCGACCGGCACGCCCGAGAAGTCTGATTCCGTGGGTTGCCCCGGCTGACACGGCCACGGGAACCCGGATCGTCGGCTCGGCGTTCCGCCGAGCTCGAGATCGGGCTGGTTCCGGCGTCGAACCCGAGGTCCTCTCGCCGATAGACTCCCTATCCTGTCGACCCGTGGTTCGGGCCACCTCGACCCCAGACCGACTCCGCGTTCGTCCGCGGGGTCATCGATCGACCACTCCGGACTCTGCCAGAGGTTTTCATGTTCACCGCCACTCCGGATCAGGTCCAACTCGTCTTCTCCCTCCTGGTGATCGTCGTGCTTCTGCACGTGTTCCTGGGAGCGTGCGCCTACTCCATCATGTTGGAGCGGAAGCTCAGCGCCTGGATGCAGGATCGCGTCGGCCCCAATCGGGTCGGGCCGAAGGGTCTGTTCCAGCCGCTGGCCGACGGCCTGAAGTTTCTCCTGAAGGAGGATTACGCCCCGTCGGGCGTCGACAAGGCCCTCTTCACCCTGGCACCGGGGCTGATCATGCTTCCGGCGATGATCGGTTTCATCATCGTGCCGTTCACGGGTGCGATCGACATCACCGGTCTGGTCCGCTGGTTGGGAATCGCCCAGGGGAACGCTCTGTACGAGGTCACGGTCGTGGGGGCTTCGATCAACATCGGCGTCGTCTACCTGATCGCGGTGGCCTCTCTCGGCGTCTTCGGCGTCACGCTGGGCGGCTGGGCGAGCAACAACAAGTGGTCGTTTCTCGGTGGCTTGCGGGCGGGGGCCCAGATGATCTCCTACGAGATCCCGATGGGCCTGTCCCTGCTGGCGGTCATCCTGGTTTCGGGATCGATCCGCCCGGACGCCATCATTGGCAGCCAGGCCTCCGGAGCCTGGAACTTCGTGCAGCTTCCGGTGGCGGCGATCATCTTCTACGCCTGCATGCTGGCCGAGAGCAATCGAGCCCCGTTCGACCTGGCCGAATGTGAAAGCGAGCTCGTCGGCGGGTACCACACCGAATATTCGTCGATGCGGTTCGCCCTGTTCTTCCTCGCCGAATACTTCCACATGATCACGGGGGCGGCATTCTTCACGATGCTCTTCCTCGGGGGCTGGTCCGTGAACCCCTTCGGTGGTTGGGATCTGCCGGCGAGCGGCGCCTGGTGGCTGGGCCTGATCCAGTTCGGCGTGGTGGCGGGCAAGATGTTCCTCCTGGTCGCCTTTGCGATGGCGATCCGCTGGACCCTGCCGCGATTCCGCTTCGATCAGCTCATGCGACTGGCCTGGGAAGGCATGATTCCGGCATCCCTGCTGGTGATGCTGGTGACCTCGGTCTTCCTGTTCTTCGGATGGGGCGAGTGGATGTGGGCGGGATCGCTCGGAACCATCGCCTTGATCTACGTGATCCTTCCGATCATGCCACGGCAGGCCAACCCGAACAATCGGGTTCGGATGATCGGGAGTCGCTTCAGCCCGGTCGACGACGGACTTGAACGCGGTCGGATTTCCGAGTCCACCGCAGGCTGACCAGACAGGATCAGGGCCCGATTGCCTCTTCGCTCGACCCCAGGTCCCGGACATCGTCTCATGCGTCACCTGATCCCCGGATTGCTCGGACTGCTCGACCTCGCGGTCGCCACCCGGTTTCGTCTGGGTGGTCGGTACTGGACCTGGCGAAAAGAGACGGCGTTGGGATCGGACCGCGCCGCGTGGCCGTCCCCGAAGGAACGTCGTCGCGCCTTCCTTCTATATGGCGCCTGGGCGCGGCGACTGCGGCGAGCGGCCCGGTAGTCGTTGGTCGCCATCGGTTGCGGAAAAGCCCGGGGGCTCCCGAATCTCCGACGCCCCGAATCCCCGGGACTCCCGGCAGCCGGCCCCAGCCTCTATCCGCCTTCCTCCGCCAGAATCGATGATCCGACCACGCCCTGTCTGATCTTCCGGTCTCGGTTGACGGTCGCCTCGTCGTTCAGTCCGGCCTGGCTTCCTCGGCGGCGGCGGCGAGCAGCCGTGCGGTTCAGGTTCGGCGAGGAAAAGTCGCGTCACCGATCAGAACCCGAACGCGGAGCCGTAGACTTCGCATCATGGCAAAGACTCGCACGTCGTTCTTGTGTCGGGATTGTGGCGGGGTTCACCCCAAGTGGATCGGCCGCTGCCCCGACTGTGGTGCATGGGACACCCTGGAGGCGTACCGGGAGCCCGAGGAATCAGCCACGATCGGCACCGTCGCGGGGGTGGCCCTTCGATCTTCCGCCGGTCCGTCGGGAGACGGGATCGGGTCCGGAGTGATTTCCCGGGCGGTTCCCCTGACCGAGGTCGAACAACTGGAGGTTCCCCGGGTTCCCAGTGGACTGGGGGAGCTGGATCGCGTGCTGGGGGGCGGTTTCGTCGCTGGATCGGCGGTCCTGCTCGGGGGTGAACCGGGGATCGGCAAGAGCACCATGCTGCTGCAGGCCGCGGCCAGCGTGGTTCTGGGCGGTGGCCGGGTCCTGTATGCGAGCAGTGAGGAGAGCCCCCAGCAGATCAGGCTTCGAGCCGATCGGTTGCTCGGTGAGTCGATCGATCGGGCCGGGGACCTCTATCTGCACGCCGATACGAATCTGGTGCGGATCATCGAGGAGATTCGACGGGTGGAGCCCACGGTGGTGGTGCTCGATTCGATTCAGATGGTCCATCGATCCGATCTGGATGCTCCTCCGGGGTCCACCACTCAGCTTCGGCGGTGTTGCCATGATCTGGTCCAGGCGGCCAAGATCAGCGGTGCGGCGATCGTGATCGTGGGTCACGTCACCAAGGAAGGCCAGCTGGCCGGTCCCAAGCTGCTGGAACACGTGGTGGACGCGGTACTCGCCTTCGAAGGGGATCGCGACCATGGACACCGTGTCCTGCGAGCCGCCAAGAATCGATTCGGGTCCACGCAGGAGATCGGTCTGTTCGAGATGACGGATCTGGGGCTGCGAGAGCTGGACGAGGCGGGAATGGCGATCGAGCCCGGGCAGGGCGGTACGGCGGGTTCCGTCCTCACCGCCACCATGGCCGGAACACGATTTCTGCCGGTGGAGATCCAGGCCCTGACCGCGACCGGATTCCTTGGGTCCGCGAAGCGTCGGGCGACGGGCCTCGATACCAACCGGCTCGCGATGCTCATCGCGGTTCTGGAGAAGCACGGCGGCCAGCGGCTCGCGGATCAGGATGTCTTCGCAGCGGCGGCGGGCGGCATCCGAGTGGTGGAACCGGCGGCCGATCTTGCGGTGGCGGTCGCGATCGCGGGTGCTCATCATGGTCGTTCGCTGGAGCAAGGGACCGTCGTTCTCGGAGAAATCGGCCTGACCGGCGAGATTCGTGGCGTTCGGCACCTCGAGCAACGACTTCGAGAGCTGGCTCGTCGGGGGGCGACGCAAGCGATCGTCCCGTTGATTCCAGGGGGATCGATTGAAATCCCGGGCCTTCAGATTCACCCGGTGGCCCGGCTCGGCGCCGCTTTGGAAGGTCTGAGTTGAAGTTTTTTTTGGGCTCATTCTGGGGATGTCGTGTCGGAATCGGTCCGATTGCCAGCGATTCCCCGCTTTCCGTGGCCAATCTGTAAAGCCATGCTGTTTCAGGACTTCTGTCGTCTCGGTCGTATTTGCCCCCGCGTTATGGCCTCATGAACAGGATTCGCCAGCGTGGGCGGCTGGCGAAGTCGCTGGCATTGGATATAGTCCGCAACTCATCCCATTCGGCCATGCTGGTCGATAGGGACAATCACGTCCGGCCTTCGCCATATTGGTGACGAAGGCAACTTACGGGCGGGTGGATGAACATAGGGCGGTCGCATCGTGAGTCACGAGTTGAGCGACAC
>NYWY01000015.1 GCA_002685335.1 Planctomycetaceae bacterium
CATCGAAGAGTCGGGATGGCTCGCAGAGGCGGCGGTGGTGTTCCGAGGCCCGGGGATGTCCATGCGGATCGATGAGCGGATCGACGAGCCCGGCCGGCTGGCGGCCGAAATCGATGTGGTGGTGCAGGCCACCCCGCGCAAACCCCTGGAGTCGCCTTCGATCCTCGCCCTGCGGGCCTGGCTGGCCGCCGGGGTGCCGGCGATCACCGCCCGCAACCCGTCGGTGGATGCCCTGGTTCAGGATGGGGTCGATGTCCGACTCATTCCTCCCGGTGATCGGAACGGGTTCGGTCGGGCCTTGCTCCGGCTGGCCGGCTCGCCGTCGCTGGCGGTCGAGATGGGGCATGCCGCCGCCGCCCGCCACGGTCGACGAGGCCGGACCGGCGGGCCGACCGCGGATGATCAGTCGAGGGGGAGTTTGGCGGCCAGTCCGAGGGCCGCTTCCCGGTAGAACGTCGCCAGGAGGTCGGGGGGCAGTGACATCCCTCGCAGACGCGGTGCGTCCGACGGCTCGTGGGCATCCGGATCGACCAAGGCGAGATCGGGATCCGAGATCGGACTTTCGCCGTCGTGATCGGTCTCCCAGAGCCGACGCAGCGCCCAGTACCGACTGGCGTAGAGATCGAACGCCTCCTCGCGGCTTCCCGCCTTCCTCGTCATCTCGGTGGCCGTGTCATGTTCCGCTGGTTCGAGGTGTTCGTCGAGGGTGACGATGTCGGAGCCGAAGAGGATGCGGCCCCGGTGTCGCAGCATGAAGGCCAGCACGTCCCGGGGTTCGTGACGGGAGATCTCCCGCACGATCCACTTGGTCGCACTGGCGTCGAGGTGCAGGTTGGGGTGTCGGGTCAGAAGTCCGTCGAGGAATCCGAGATCTTCCGGCCACCCACCCATGTGTGCGACCATGAACGGGACAGGGAAGTCGTCGAGCAGGGCTTCGAGGGGTTCGTACTGATCGGCCTTGGTGCCGTAGATCTCGGCGTCCTTGTACTTGGTCTGAAACCACGTGTCGGGGTCGGCCACGTGGATCATGATGCCCATGCCGAGATCACTGGCGACCTGCATGCCGGCGCGTCGAATCGGTCCGTCGAGTCGGAAGAGATCCGGATCCCCGACCTCCCGTCCCACATCGATGATCCGCGGGGCGCACCAGAACTTCGCCAGTCTGGCGCCGAGGCGTCGGTACTCGATGATCCTCCGGGTGTAGCCCTCGCCGTGGGCGTTTCGACGGTCCTTGGCCCGGAAGTCGGGGACCGCGATGGGTTCGAATCGCCCATCGAGTCGATCCCTGACCGAATCGACGTCTTCCAGCGCGGTCATCGACCAGACGGATTCCACCCCGTACAGGTTCATGGCCTCGGCGAAGACGTCGACCGCATCACTACCGTTGATGTGGCAGTGGGCATCGATGATGGGGACCACCGGCGGATCGAACATCGCGGCCTCGGATCGATAGTCGAGGCCGAGTCGGTTGGACGAGTTCAGCGTGTGATTCGGCATGACGGAATGGTAGGTCCGCGCGCCGTCCCGGGAGTGACCGGCACTCAGACCGTGGCTCGTTTTCGATTCGCGCCATTCGGATCATTCGACGACGTCGCGTCATCGACTTCGGTTCGGCCGGGAATCGACGTTCGTTCGGCGGCAGCGCCGCTGCTGGAGCCGGCGGGGAGGACGCCGGATTCGATCACCCGCCCGATGTAGAGCTCGTAGTCGGATTCGATGTCGAGATGCCGAAGGAGATCGCAGGCCAGCCAGGTCGCGGCACATTTCGGAATCGGCTGGTCGTGGGCATCCTCGAGCGGGACCATGGCGTGACCCAGAAAGGGATCTTCATCCAGGAGCTCCGCGGGACGAGCGAAGAGGCGGGTGAGGATCCGATCCGAAGGCGCGAGTTCGCACAGGCCGAACCGGGCGGAATCACGAATCAGGGGACTGAGCACGTGCCCTTTCTTCACCGAGACCGAGATCGTCGGTGGTTCGTCCGCGCAATGCTGGACCCGTTTCACCAGAAGTCCTTGTCGGACGCCGGCATGGCTTGCGGTGAGTAGAAAGCGTCCTCGGGGAAGCCTTTGGAGCACGGTTTCGTGCGACGGCTGGCCTGAGTCTGCACATGTCGGGTTGGTCATGCGCATGAGCGGGATTCTCCTTCGAGAGATCGGCGAATGGTCCAGGTCGCGGATGCGGTCGAGCGGGAGGGTTCGACCGGATTGGGAGCCGCGGCGGTGGAGGAACAGTGGAAAGATGCGCCGTCTCGGCAAAAAGTCCATAAGCCTTTTTCTGATAGACAGTTGTTCGTGCTTTAAGGGGGCGGGAAGGGGGTTCGGGGGGGTGGAGGTGGCGTAAAAAGATTGAAAAGTGGGGCAAAGTGTTGAAGAGTGGGGCAGCGTGGGGTATTGTCGCCACGGAACCAGTCCTTCTCCTCTCAGGAGTCACGATGCGTGTTTTTCTTCGGCCAGCACGAGCACACGATCGACGCGAAGCAGCGGCTGGCAGTGCCAGCAGCGATTCGCGACGTGCTCTCCGAGGAAACGCATGGCCTGGTCTTCTGGGCGGCGCCCGGGCCCAACGGACACCTCTGGCTCTGGCCGGAGAAGACGTTTCAGCGGTACGCCGCGAATCTCGAAGGCTCGCTGCTCCCCAATCAGGATTCGATGGACTACGAGCAGATGCTCTTCTCGAGATCGCAGCGGTGCCCGCTCGACTCCGCGGGAAGAGTTCGACTGCCCGAGCGTCTGCTCGAGGAATATCAGCTTTCCGGGAGTGTGATCGTGCTTGGGGTGAAGGATCACCTCGAGGTGGTGGATCCCGAAGCCTGGCGAACTCTTCAGGACGCCAAGTGGTCGGATCCCGGCCTGCTCCAGCGGGCGAGGCAGGCCCATCAGGCACTCCGAAAGTCGGAGCAGGGAGGCGCAGAATGAACGCCGCTTCCACTCCGAACAACCTGAACGACGACGGCCACGGATCGGCCGTCAGATTCGCCCTCGACCCGCGGTCGAGTCGACGGCGAAACAATCGTGGGATGCGGCGTTCAAGGACGACCGCCGCAACCTGCATCTCGACTGCAGTCATCACGTCCGTTTCGATGGATGGTGATGGGGCGCGTCCAGGGGGGCAACCTGAACGCACCAGCCGGGTCAAGGATGATCCGGTGTTTCGTGGGCCGCATGGCAAGGATGCTCGCGGCCAGGGAAGTCCCTAGGACTTCCGACGCCCTCGACCCGGTCCTCCTGGATCGAGGGCATTCGGCCTTTGAGCGGGGGCTCAGTGGCTGCTTCGCTTCGTCGCCCGCGTCGTTGAAAAACGGCGCGGGCGTTTTTTCGTCCGGCTGAAGTCGGACGATCGGTGTGATTGGGAATGAAGAGCCATCGCGGACGTGTCCGCGGTCGGAATTCAGCCGTCCGAAGCCGGGCGGATCTTGCCGGCGACCGGAGGTGCCTCTTCGTCGGCCACGATCTGCTCGGCGATCTCACGCCGATGCACGTCGACCTCTCGAGGAAACTCGAACGCCAGGCGAACACGATCGCCCTTGATCACCGCAACCCTCACCACGCCGAGCGGGGAGGACGGATCTCCGATGACAACTTCTTCGCCTTCGCGTCGGGTGATGACCAGCATCGCCGGGGCCTCCTGCCTGGCACCGCTCCTGGGTCGTCGTCCTGATGATCGAAAACCGTGTTCGATTCATCGTCGGGTTCGTGAGCAGCGGACTTCGGAAGAGGTCGGCTTCGAAACCGGGTGACAGAGCGGCGGGCCGAGATCATTCGGCCGCCCGAAGTCTATCTCATGAATCGAGTCTGAAGAAGCGGAAATTCGAACCGACGGGAGGAGGGTTCGCGTTTCAGTCGACGGCGACCACCGACGTGACCTCGGGAACCCTCTCGCGCAGATTCCGCGCGATGCCGTCGCGAAGCGTGATTTCGCTTGATGGACACCCGATGCAGGCACCCAGAAAGCGTATTTTCACCGTCCCGTCGGTCTCCACGGCAACGAGTTTGATATCACCACCGTCTTCTTGTACCGCCGGTCGAATCAGTTCCAGAACCTGGCGGATCCTCTGCTCCAGAGGGGCCAAGTTCGGTTCGGAATCAGCGGATTTCGATTCTTGATCTGATTCGGTCATGGTCTTCTGAGAATCGGGTCGGATCTTGACTGTTCGACCCTGGGTGGCAATCGTCGATCCCGCCGGACCGATTTCCTCAACGATGATCATATAGAGTCGATCGCCGGCGGAACGTCACCCGCCCCAGATCCTTCGGCGAACATCGGCCATTGTCTGGCCGAAAATTTCCAGAAGATCGGCAAGGAGGCCGTCGTGCTCGTAGGTCGTGCTGATGCTTTGAAGCCCTTCAAGAGAGCGAAAGAGCAGATTCCGGTGCTTGGATCGTGGTTCCTTGCGGTCATTCTGCTCACGGTGTTCTTCGGCTGCGGGGGAGGAACCGTGACTGATCCGAGTCGGGTGCTTTCCGACACCTCGGAGCTCCCCGCTCGACATGCGGCCGCGATTGGCATGGCCGAGGGGATGCTCGGCGAGGCGGAGACGATCCGGCTCCTCAAACGAATGATCGTTTCCGATGGCTACGCCCTCGAAAGCCGGGAGGTCGCGTGGAACACGCTGGCGCGACTGGACCGGGCCCAACTCGCCCGACTGCTCGAACTCAATCTGCCTCGACTTTCCGCTCCGAGATGGCGGACCCGGATCTGTGAACTGATCGCCGAAGAGGTCTGGGTCGAAATGACCCCGACGCTCATTCGGGCCTGGGCTCGGAAGATGCCCGGTTTCCTCGACGATCCTGATCAACGACCGGAACGGCTCGCGCTCGTCGAGATGTACGGTGAATCCCAATTGCCGCAGGTACTGGTGCAGGTGATGTTGGATGCCGATCCGGTCATCGCTGCCAACCTTCGTGCCCGTTGTTGGGAGCTTCTGGTGGCCGAAGGGCGGCTCGAGGTGGTGGTCGATCTCCTCGAGAACGCCGAGGTCGCTCCGAACGACGGACTCTTCCGAGATCTTCGACGAATGGCCGGGGCCACCAACGTGGTTCCGAGCAATCGTGAGGAGATCGCCTGGATGAGGGCGCTGTGCCTCGAGGAGAACGAGGCGTTCTTGAACGCGATCATCGCCGCGATCGCCGAGGTCCCGGTGGAGCGACGGTCGGAACTCGAGCCACGCGATCTCGGCATCATCGTGGGGGCCGCACGGATCGATCCGAGTCTGTTGAAGCTGGACGAGGCGGAACTCGAAGCGATTCTCTCTCCGCGAATCGATCCCGACGGGCGTCGCTTCTACACCGCGGATTTCACCGGGCATCGAGGCACGTTCTCCGAACGCTTTCGAAATCGCCGCGACCAACTCGACTGGGGTGACCTGCTGGCGCTGGTGGTCGCATCGGAGGCGATCGCCCTGGAACCGGTTCGTCGGCATCTCTTCGATCACGCCGAGCGAGATCTTCTCGACACCGGTACCGAGTTCGGTGGCGTGATCGGAATCGATGAACGAGGTCGTTTCGCGGTCGAGGAGTTTCCGCCCCGAACCCGGGGCGGCGACATTCGCTTCGTGGCGCCCCAGGCGTTGTTCGACGCGGGATACCGCGGACTGTTCCACTTCCATCATCATGCCCAGGACTACGAGAACCGACGCTACGCCGGGCCGCATCTCGGTGACTTCGGCTACGCGAATTCGACCCGGGCGAACTGCCTGGTCTTCACTTTCATCGACAGCCGCACCCTCAATGCGGACTGGTACCGGCATGGCGGGGTGGTCGTCGATCTCGGCCAGATCTCCCGTCCCGACTGATTTCCTTGCAGGTGTTGTTGCTCATCCTCGTGGCTTCGGTGCTCCTGCCGGTCGACGGTTCCGGGGGCGGTGATCCGTGGGCGGCGGCGATTCCAGTGCTCGGCGGGTCGGTGCTGCTCGTTCTGGCGGCGTCGATCCGGTCCGTGCTGCTGCAACGCGAACTCTCCGGACCCGATGGGCCCCGACGGATCGAGCGGGCGGCCCGCACTCAACGACTGGTTCAATGGGCGGCGGTGTTGATCGTGGTCGGTGGCGTGATCGGACTCGGATTCCGCGACAGTGTTCGATCGCTGGTCGGTGATCCACCGCTCCTCGACGAAGCCTTGACCATGGCCCCGGCCCTGCTCTCGATCATCGCGGCGTGGTGGATCTTCCAGCCGTTCGAACGGCGGGCGAGCGAATCGACGCTCCTTCGTCGAATCGATGACGGACAACCGGTGCATCCGCTGCCGGGGCGTGGAGCCTGGGTGGCGATGCAGGTCCGGTCGCAGATGCTGGTGGTGCTTGTCCCGATCGCCCTGCTGGCCTTCACCGGCGAGTCGATCCGAATGCTGGTTTCCGAGGTGGATTCGATTCCCGGTTGGGCGGAGACGCTGCTTCCGATCGTCGCGATCGTTCCGGTGGTCGCGTTGGCTCCCTGGCTGGTGGTTCGTCTGGTCGGGGCGACTCCGTTACCTCCGGGGGAGGTTCGCGAGATCCTCGAAGGCATGTGTCG
The DNA here is from genome assembly GCA_002685335.1 of Planctomycetaceae bacterium. Next base: position 6,507 of record NYWY01000015.1, read on the forward strand.
CAGGGCGGGTGTTCGAGTTCGGGATCTGCTTCTCTGGCCCACCGGCGGCCTGGTGATCAATGCCGGGGTCACGGGAATCGTGGGGTCCCTTCGTTGGGTGATGTTGACCGACGGACTGCTCGACCTGCTGCATCGCCGTCAGGTGATGGCCGTGATGGCCCATGAACTCGCGCACGCCCGTCGTCATCACCTGATCTGGATGGCGCTCGCCGTCCTGGCCCTGGCGATCGGCATGGGTTTCCTGATCGATCCTCTGGTCGTGGCTCTCTACCAGTGGAGAATCGATTCCGGGGGTTCGATGGCGTCGATGCAGCGTGATCTGGAGTTGCTCGACCTCGCCGCCGCCGGTCTGGTGCTGATCGGGGTCCTGGTCGGATTCGGCTGGGTCTCTCGGCGATTCGAGCGGCAGGCGGATGCGTTCGCGGCGGTTCGAATGTCGGTGGATGATCAGGATGAGGCGTTGCCGGTGGTGTCGAGTTCGGGTGCCGTGTCGATGGCCTCGGCCCTGATGACGGTCTCGCTCGCCAACGGGGTGCCGATGGAGCGGTTCAGTTGGCGGCACGGATCGATCGACTCCCGACGACGTCACTTGGAGTCTCTGATCGGTCGACCGATCGAATCGTTGCCCATCGATCGAACCGTTCGAGTTCTCAATGTCACATCCCTGCTCGTGGTGTGCCTGGCCGCGGGATGGTGGGGGATCGACCTCGCGACCGACGGCGCGGGCGGGATCGGCTTCGGCGAGGTCGTGGCGATGGAGTCCGGGTCATGAGGATCCCCTTCGTCAAGATGCACGGACTGGGCAACGACTACGTGTTCATCGATGGACGCGATGGAATCGACATCGATTCCTCGAATGTGGTGTCGATCAGCGATCGGCGAGAAGGTGTGGGCGGTGACGGGGTGGTGATCCTGGAGAATCCGGTGGGCGTGGGGGCCGACGCTCGGATGCGGATCTTCAATGCGGACGGTTCCGATGGCGGAGTCTGTGGAAACGGACTTCGGTGCCTCGCTCGATGGCTTCAGCGGGACGGGATCGTTCCGGCGGGACCGATCCGGGTCGAAACGCCCGCTGGGGTGGTGGAGATGACGGTGGGCCCGACGCTGGAGGACGACACCGTCCGAGTCGAGGTCGCGATGCCCGCTCCCCGGCTCGCCGCGGGAGAGATACCGGCTCGAATCCCCGGAGTCGACGCCGGGGCCGCGGTGATCGATCGGCCTGCGACCGAGGTGCTTCCCGGCGTTGCGTTTCCTTCGCACACGCGACTCTCACTGGTTTCGATGGGCAACCCTCATGCGGTTCTCTCGCTGTCCGACGCCGAGAGCGTCGATCGCGACGAACTCGATCGGATGATCCGGGAGGTGGGGCCGGCGGTCGAACGCCATTCCTGCTTTCCCGAACGGATCAACGTGCATCTGGTGGTTTCCGAGGATGGGGGCGGGCTTCGAATGTCGACCTGGGAGCGGGGAAGTGGAGCCACGCGGGCGTGCGGAACCGGCGCCTGCGCGGCGGTGGTCGCGAGCGTGATGTCGACGGGGTCTCGGGAGGCGTGCTTCGGTTCCGAAGAGGATCCGTGGCGGGTGGTCGATCTCCCGGGTGGTGAGTTGGAGATCGCCTGGTCGGGGTCGGAGAACGATTCGGTCCGACAGCGGGGTCCGGCGGTGGAGTGTTTTCGAGGCCGGGTCGAAATCGAGCCGAGGTCCGCAGCTGCGGATCAGGCAAGGAGCACATGATGACGACGTCCGATGAACGATTCGACGACTTCGAGCGACGCCTGCTCGCTCGAGTCGAGCAACGGGCCGAAGCCCTCGAAAGAGACCTCCGCACCCTGGTGGGAATTCCCACCGGACACAACAATGCGGACGGTCTCGATCGGATGCGGGCGTGGTTCGAGCGGCGATTCCACGATCTGGGCGCCGAGGTGGAACTGGTCCCGGGCCGGCCTCGACCGGCGTGGCTGGAGATTCATCGTGAACCCGAGGACGCGCCGCGGATCGATGGCCCGGACCCGGCCGGGGATGTCTCGATCCCTCCGACCCTGGTCGCCCGACGCCCGGTCGAAGACGGCGTCGATGCGGTACGGATGATTCTCTGCGGTCACCTGGACACCGTCCACGATCCCGAGGGTCCGTTCCAGGAACTCTCCCCGGTCGAGGATGGCATCGCCCACGGTCCCGGGGCGATGGACATGAAGGGCGGGCTCATGGTCGCGCTCGCCGCCTTGGAGATCCTCGAGTCGCTCGGGCGGCGGGTCGATTGGACGTTCGTGCTGGTGAGCGATGAGGAGACCGGAACCTTCTTCGGGGAAGAGGCGCTGCTTGATGCCGCCCGTGGTCACGACCTCGGTCTGGTGTTCGAGCCCGCACTCCCGGATGGCTCTCTGGTGGTCGAACGAATGGGTTCCGGCACCTTCATGCTGGAGGCGGTGGGGCGAGCGGCCCATGTCGGACGGGCCTTCACCGAAGGACGATCGGCCGTGGTCGCGCTGTCCAGGGCGATCATCGAGGTCTCCGACCTCGCGGATCCGGATCGAGGACGCATCGTCAACATCGGGCCCGTGCATGGGGGTGGTGCGACCAATGCCGTTCCCCATCATGCTCGTTGCTGGGGCAATGTCCGCTACGCGGATGCGGCGTCCCAGTCCGGTCTCGATTCGGACGTTCATCGAGTGGTCGAGGCCCTCGCGGCGAGATTGCGGGACGAGATGGAAGATCCGCCGCGATTGAAGGCTCGAACCGCGTTTCTGCGTCCGGCCAAGCCATCCACGCCCGAAGTGCTCGCCCTCGCGGAGCGGGCGAGGGAGGTCAGCGAGGCTCTCGGGCGCCCCATGCCCTTCGCCTCGACCGGAGGAGCCTGTGATGGGAACCTGCTGCAGGCGGCCGGGGTGCCCACGATCGACACCCTCGGAGTCCGGGGTGGGGGGATGCACCGTCCCGACGAGCATCTGGAGATCGAGAGCCTGGTCGAACGAACCGGCCTCCTCGCAGTTCTGCTCCATCGGCTGGATCGGGACGGTTTCGGCGAACGGACGGGTTCCGGACGGCCGATACCATGAGTCGGGGTGATCCTTCCTGGGATCGTCTCCCATCGCTTTCCACCGCCGGTCTGGAGCCTGCTCGTGTCCACTCCCGTCTTTGATTCGAATGCCGCCACGTTCCATGACGCTCCGGAGACCCGGGCCGCCATCGATGCGATTCTCGGACGGCTTGAGGCGGCCCAGTCGGGGATCGACGGGGCGCGGCCGGCAGCACCGGGAGGTCGAGAGAATCTCCAGGGCTGGATCGATCGTTCCGCCGACGCGAAGGGTCGCGGACCGATCTTCCCCTACGTGGGCAGCGGCATCGGTCGGGGGCCGCTGGTCGAACTGCTCGACGGCTCGGTGAAGTGGGACCTGATCAACGGCATCGGCGTCCACATGTTCGGCCATTCCGATCCCGGGATGGTTCGGGCCGCGATCGAATCCGCCCTGGGCGACGTCGCGATGGAGGGGAATCTCCAGTTCAACGCCGAGAGCATCGCCTTCGCCGAACTCCTCGCGAGCGAGGCACGAAAAGGGTCGAAGCTCAAGCACGTCTTCCTCACCAACTCCGGTGCCATGGCCAACGAGAACGCGATCAAGGTCTGCCAGCAGAAGACCGGTGGGGCGCCAAGGGTGCTGGCCTTTCAGGATTGCTTCATGGGTCGGACCACCACCATGGCCCAGATCGGGGATTCCGCGGGTGGCCGGATGGGTATTCCCTTGAACGCCCAGGTCGACTACATGCCTTTCTACGATCCGGCCCTGGGATCACGTTCGACCGAGATGGCGATCTGGCATCTCGACCAGATGATCGCCCGGTATCCCGGCCAGCACTCCTGCTTCATCTTCGAACTGGTCCAGGGCGAAGGTGGATTCCGGACCGCGCCCCGCGAGTTCTTCGTGCCGCTCATGGAGCGATGTCGGGCGGCCGGTATCCCGGTCTGGGACGACGAGGTCCAGACCTTCGGTCGGAACACCGAGATGTTCATGTACGACACGCTCGACCTGGGCGAATACGTGGACGTGGTGGCGATCGGAAAGATGAGTCAGGCCTGCGCCATCCTCTTCACCGAGGAATTCGCGCCGAAGCCGGGTCTCCTTTCGGGGACCTTCATCGGATCCGCCAGTGCATTCCACGTCGGTCGGGCCGCCTTGGAGCGACTTCGCGACGGGGGTTACTACGGGCCTGACGGCCGGATCGCGAAACTGCATGCAGCGTTCCGTGCCCAGGCGTCATCGCTGGTGAAGCGGCATCCGGAGTGGTTCCCCCCGGTCCCCACGGATTTCAACCGAACCCTGACCGAGCATTACGGTGGAACCGGCGGGATGTGCCGGCTCACGCCCTTCGGCGGCGATCGAGCGAAGATCATGGCCTGCCTGCATCACCTCTTCGATGAAGGAGTGATCGCATTCCTCTGCGGGCATGGTCCGTACCACGTGAGATTCCTTCCTCCGGTGGGGGTGATGGAGCCGGAGCAGTTCGAACCGGTGTTCGAGATTCTCGAGCGGGCGATGGCCCGGACCCACGCTGAAACCGACGCCTGATCGAAACCGACCGTCCGGTTCGATTCCTTTCCCTCCTCTCCGGAACCGTTGATGTTCGTCATCCGCCAGATTCGGACCGATGACGTGCCGGCCGTGCTCAAGCTCGCCCGGCTCGTCCACTCGTTCAACCTCCCGGCCGATCGCGACTCGATCGCCACCAAGATCGCTCGGAGCCGCCGGAGTTTCGCCGATCGCCTCGAGGATCCTCGCGAGCGGATGTACATGTTCGTGCTCGAGGATCTCGAGACCGGCAACATCATCGGTACCAGCATGATCATCGGCTGCGTGTCCTGGCCCGGGAATCCTCATGTCTATCTCGAGGTCTCGAAACAGTCGTTCTGGAGCGAGGATCTGCAGCAGGGGCAGACCCACAAGGTGCTCCGGCTCGGCACCGACGAGACCGGCCCTTCGGAACTCGGAGGACTCGTGCTGGCCCCGGGCTACCGCGGACACAAGGATCGACTGGGAGGATTCCTCTCCAACGTCCGCTTCCACTTCATGGGACTTCATCGCAAGTCGTTCGACAAGCGGGTGATCGCGGAAGTCATGGGTTCGCTGACCCCCGACAGCCGCAACGTGCTCTGGGACTACCTGGGTGGTCGCTTCATCAACCTCTCCTATCTCGAGGCCGACGTCTTCTGCCAGCACTCGAAGGAATTCATCACCTCGTTGTTCCCGACGGATCCGATCTATGCGTCGCTTCTCCCGCCGGAGGCCCGCAACCTCATCGGGCGGGTGGGCGACGAGGCCCGGCCGGCGCTCGCGATGTTGGAACGTCAGGGTTTCAAGGATCACGGACACATCGATCCCTTCGACGGCGGCCCGTATCTCGAAGCCCGACTCGATCGGATTCCACTGGTCCGTGAGACGTCGCGGGTCCGCGTGGTGGGTACCGGCCGGGTGCCGGCAAGTCGAGTGGGAATCGTGAGCGTCGAAGGGGACGGACTGCCCGACGGCCCCGGCGCGTTCCGAGCGGTACGGACCACCTTCGCCGAGGATGAGGGGGGCATCCGCATCCCTCGCAAGATGCTGGCGGCTCTGGGGATCGAGGTGGGGGACAAGGTCGGTCTCACGCCCACTGAGTCGACTCGTCGAACGCCGGCGAAGGCCACGAAGACCACGAAGAAGAGCAAGTCCGGATCCAAGGGGAAGTCATCGTGAACGCGTCCGCCGCCGTGGATCGTGGCCTGCTCGAACGCGGCCCGTCTGATTTCATCGATGGTCGCTGGCATCCGCTCCCCGTGGGTTCCGGCATCATCTCTCGGGATCCGGCCCGTCCGGACACCATCGTCTGGGCCGCGGATTCGGTGCCATCGCACGTGGATGCCGCGGTCGACGCGGCGACTCGCGGGCGTGCCGAGTGGTTCGGCCTGGGCGAATCAGGACGCCTCGACGCCCTGCAGCGTTGGAAGAGTGCGGCAGAGTCGCACGCACCACGACTGGCGGAGTTGATCACGCTCGAGACCGGGAAGATTCGATCGGAAGCGACGGCGGAGGCCGGCCTCGTCGGCAAGAAGGTCGATATCACGATCGGGCCCCATTCCAAGGGGAGGATCGAGGGGTACGACGTCGCGGCCGGCGAGACCCGCATCGGTCGCTGCAGTTTTCGTCCCCACGGGGTGATGGCGGTCCTCGGACCGTACAACTTCCCCGCCCACCTTCCCAATGGGCACGTGGTTCCGGCACTGCTTGCGGGAAACACGGTGGTGTTCAAACCGAGCGACAAGACGCCGGCGGTGGGCCAGGCCCTGGCGGAGATCGCGGACGCTGCCGAGTTGCCGGCTGGAGTGTTCAATCTGGTGCAGGGTGGGGCCGATCCCGCCTCGCGTCTGGTCGCCCATTCCGACGTCGACGGCATCCTCTTCACCGGAAGCTGGGGGGTGGGGCGGCGGATCCTCGAGGCCAACCTCGAGACGCCGGGCCGCATCGTCGCCCTCGAACTCGGGGGATCGAATCCGTCCGTCGTGCTGCCCGACGCCGATCTCCGACAAGCGGTGATCGAGTGCGCCCGGGCCGCATTCGCGACCACCGGCCAGCGTTGCACCTGCACCCGCCGGATCGTGGTGCACGCCGACGTGGCGGATCGCTTCATCGCCGCGTTCTGCAAGGTGGCCAGCACGCTCGTGGTCGGCCCCGGAGACGCCGACGGGCCCGTCTTCATGGGGCCGATGATCAATCAGGACGCGGTGGATGCGGTGCTCGCCTACCAGACCGAACTGCACGCTCGCGGGGGGAAGGTGCTGGTGGAATCCACCCGGGTCGACGGCACGGGGCACTTCGTCACGCCAGGTGTGGTGATGGTCGACCGGTTCGAGATCGAGCAGGATCGTGAATGCTTCGGTCCGCTGGTGCAGATCGCGATCGCCCGCGATTTCGACGACGCGATCGAACAGGCCAATGCCACTCGTTACGGGTTGGCGGCGTCCATCTTCACCCGCGACGACTCCGCCTGGACTCGTTTCCTCGCGGAATGCCGCGCGGGTTGCGTGAATCGAAACTGCGGGACCGCGGGAGCGAGTGGCGCCCTTCCCTTCGGCGGGCTCGGTCTCAGCGGGAACCATCGACCCGCCGGCGCCTTCAGCCTGGACTACTGCGCCCACCCGGTGGCGAGCATGATCGAGTCTGGTGATGGGGCCGCGGTTCCACCGGGCATGTTGCTTGACGATCGGTGGTTGGGGGCCTGAAACCGGGCTTTTTGGGGGTTTCGAAGAAAAACAAACGATCGATGGAACGCACTCAGTGCATCCGCTACCATGATCGAGTCACAGGCCATCCGTCCGGGGTTCCTCGACTCCTTGGAGTAGCCATGATTCACAGCAGCACGCGTTTCCTGTTCCTCCTTTCTCTCGGTCTGGCGGTGACGCCAGTCATCGCGGATGACGTCGTGATCGAGGTGCCTCGCTTCGAAGGCGCCGTGCAGGTGAGTTCCGGGTCGATCCCGAACTGCTGCTCCAACCATTCGATGTCCTCTCAGAATGCGTCGTCCCTGAGCATCAAGGGCTGCAGCACGATGGGTGGCTATTGCATGGGTTCGCGCAACGCGCCGTTCCTCACCTTCGACCTGTCGTGGATTCCGGAAGGTGTGACCATCGAATCAGTCCGACTCGTGGGGAGCAGGACCTCGCCCCGCAGCGGATGGGGTACGGCCGAAGTCACCTTCATGCCCTACGGTGAGGTTGGAACATCGATGTTCAACATGTTCGGCTCCACTCAGACGAGCTTCAACTGGTCGCTTGCCTCCAACTTCTCCATCAACCTCGGGGCCGCGCCGTTCAACGCCCCCGACCGGGATCGGTTCATGATCGTTCGGCTGACCACGGGCGGCGACGATGCGTCCTACATCCGGAACGCCCGGGACTTCGCGCCGAAACTCAGTGTCACCCTGGCGACCCCACCCTGCGTGGGGGATTTGAACGGCAACGGGATGGTGAACTCCGCGGATCTCGGTTTCCTCATCTCTGGTTGGGGTGAGGGAGACCACGAGGCCGATCTGAACGAGGATGGAGTGGTTGATTCCGAGGATCTGGGGATCATGCTCAGCAACTGGGGCTCCTGTCCCGCCCCCTGATCCCGATGAAAATCGAGCCGAGCTGCATGAGAGCTCCAAGCGATGGCTTCCCGCGGGTGGGGAAGCCATCGCTTTTTTCTCGCTAAATCGGGGTTTCGATTCCGCAGAACGCGAATTCAAACCCGAGGAGCCCGGTTCCACATGATCCGGGGCGGATGCCCCATAGCCGTGGTGTCAGCGGGACGCGATAGTTCTCCCATCGCCGACGAGGTTTCGGCGGTCCGGCCCGCAAGGCCGAGGGGTCCATTCCGGGGGAACCCCTCGAGTCGGGAACTCGCCTTCGGGCGATGCTCCAAGCGCGCCGGGCCGCCGAGCCCTTTCCGGGGCGAGGCCGAGTTTCGGTCGATGGTGCATCGCGTGGTTCGGGTGCTCTTGAGTCGGATTCGGCATGAACCGCCCTGCGGGCGGATATTTGGGAACGGGACGAGGCGACGCGGTTCACCATGAACCGCGTCGTTTCTTTTCATGTTCCCATTTCGGGCTTCACCCGGGTGATCTCGCGTCGAGCGATCCACGGTTCCTCGGTGGCGTCGGTCAGTGGACCAGGCCGCCGTCGGGGACCACCTCCGCGGGCTGCAGCAGGATCGTGGCCTGCTCCGGGCCTGCGACCCCGAGGACCAGGACCTCGCTCTTGATCCCGGCGATCCGTTTCACGCCGAGATTCGTCGCGACCACCACCTGCCGGCCGATGAGATCCTCGGCAGGGTATCGATCCGTCAACTGGGCGCTGGTGGTGCGGACCCCATGCGGTCCGAGGTCGATCTCCAGCACCCACGCCGGGCGACGGGCATGCTGGTTGGGGCGGCACGATCTCACGGTCCCCACGCGCAGTGTGGTCCCCAGCGGGCCGGCCTCCTCGCCCGTCGAACTCGGGATGACGTTTTCCGAGTCCGACTCCATGGATCAGTCCGCGCCGTGGATCTTCTCGTCGAGGAACGAGGCGACCTTGTCGAGGGCCACGCGTTCCTGCGACTGGGTGTTCCGCTCGCGAATGGTGACCGCCTGATCGCTGGCAGTGTCGCCGTCGATGGTGATGCAGTACGGCGTGCCGCACTCGTCCATGCGGGCGTATCGCTTGCCGATCGACTGTTTCGCGTCCATTTCCACCACGTGACGCCGACGAACATCCTGGTGGAGCTTCTCGGCGATCTCGGGCATGCCATCCTTGGCGACCAGCGGGAAGATCCCCGCCTTCACCGGTGCGATCCGGGGATCGAAGTTCATGTAGACCTTCGAAGCCCGGGTCTCATCCGGAGTGAAGGCCTCGCAGATCAGGGCGAGCACGCCACGGTCGGCTCCCGCGGACGGTTCGATGACGTGGGGGAAGTACCGCTCGTTCCGAGCCTGGTCGAAATACCGCATCTTGTCGCCCTTGCCGCAGTGTTCGGCGTGCTGGCGAAGGTCGTAGTCGGAACGGTGGGCGACGCCTTCGAGTTCGCCGAAGCCCGGCGCGGTGAAGGGGAAGCGGTACTCGATGTCGCAGGTTCCGGCCCCGGCCTTCGCGTAGTGGGCGAGTTCGTTCTTGTCGTGCTCCCGAAGAATCAGGTTGTCACCGGCGAGCCCGATCGACTTCCACCACGCATACCGCTGGTCCCGCCACCAGGCGTACCACAGCTCGGCCTCGTCGGGATGAATGAAGAATTCGAGCTCCATCTGCTCGAACTCGCGACTGCGGAAGGTGAAGTTCCGCGGGGTGACCTCGTTGCGGAAGGCTTTGCCGATCTGAGCGATACCGAAGGGGACCTTCACGCGGCTGGAATCCACGACGTTGTGGAAGTTGGTGAAGATGCCCTGGGCGGTCTCGGGTCGGAGGTATGCCTTGGAGTCTTCATCGCGGATCGCGCCGCAATAGGTCTCGAACATCAGGTTGAACATGCGGGGTTCGGTCAGCGTCCCGGGTTCCTTGACGTCGGGACCGACGGTGATCGCCCTTTGTTCGGCGGAGAGATCCATGAAGGCACCGGTTGCGAGATCCTCGTCCTCGACCGTTCGCTTCACGTACTTCTCGAGTTGCTTCCGGGCTCTGGCGAGACTTTCATCGTCACCTTCCAGGAAGGCATAGAGGCGGCCGCCTTCGTCGGCTCCCTTGAGCCCGAGATGGAGCACGTGGTCGGCTCGATAGCGCGACTTGGACTCCTTGCAGTCGACCATCGGATCGTTGAAGCCACCGACGTGGCCGGAGGCGACCCAGGTCTTGGGGTTCATGATGATCGTGCAGTCGACGCCGACGATCTTCACGCGGTCGCCACCGGGCCCGACCAGATTGTTGTGCACGATCCCTTCCCACCACAGGTTCTTGAGGTTCCGCTTCAACTCCGAGCCGTAGGGGCCGTAGTCCCAGAAGCCGTTGATGCCCCCGTAGATCTCCGAGCTCTGGAAGATGAAGCCTCGACGTCGACAGAGGCCGACGATGTCTTCCATGCGCTTCGTGGTGGTCTCGCTCATCGGGGGTGGG
>NYWY01000016.1 GCA_002685335.1 Planctomycetaceae bacterium
TGGCTCGACGCCGACGGTGGCGATCCGACCGCTCCCGGAACCGATCTCACGCTGCTCGGTTCCCGAGACACCGTGATCGCCCAGGGTGCGTTCAACCTGCAGACCGCCGCGTTCGATCCCCCGATCTGCGTACCGGCCGACAGCGTGATCGTCGCGACCATCGCGATCGATCCGTCCACCGACGGGTTCGCCTCCTTCGCGGGCAACGCGTCGCCCAGCACCAGCTCGACCTACGTGTTGAGTGACTCCTGCGGCCTGACCACGTTCACCAAGCTCGAAGACATCGGCTTCCCCGATATCAACTGGGCCGTGGACCTGGAAGCCACGCTCGGCTGTGGTGGCGACGGCTGCGAAGGCGACTTCAACGATGACGGCATCGTCAACGGTGCCGACTTCGGATCCATCCTCGCGGCCTGGGGCCCCTGCTCGGGATGCCCGGAGGACCTGAATGGCGACGGCGTAGTCAGTGGTGCCGACGTCGGCCTGCTGCTCTCGCTCTGGGGTCCGTGCCCCTGATCGTCACGCAACGATGACCGACGGGATCTCGGATCCCGCAAGAAAACGGGACGGGGCGGTCTTCAAGACCGCCTCGTCCTCTTTTTGCCGGCGTCATCGGACGATGCGATCGATCGAAGGCTCGACTACCCTGCACGGATGTCGTCGCTGGTGCATCCTCTGCTGCTTCCGTTCTCGCGACTGGGAGCGATGCTGGTGAACGGCTTCGCCGGGGTGGGCGCGTTCACTCGATTCGCCGTGACGACCGTGATCTGGACGGTCATGAGTCCGGGACACTGGCTGAGTCGCCGCCGGATCTCGCCCCCGTTGTTCACCGTCGGTGTGGCCAGCATTCCAGTGGTCGCCACCACGGGAATGTTCATCGGAATGATCCTCGCGTTCGAAGGCTTCCGGCAGTTCGACGCCCTCGGACTGGCCGATCGAATGGGCGGGATCATAAATTCGAGCGTCACCAAGCAGATCGGCCCGGTTCTCGCCGCGGTCATGGTCGCCGGACGGGTCGGGGGCGCCCTCGCCGCGGAACTGGGCACCATGCGGGTCACCGAGCAGCTGGACGCCATGCGGGCCATGTCCGTGGATCCGATTCGCAATCTCGTGGTGCCTCGATTCGTCGCCTGCGTGGTCATGACGCCGATCCTCACGATGTACTCGAATGCCATGGGCGTCTGGGGCGCCTGGGCGGTTCTGGTCGGACTCTTCGAGGTCAACAGTGCCGACTACTGGTACTACACCGGATTGGTCGTCCACTGGTGGGATCCGTTCGCAGGCATCCTCAAGAGCGTGTTCTTCGGGGCCGCGATCGGGCTGGTCGCCTGCTGGCGAGGATTCACCTGCGGCGCTGGCGCCAGCGGGGTGGGCCGAGCGGCGACCAGCGCCTTCGTCACGAGTTTTCTCGCGATCATCATCCTGAATCTCGTCCTGGCCCAGTTCCTCAACGAGCTCTACTACGTTCTCTTCCCGACCGGCGTGAAGTCGGTGCTGGGATGATGGAACCGGCCGGCCCCCTTTCCGCGAATGGCCTGCTGATGCGATGTCTGGACCGTGACCCCCCGACCGGAGTCATCACGTGGCACTGAACTCGACCCTTCTGGCCATCTTGCTCGCTTCCTCCCTGTCCTCCACCCCGCTGACGCCGATCGTTCCGTCGGCTGGTCAGCAGCAGGCCCCGGCACCCGGTCAGACCCGGGTGGGCCCCGTCCCGACCGATCCCTGGCCTGCCTGGCCCCTGCCCCCCATCTATCGCTCCGATCCCCGGGGCTACACCGTCGGGCTTTCGATCAATGTTGGAAGTCTCGGTGACGGCACCAACGGTCCGCTCCTCGCCAGTGCCGGGGGCGATGTGACCATCTCGGCCATCGTCGCAGACAACTTCACGGTCTCGGATCTTCGGCATCTCCAGGTCAATGGCGGCGTTCTGGGAATCGCCGGAAGCGAAGCCGGACGATTCCGGGGCTCCTGGGCGTTGGAGGGACCGGAAGACGCTGATGTGCGGCGAATCGTCCAGAAGGTTCCGGCGGGTCGGTACAACGGGTTGGTGACCCGGGTCGAATGGCCGGCCATCGCCTTCAGCAGCAGCATCGACGAGGCCGTGGCGAGTCGCATCACCTGGCCGCGACGTTGGTCTCCGGAAGCCGCGATCCACCTGGGTCCAAGTGAGTTCATCCCGTCCGATTCCGAGGTGTTCAAGGCATTCGTGAATCGACTCGCGGGCGACCAGCTCCGACGGACGCCGGTGTACCTGGCCGCCAAGGACCTTGTCCGGAAGACCATCCTTGAATTCCGGAACGTGGACGGCGTCACGATGGTCCAGGAAGAGGAAGGCCGAATCCGGGGGTATCGACTCAACGGCGCGATCCGGGCGACCCAGATGCTTTCCGCCACCCCGGGCGATCTCGTCTGCGTGTCGGTCGCCGTGCTCCGAGCGGCGGGCATTCCCGCCCGCCCGGTGATCGGCATCGATTCCGGCAAGGGAACCAAGACCAAGTCGAAACTTCCTCGGGACCGGACGTCGATGTGCGTCTGGGCCGAGTTCCGGCTCCCCGGGGTGGGCTGGGTTCCGTTCGATCCCTGGCAGATGCGAGGCCAGGGCCTGGCCAACAAGGATATTCGTCGACCCTGGCGATGGTTCGGAACGATTCGAGATCAGAATCGCCGCGTGGCGATCGCGTACGACTTCGCGCCGTTCGCCCATGGAAGCGTTCCGGACTGGCCGGCGGGTTGGTCGTGGCAGCTCGGGGTGAACATGAACGAGCGGCTCACGTTCAACAACGTGGTGATGCCGATCCTCATCAGTCGAGGCCCGGTCAAGCCCTGAACCGGTTCCACTCGTGGAATCCACCCGGAATCAATCGCCGGTGACGGGTTCGATCCTGACCGGCCTGGAGGTCGAAGCCCCTCGAGATCTTCGGGTGCGGGTGACCCCCGCACCACGGGGATCGCGTTGACGCGACCCACCACCAAGATCGATGACGATTCGTGAATCCCGTTCCCCGATCCGAACCGGTCCGGAGGCTCGTCGACGAATGAAGTTCTCCGGATCACCGGCCAGTTTCAGATCGCTGCGGAACCGGATCTCGTCCCCTCCGGACAGCCGGAAACGATGACGAATTCCAAATCCGTCGGAGACCGCGGATGATTCATACGACGGATAGGGAGCCCCGAAACTCGCATCCGCGGAACTGGTTCCTTCGGCCCCGCCTCCCATGGCGAAGGGACCACGATGGAGCGTCTTGGCCGGCTGTCCATCGATCATCGCCGCCCACAGGGAATCCCCGGCGGGAAGATCGACCCGGCCGCCGTCGTCATCCATCACCAGGGTGACCCTCACGGTCCCCCCGATTCGGGTGCCTTCGGTGACCAGCGGATCGAGTGGCAGCCGGACCCGCAGATCGAACTGGCGTTTCAGGGGTGCGTGATTGACGACGCTTGCGGTTCCCGTCAGACGGGCGCCTCCGCGTGGATCCAGGTCGGCGATCCAGTCGTACTCGACCGTGCAATCCGCGTCGTCGATGCGTCGGGAGCCGACGAATCGAATCCCTTCCTCGTGACGAAGACCCGTGATTTGAATGATCAACGGGGGTCCGCCCTGAGTGCGGAGTTCCAAAGCACCGCGGATCGAGACGGCCCCTTCACGTTCCGGTTCGCGCCCGGTCGGCATGGCGACGGCGACCTCGACGATCACCATGAGGACCATGAGGACCGCGAGCACACGGCTCGGCAGGAATGAAACAAGGCATCGGCCGCCCATCATCTTCTCCCTGGGGTCCCGGAAACGGCCCTGTCCCAATCATCGAATGATCAGCCTCACGAACCAAGCCGAGGGCTCGAACCTGGACTTCACGGGTGGCTGAAAGTCGGCCGGGATGATCCCTGCGGTCTGAACGGGCATGTCCGGAAAGCATCGCAGGCCGAATCAACGGAAATCACGAGGTCGACTCAGTCGACTCACCGCCCGAGCGGCCGTCCCATCCGAGTCGGAGTCCGACGCTTCGCGTCTCGGTTCCGGAAGACGATCGACCCGTCCCACCACCAGATGGACCACGTCGCCTCGGCGTTCGATTCGACCGGAAACCACGATTCCCACCTCGTGACGAGCAAGCCGACGATGCCGTCGATAGATGCGAGGTTTGAACACCAGGTTGGCGATCCCGGTCTCGTCTTCCAGCGTCATGAAGACGATCCCTCCCGCGGTCGATGGACGTTGACGAACCAGCACCACCCCCGCCACGGATATCCGGATGCCATCCGGCGTCACCGCTGGATCGTCGAGTTCCACCGCCCGCCGAACCCCCCGCCCCGCCAGCACGTCACGCAGACACGCGAGCGGGTGACGTTCGAGCGACAGTCCCGACGCGGCATAATCATCGGCGATCGATTCGATCGGCGGTATCGACGGCAACACCGCTCGCGGCTCCAGAATCCCTCCTCCCGCGTTGCCTCCGGTCACTCCGGATCCACTCGTCACCGCCGATGGCTGGCCGTGGATCGCGGAGTCGAACAGTGGAAGCGCCTCGTCACGAAGTTTCTGCAGATGCCAGATCGCCTGCTGTCGATCGAGTCCCATCGACCGAAACGCATCCGCTCGAGCGAGGCGACGCAGCACCACCATGTTCACTCCGGCCGCCCGCCGAAGGTCTTCAAGCCGCTCGAAGCGGCCATGCGTTCGGAACGCCGCCACCAGACGCCGGGCCTCGGGTTCACCGAGACCTCGAACCAGTCGAAGCCCGAGCCTGATCGCGGGCTGGTCGACCGCAACCGATGTCCGCCGTCGTGGCTGGTCGCGACCGTGACCATCGTCTTCCAGATGATCCCAGGGGCGTGAGCGGGTCCGCTCCAGCGTGCAGTCCCAGTCCGAGGTCGCGACATCGATCCGCCGGACCTCGACTCCATGATCCCGAGCGTCGCGAACGATCTGGGCCGGGGCGTAGAACCCCATCGGCTGACTGTTGACCAGGGCCGCGGCGAACGCGGCCGGCTCACGACATTTCAACCAGCTTGAGGCGTACACCAGGAGGGCGAAACTCGCCGCATGGGATTCGGGGAAGCCGTACCCGCTGAATCCCTGGATCTGGGTGAAGACCTGCCGGGCGAATTTCGGGTTGTATCCACGTTCGGCCATGCCGGACTGAAGTCGTTCACCGAAGGCCGCGATGGCATTTCCATGACGTTTCCAGGCCGCGATCGCACGACGAAGGGCATCCGCTTCACCGGGCGTGAAACCGGCGGCCACCACCGCCAGGGCCATCGCCTGCTCCTGGAACAACGGGACACCGAGCGTTTTCTGCAACACCTTTCGAATCGCATCATCGGGATATTCGATCGGGGATTCGCCGTTTCTCCGCCGAAGGTATGGATGCACCATGTCGCCCTGGATCGGTCCCGGGCGCACGATCGCGACCTCGATCACCAGGTCGTAATAGCACCGGGGTCGAAGCCGGGGAAGCATCGACATCTGGGCTCGCGACTCGATCTGAAAGACCCCCACGGTGTCGGCCGCGGAGATCATGTCGTAGACCCGGGGATCCTCGGCGGGAATCGTGTGAAGTTCCATCCGCCGGGGGCCGGTTCGCTCCCGGATGTCGGAGGCCGGACGGGATGAACGATCCTCGTTGATCAGATCGAGCGTCTTTCGAATGCAGGAAAGCATTCCCAGTGCGAGACAGTCGATCTTCAACATCCCCATGGCATCGACGTCGTCCTTGTCCCATTCGATCACCGTCCGATCCGGCATCGCCGCGTTCTCCACCGGCACCATCTCCCAGAGCGGTCGGTCCGCGATCACGAATCCGCCGACATGCTGGGAAAGGTGCCGGGGGAATCCGAGGATTCCGGATGCGATCTCGAACAGCCTTCGAATCGCCGGGGCTTCGGGATCGACTCCCAGCGCCCGGACCCGTTCCGCATCGACGATCCCGTCACTCCACCAGTCGATGTCGGCGGAAAGCCTCTGAACCAGGTCGGCGGAAAGCCCCAGAACCATCCCCACGTCACGAATCGCGCTTCGGGCGCGATAGGAGATCACCGCCGCGATCAGCGCCGCCCGTTCCCGGCCGTATTTCTCGTACACGTACTGCATCACCTCCTCGCGGCGCTCGTGTTCGAAGTCGATGTCGATGTCCGGTGGTTCATCCCGCTCGCGACTGATGAACCGCTCGAACAGCATGTCCACCCGCGTCGGATCCACCGCGGTCATTCCGAGGCAGTAGCACACCGCCGAATTCGCGGCGGCGCCTCGTCCCTGGCAGAGGATGCCGCGGCCGCGGGCGAATCGGACGATGTCATGAACGGTCAGAAAGTAGCGGGCGTAGTCGAGTTCCTCGATGAGTGCGAATTCATGTTCGAGTCGTTCGCCCACCGACGGGGGAACGCTCGCGCCGAACCGCTCCCTCGCCCCGGATGAGACCAGCGATCTCAGGTGGGCCATGGGCGTCTTCCCCACCGGGACGATTTCCGCCGGGTAGCGATATTTCAGATCGTCCATCGACCATCCCCCGCACCGATCCGCCAAAATCCGGGTTCGCGCGATCGCTTCGGGAAGATCGACGAATCGATGAATCATCTCGCCTTCACCGTGGAGTCTCCGGACGGCTCCCGGATGCAGACGCCGCCCGGCGGTCTCCAACGTGCAACCGTGTCGGATGCACCCCAGGACATCCTGGATCCGTCTTCGGTCCGCGACATGCATGTGCACGTCGTTCTGCACGACCAGCGGCACGTCAAGCCGGGCGGCCAGCACCGTGGCCGCCCGGAGATGCCGCTCATCCTCGGGGCCATCAAGTCGCTGGATGCCGATGGACAAGGCATCGCGAGCGCCAAGATCCGTGAGGGCCAGCAGACCCTCGAGGAATTCCTGTTCGAAACCACCGATCGGCGCCGCGGGCAGCAGGGTCACCAGGACGTCGGCATGGTGCTCCAGGAGATCATGGACCACGAGCCGGCACCGCCCCTTGGCTGTTCGCCGCTTGCCGATGGTGAGCAGTCGACAGATCGTGGCCCATCCCCGAACACTGGTGGCGTGCAACGCGACTTCGATCCGATCCGCCGGTGGTGAGTGAGGCGTCTGGCGTTCCCAGTCTTCGCCCGCCGCCGCCACGATTCGATCCCGCCAGAGTTCCAATCGCGTCCCGGGCACCAGACGGATCCCCGCCTCCCTGGCCGCGACGTGCGCCCGAACCATCCCGGCCACCGAATGACGGTCGGTGATCGCGATCGCCGCGGCCCCCAGCGCCGCCGCTTCCCGTACCAGTTCTTCGGGCTGGCTCGCCCCCCGGAGGAAGGAGTAGTTGCTGGCGACCACCAGATCCACGAACGTCGACCCACGATCGCACGGCGAGCGATGGTCACCATCGCTCGAACGCCATGGATGAGGCGAGATCTTCTCCGGCGGCTGGTCAGGCATGGTCGGCCTCCGAATCTCGAACCGGAGTCCCATTCATGCCCAGGCCCCCTGGAGATACCACTCACTCCGTGATGCGGCCCGAAAGATCCAGAAGTCACCGACGTTCTCCAGGGTGACCCGCCAGTAGTCTCGAACCGCGACTTCAAGATCCACATCCAGACGACGCCACCACGGCGCACCGATGGATTCGGGCCCCGATGCCGTCACCACCGGCCACCAGTCGTCCCGCCAGCGAACCGCGACGATTCGATCGTCGGACTCGCGGACTTCGATCGATTCCGGCCGGTCGAGCCAGACGGTCGGTCGACTGCCGGGAACCCCCACCAGGCCGGCCATCGACGCCGCCACCTCCCGGGTCGAAGCATCCTCGAGATCTCCGACCGGGATCAGCCGGTTCTGGTCCTCCGGAACGTGACCGGGACGAGGCGAAAAGCACCGGATGGATTCCCGACCGAATCGTGCCTGGATCAGATCCACGAAGGCCGCACGTGATTCGGGATCATCACCACCGGTGGAATCGTCTCCCGCGGCCAGAAGGCGTCGCGTTCGATGTCCGAGCCGACGATGAAGCGGAACTTCCAGGCCGATTCGATCAATGCCGTCATCGAGCGGAAGCCGACGAAGCACCGGTTCCAGAACCGCCCAGAGATGTCCCGGGCGACGAGTCGCCCGGGCGAGCTCCACGGTTTCAATCCAATCCATGGAATCCGGAATCGTCGCGCGGAGACGCAGCATCCTCGCGCCGCGCCCCAGGGCTGCGAGACGTTCATGAAGACCCGCCAGCAGGTCCACCACCACCAGCTCGATCGTTTCTCCACAGCGGACTGGCCCTTCGAAGTTCCGGGCGATCGAAATCGCCTCCGCCGGCCGCACCGGCACCATCGAGGTCGCCACCCGACCCGTCACCTGGTCGAGTCGATGAAGAATCGACGGGCCGTATCGTGATGGCAGGGCCATTCGCGGCAGTCGTCGCAGTTCGGCCACCCGGCGGACCCGGACTTCACGCAATCGTTCCACCACCTGGTCATCAAGTCCCAGACATTCGACCGGCAATGGATCGATCGCCGACATGGTCACTCCCACCGGAAGCACGCGGTCGTCGTTCCGCCCGCCCATCGGATCCAGCGATTCCACTCCGGGCCGATGGCGACACCACCCTCGCGCGACGATCGGGGTGTCCGCGATCGCGGTGGAGATCTCAAAGCCCGCACCCCGGAAGACCCGGCCGATCCGATCCAGAAGCCCGGTCTCGCCTCCACGCCCGGCCAGCCATCGCTCGCAACCGCGAATATCCAGAATGATCCCGTCCGCGCCGTCGATTGAGGCCGTCGGCGCGAATCGAAGACTGCGTTCCGCAAGTCGTTTCAACGCGGCCGCGACCCGGCGTGCCGATCCCCGCGCGAGCAGCAGGGGTCGTTCTCCCACCAGGGCGCGGGCTTCAGCCACCACCATTCCCGCCCGGACTCCGAGACGTCGTCCCTGAAAACAGCAATCCTTCACCGTCCGAGTGCCTCGGCGTTCCTCGAACACGATGACCACCTGATCCGCGACCCGAGCCTCGTCTCCATCGGGTCCGTCCTTCGTCCGCAAGGAGTTCGAAGGGTGGTTCGAATCCCTGCGGTTCGATGTGGTCGACGATCCTGCTCTCCGGTGTCCCATCGATCCGTTCGTCGGAATCCACCCGGTTCCCATCGGTTCCGGACCGCGTCGTCGGCGATCCGGACGCGGGGCGATCTCCGCTTCGACTTCGTGGCCCAGACGTGGACCCAGACGTGGACCCAGACGTGGATCCAGACGTGGATCCAGACGTGGATCCAGCTGTCGGCGTCGATGCCGACGGCGGGCAAGATCCGATTCGAAGGAGCGGAGATGGATCGCCACGAACCGGGCCGACGACACCGGACCGCGAATCGGGGACGGGGGAACCATCGAGGCCGGGGGCGTTGACGACTTCGCGGATTCGGTTGCGGCTTTGTGGGACATCGCCGATGGTCTCCGAGGGAGAAAGAGTCTTCTTCGATGGTGATTCGATGCCGTCATCCGAGATCGGTCGATCCCAGTCCGGAGTGATTTCCGCGACGATTCGATGCCGTGCGGCCCCCATTCCAATCGCCTGGGGCATCCGCACGCGACATAATTCGACCTGCCACCCCCGGGGTTCGCGGATCGAAGAACCAGCGTCCGACTCCACCGTCGAGCACGGCGGCCGAGATCGCACCGACCAACGGGTGGTCGCCGCGGATCGAATCCCGAGATCTTCCGGTGGACGAACGAGCATGACCGTGATCGGGGGACGCCCCGCATCGCGGCGTGCCGACATCGCGACCTGCAGTCGACGGGTGTCCAACGGCGAGAATCCACGACCATCGGCCACGGCGACGTCGATCGCCGGATTTCGAATCGCATGTTCGAGAATCCACCTCCGGGACTCGACCCGGTCTCCCGGCGGCTGAACCACCAGGGTGCGGGACAACAGGGCCGCGAGCGGATCCGGAGAAGTCGAGTTGCGAACCGTCGCGCCGGGCTCGAGCACCGGATGGATCGGTCGACGATTCGATACCAGGCTCCAACTCGTCGGACGACACCGTCGTCCGATCCACACGACCGTCGGCGCGGACCGCCCCTGCCCTCGGCGAGTGCTGGAGAGTCGATGAACCACCGCGCAGATCGGACCCAGGCATGGAAGCCAGTGATGTCCGGTTCGCTTCTTCCCCGCCGGATCCCCCCTGGTCTTGCCAAACCGATCGGACCCGTCTCCGAGCCACTCATGCACGCCATGAATCACCAGACCTCCACCGAGGCCGACATCGAATCCATCGGTTTCCCCGACTCCATGCCAACCGGTCTCGATTCGAGAATCCGGGGTTTCCGTCTCCACGTCCCGTCGAATCTCCGGGGACATCGGTTCGGCATCCATCTCCGAGGACGTTCCCGGTCCGGATTCTTCGGTCCGCGAGTCCGAAGCCGCCTGGTCCTGTCGCCAGGATTCGAGTCGTCGACACCGACGATCCCATCCGGCATCTCCGATCTCACCCCTGGCCAGCACCGCTCGCAGGCGATCAAGCGTCACCTCCCGATCGACTTCCATCGTTTCTTCGGGAGAGGCGATCGGGGCGACGAAATCATCCGTCTGCTTCATGATGGTCTGGTCTGGCATGTCGATACCGCAGGCGATGCGACACCATCGCGAGGTGTCCTCGTCGTTGAACGTGAGCATCGAGCCACCGGCGACCAGCGCCGATCACATCTCGATGCATGAATTGTCATCTCGGGCCTTCCGTTGGCCCACGGCCCACGCACTCCACAGCGTGAACACCTGATGAAGTCGATGGCCCCTGAATTCGAGACCTGATGAATCCGGTCTCAAGGCGACAGGATTCTTCCGGGCGGGTCATCATCAAACAACACGATGAAGATTCCGACCTGTCCGACTTCGTTCGGGTTTTGTCAGGGTATCACCGGGAATCATTTCGTCAAGGGGCCAGGCCATCAATCCCCTCGACCGAACAGGCCCGGCGGTTCATCCGGTGGTTCTTCCACCGGCTCCAGCAGCGATGGATCGTCATGCTTCGAACCGTTGACCCGCCTCGAGACCGACCGAATTTCAAGTCCGCGATCCGACGCCCGGCCCACCATCGCCCGCAATTCATCGATCGACGGCCCCCCCGATTCCGCCGCTCGCTCATCCAACCAGTGGTCCCGATCGAGCCCCGACAGGATCACCGGCATCCGATGGTGAACGGATTCCAAGTTCGATCCCGCCGCGGTGGTGAGGATCGTGAAGGTCTCCACCGATCCGTCGTCGGTGATTCGATCGGTCCGGGTCCAAAGCCCCGCCAGCGTCGACAGCTCACCGTCATCTCGCAGGATCGCGACCGGCCGGGCCTTTCCCCTCCCATCACGACGCCACTCGTAGAACGCTCGGATCGGCACCAGGCACCGAGTCCGGACGAAGGGTCCTCGGTACGAGGCGGTCGTCTCCACCGTCTCCGCCCGGGCGTTGATCATCCGGCTGCCGATCGATGGATCATCGCACCAGGAAGGGACCAGGCCCCAACGAAGCGAATCGAGTCGTGACTCGCCTTCGAAACGACGTATCACGGGGCATGAATCGGTCGGCGCGATGTTCCAACGCGGCGCCCAGGATCGTGCCGACCCCGCCTGGATCCCGAAGGCCGCCGCCATCTCCTCCCCGGTCACATCCAGTGCGAACCTTCCACACATGAGCCACTCCAGACATCATCGGCATCCCACGGCCGGGTACCGTGCCCTAGACCGTACCGTCCGTTCATCGTCGGCAGGAACCAACCCATGACTCAGGCCAGTCCGGATGTCCTTCGAAGCCGCGTGATCGCCGTCGGTCTCGGCGCCCTCGTTCTGTTCACCGTCGTCTGGGGGGCGATCCTCGACCGCGACGCCGAGGCGGTCGCCGGTCCTCCCGGGGTGCCCAGCGTCCAGGGAACGGCCTCCGAGGGCACCATCAGGGTCGAGCCTCCGGCCCGCCCCTCCGAGTCACCCGCCGAGTCACCCGCCGAGCCGATCGCACCGATCCGGGAACAGGTGGCGATGCTCGTGATCTCCGAACTCCCCCCGAAGATCCGGCCGGACTTCGCGGATGCCGACACGCTTCTCGCATCCTGGCCCACGGCCCCCGAGGATCCGGACACCCTTCATCTGGGACGCCACGACGATTGGTTCGTGCTTGCCGGCCCCCCCGCATCGATCACCGCCTTCAAAGACTGGCATGCCGGACGGATCGCCGAAGATCGCCCGCCGATGACCGTGGCCTGCCGAGTATTGGAACTCGATCCCCAGCAGCCCGAGACCGCCGGCATCATCGATGCGGTGCGCCGCGACCCCGACGGCCCCGAAGTCGCTGCCCTGATGGAGTCACCACCGGAATCCGCCCGCGAGCTCGCGGCCCCGATCCTGGTCCTCAATCCCGGCGGTACGGGACGTTTCGAACGCGTGGGGGTGAACGGTCCTTCGATCGAGCTGGAGATGACCCCCACCGGTCCCGATTCCGAGGGAAGATTGGAACTGGAGATCAACGCCCGGGTCGCCCGGGAGAAGACCCTCGGCCGGAGGATCGACACCCGAGGATCCCGGGCCACGGATCGACGACGAACCACGGAGATCGGACGCCCGGTCGCCATCACCACCGCGCCCTTCGCCTCCACGTCGGTCCGCACCATCGACGGAACCCGACGAACGCTTCCCGCCGCCCCCCCCAAGGACGCTCCCGTGGTCCTGATCGTCGCCGAACCACGACCCTCGGCCCCGGGAACCGATCTTCCATCGATCGACGCCACCATCTACCGGGACGGCCCCGCCACCCGGGACGGCATCGGACGTCGATACTTCGGACGGGAGATCGCCCAGGTGATGGGCCATTTCGCCGCCGGCTGGCTCGAACGTCCCGAGCGGGAGCAGGAGGAGCGAACCAGTCTTCTTCTCTCTCTGCTTCCGATCGCCAAGGGCGACACGGTGGCCGACATCGGCGCGGGCAGTGGCTATTTCACTCGCCGGCTGTCCCGCATGGTCGGAGACGGCGGCCGGGTGCTGGCGACCGACATTCAACCCCAGATGCTGCAGATCCTCCAGGATCGACTTCAGGCCGAGGGCATCGGCAACGTGAGATCGATTCTGGGGACGACCTCGGACACCGGCCTGGAACCGGAAAGCGTCGACCTCATTCTCCTGGTCGACGTCTATCACGAGTTCGATCTTCCCTGGGAGATGGCCCGTTCAATGCGCAACGCACTTCGACCCGGCGGTCGCGTGGCCCTGGTCGAGTACCGCGCCAACGATCCCTTGGTTCCAATCAAACCGCTTCACACGATGACCGCGGAACAATCTCGGCTCGAGTTCGAGGCCGCCGGCTTCCGTCTCGATTCCGAAGTCGTCGGAGAGCTCCCCTGGCAGCGTCTGCAACTCTTCGCCCGGGACGACGATTCAGTTCGATAGGCTTCCGAGAACCATTTTCGTGAAGTCCGGAAGTTCGAAGGGCTTCCGAATGAGTCGTACCGAAGGCCAGTCCGGCAACTCGAAGTCGTTGTTCCCGGTGATGAACAGAACCGGAACCTGACGTCCGATCCGCTCGCGGAGTTGCTGTGCGACCTGATCTCCCCGCACCCCGGGAAGGTTGACGTCGATCACCAGGATGTCTGGCGTGAATTCGGCGATCGCGGCCATCGCCGCCTCGCCATCGGCACAGGAATCGACTTCACAGCCGGCGTGGGAAAGCGCCTCCCCCAGCATCGGACGCAACAGGGGATGATCCTCGACCACCAGCACTCGACGAACCTCAGACTTGGACCAGGTCGGATCTCTGGGGGGCCTGACCGCCACCGGGAACAGCATCCGGATCACCGTGCCCACACCTTCGGAGGACTCGATCACCAGTCGTCCACCCTCCGCCCGGACCAGCCCTTCGATCATCGATAATCCAAGCCCGGTCCCCTTGTTTCCCTTGGTGGTGTAGAAGGGCATGGCCGCCTTCTCCAACACCTCCGGCGACATTCCCGGCCCGTCGTCCGCGACCTCGATCGCGAGGTACCGGGCACCGATCAGGTCGTCGGAATCCTGGAATTCATGAATCGACAGGCGAATGGCTCCCCGCCCGTCCATCGCGTCACGCGCGTTGATCAGGAGATTGAGAATCGCCTGCTGGACCTGGCCACCGTCGACGATGACCGGCGGCGAATCCGGCTGGATCTCGACCTCCAGCGCGATGTCGTTGCCAAGCATGGGAGCGGCGAGTCGAGTCGTCTCCTCGACCAGTCGTCGACAATCGATCTGTCCCGCCCGTCGCCCACTGGCGTGAGGCCGACTCAACTGGAGCATGTTCTGGGTGATCGCCCGTCCTCGGGTCACCGCGCCCTTGATGACGTCGAGCGACGTCCGAACCCGATCCGGCAGGCCGTCCACGATTTCGGCGAGCGAAACGTGGCCGCTGATCGCGGTCAGCATGTTGT
The DNA here is from genome assembly GCA_002685335.1 of Planctomycetaceae bacterium. The sequence goes on from NYWY01000016.1 coordinate 14,392, forward strand.
TCAGATCGTGGGCGAACTGTGAAGCCACCGTGCCCACGGCTTCGAGTTTCCGCGCATCGAGCAGCGACGCTTCCAGCAATTTGGCGGAGGTCACATCCTCCACGACCCCGATCATTCGTCTCGGCCGTCGAAGCTGACCGGCGAATGCGTCGGCCTCGTCCTCTTCGATCTCGACCAGGCTCCCGAGTTCGCGTACCCAGACGACGTCGCCATCGTCAACGATCCGACGGTATTCCACCGCGTATCGCGAGACCTCTCCCGCCAGATGTTCGCTCCAGGCCTTGGCGACTTCCGCCCGATCCGCGTCGTGGATCCGCGTGCGCCCCGCCGGTGGCACCGCCGCGTCATCTCCAAGGATCTCCCGGGTGCGATCATCGGTGATCGCCTCGATGATCATTCCATCGGCGTCCAGTCGATAGTCCCAGGCTCCGGCCTTCATCGCCGCCAGAGCGTTTCGAAGGCGGTACTCGCTGCCCAGCAGACGCTGCTCCTGCCCTACCCGTTCGGTGATGTCCCGGATGAAGGCGCTGAACATGAGGCCGGCGGAGGTCGGAATGGGATTGATGCCCAGTTCGACCGGAAAGCGACGCCCGGACCGATCCACGGCTTCGATCTCGATCCGACGTCCGAGCACCGGTCCCTCACCCGATTCCAGGTACCGCTTCATTCCGGCCGAATGAGCCCCTCGAAGATCCGGGGGAATGATGGTTTCGGTCAGGGTCTGACCGACCGCCTCCTCCCGGGTCCAGCCGAAGATCTTCTCGGCTTCGTGATTCCAGCCGATGATCGTGCTGCGGGTGTCGCAGGTGATCAAGGCGTCCAGCGCCGTCTCCATCAGCGTCTGGAGTTGTTCATCCCGGGCGGCAAGGTCCCGCCGAGCGGAATGCAGCTCCGTCAGGTCGATGCCGACCGCGGTGGTGCCGATCACCGTTCCGGTCTCCGACCGACGAGGTCCGATCGTGACCGAATACACCCGCTCACCGAGCGTCGACTCGGTGGTCACCGTCCGTCCTTCCAACCCGGCCCTGGTGGCCGAGAGGAGGCCGGAATCGCTCGTGGTCCGGTCGTCGATCCGGCTGCCGACCTGCGGAATCCCGGACCGGGTCTGAGCCTCCGGGCCGGATGATGATTCGACGAGCCCGGTGGCATCCGTCGACCAGAAAACCAGTGGAAGCGCCTCGCGCAATCCACCTTCAAGAACGACCGGTCTCTCGGATCTCATGTCATCAGCCATCAACGTCGCCGGGAGAAATCAGTGGTCGTCCCGGGTCGCCGATCGATTCGAACCACCGAAGACGAAGAAGACTCCCCCGAGGCCGATCGCCAGCATGATGACCACCATGAACATACCGAACACGTAACCCATCGAAAGTCCTTTCCAGTAGCGACGCCCGGATGACCGGGGGTCACGAAAGCCTCGTCTCCGATGCTCGGCATCGACCGGGAACGATCCCGGCTCCTCTGGCCGTCCGAATACCGAAGGTGGGACTCGAACCCACACTCCCTTGCGGGAAACGGATTTTGAATCCGTCGCGTCTGCCAATTCCGCCACTTCGGCCACGTGCACCGGGATCGTGCGACCCCGCGGCTGCAGTCTAATCGGTCATCACGACGTGACGGACTCGAATCCACATCAGTTTGGGTGGATTCCGAGTGGTCGAAATCGGATCGCACCTCGAATCCAGGTGCCGGTCGGATCCTCTCCTCAGGATTTTGCAGACAGGACCGGAGCCTTGGCCGTGAGAATCAAGCGACCTCCGCCGAAGCGGATCCAGGCGGTGATGGTGAGCAGAAGAATGCCACAGGCGAAGGTCGCCCGCGTCGGGGCCAGACCGAAGGTCGGAACCACGATCGAGTAGAGGCCGGACGCGATGCTCATGAGCAGGAAGCTCATCGCGTTGGCGGTTCCCAGCACCCGGGCCCGATCCGCGGCCGGACTGCACAACTGCTGGATCGCCTGTAGCGGAATCAGGAAGAAACCAGCCGTCACCCCCGCCAGCAGGAGACATCCCCAGAGTTCCCAGAATGAAAGATCCGTGGGCTTGAGAATGCCGAGCAGACAGAAGATCAATCCGGTTCCGAGGCCGCCCAGAGCCACGAACCCTCCTCGAATGCGATCGCCGGACACCCGACCGGCCAGGAGACAGCCGATACCGATTCCCAACCCGACCGCGGCCAGAAGGTAGGAAGCCCACGCGGCATCGAGATGAAGATACGGTCGATACTCGGGAATCACCGCCAGCACCACGATCGCGGCTGCGTAGAACCAACTCCAGGCAAGCAATGATTTCCAGACCAATCCGGGCCGAACCAATCGGATCGCGGTCAGGTACGGACCGAATGGATTCCACTGCCAGGGAAGATCCGGGGCCACCGGGGAGAGACCGCGAAGCAGCAGACTCGAGAGCAGACCGAAGACCGCCAGCACCGGGATCGCGATCCCCACCCACAACGGATGGATCTGAAGCAGGATCCCGCCGCCGGCGATTCCGAGCAGGATGGCGATGTTGGTGGTCATGTTCACGAAGCCGTTGGCTTCGTTCACCCGATCTTCATCCACGATCTCCGGAATGCAGCCGTACTTCGCCGGACTGAAGAAGGCGGACTCGCTCGCCAGCAGGGCGAAGGCAGACAGGACGATCCAGGGATCATCGAGGAAGAACCCGAGCAACGCCAGAATCCCGATCGGAACCTCGAAGATCCGGGTGACGATGATGATGCGATCCTTGGGCCATCGGTCCGCCATCTGTCCCGCCCAACCCAGCAGGAGCACGAAGGGAACGGTCAGCATCAGGTTGACGTAGCCGGTACCTCCCGGCCCCATCGATCCGCTCCACGTACCGCCGCCGGCGACCGCGAGGAGCAGCGCCGATTTCAGAATGTTGTCATTCGTCGCCCCTGCGAACTGGGTCAGGACGAGTCCGACGAATCGCTTGTTCCAGAGTCCACGGCGGTTCATGGCGGATGGCTTCCGAGAAGGTAGCGATGATCCTAACCCAACCCTCTGGTCACGGTGATCCGATTTGGTTCTGGCATCCGATGCCCATTGCCCGGATGATGGGTCGATGAGCCCCGCCCCCTCCAAACCCCGACGCCGAATCGTCAAGGCCGGTCTCGCTGGTGCCGCCTGGATGATCCTTCCTCCCGGACTTGGAATCGAACCCCCGCCGCAGTCCCCTCCCGCCCCGGCCGCTCCTCCCTCGATACCCACCGGACATTCCCACAACGACTACTACCGACGCCGACCGCTTCACGAGGCGTTGGACCTCGGTTTCGGGAGTATCGAAGTCGATGTCTTTCCCGTCGACGGCGACCTCCTCGTCGGCCATCACCCCGCCGAGCTCACGCCGGATCGGACCCTGGACCGGCTCTACCTCGAACCCCTGCTCGCCCGATGCCGGGCCGCGAAGGAGCCGACCACCGGCCCTCGCCCCGCGGGCGGTCGGCTCACCCTGCTGATCGACCTGAAACGAGACGGTGAACGCGCCCTGGAGATCCTGCGGCCCGCGTTGAAGCCTCTGAAGCCCTGGCTCCGACGAATCGAAGGTGAACGCCTGATCGATGGTCCGATCGAGATCGTGCTCTCGGGGTCGCGACCGATGGATGCCGTCGCTTCCGAATCGAATCGATTGGTGTTCATCGACGGTCGGGTGGAGGACCTCGATCGTGACCCCTCCCCCAATCTCGTCCCGATGATCTCCAGTGCGATGCACTCCGCCCTGGGCACGTATGGAATCACCGGCTTGAACGACGCCGCGCTGGCGAGATTGGAGGCTCTGGTCACTCGAACCCACGAACAGGGCCGCCGACTTCGCTTCTGGGGACACCTGGAATCAACCAAGGTCTGGAAAGGCCTGGTCACCGCCGGGGTCGATCACATCGGAACCGATCGTCCCGAACTTCTCGCTCGCTGGCTCCGAGCCAACGATCCCCGATGCGGGCCCTGAGCGAAGCCCGACGATCGAGGCGACAATCCGTTCATGTCCGAACCCGTCTCACTCTCCGAACTTCGCGACGCCTGGAAACCGCTCAACGAGATCCATCGATCCGGGCGGCGTTATTCCGATGGCGTTCATCTGCGGATCTACCGCTGCCTTTCCTGGGCGGACCGGGCCGAGATCGTGTCCGAACGCGACGAGGACCTCGCCTTCATCCTTCGCACCATCGGGTTCAACGCCCTCTGGGGCCAGGAGTATCGACCGGGCGAGGAACGCCCGTCGCAGCTCGGAGAATGCACCCGATTCCTGCTCGAACTCTCGGCCGTCGATCCTCAGGATCGACTGCTGGGCTGGATCTGCGGAACGGACCCGTTGCTCGAAGGCATCTATGCCAACCCGTTCTTCCATCGTGAATTCTGGAGCGAACCCGGCTCCGAGAATCTCGGAGGGCAGGAGCGGATCACCGAGAAGCTCGAGGGATGGCGACGTGATCGTCGGGGAGAACGCCTGTTCGAGGAATTCATTCGACGAATGCTGCTGCTTCGCGGCCAGTTGATCCACGGCAACGCGACGCTGGGCGGAAAGGTCAATCGCTCGACCGTGCGCCCCGCCGCGGAGGCCATGGACCAGCTCCTGCGCCGCTGCCTGTCGGTCCTCGTCCTCGACCAGGGACACGCCGCGGATCTTCGTTGGAGTCCGGTTCCCTATCCACCGACCCCCGAGGTCGATTCGAGCGGCCCCTGAGCCGATCGGAGATTCCGAGTCGCGGGCCGGAGTCTCGGGCTGGGGTCTCAGCCGGGAAGCAGGCCAAGCGATTGCATCTGACGGGTGGCGGTTCCCGCCCAGTCCCGATTCGCGGCCGGACTCGCCGGTGATGGGTGCAGGATCGTCCCCACCTTCAATCCCGAACTCCCGTCTTCCGGGGCGATCAGATCCTCGAGGGAGGTCTTCAAGCGACGAGTGGCATGGGCGCCCACCCCGATCACCATGTCCGGCTTCAACGTCTCCACGATCGCCCGCAGAGATCGATCACAGGCCTCGAAGAGAGGCGTTCGTTCCTCCGCCGGGAGTTTGTCCGGCGTGCGATTCCGTCCCGAATCCTCGAGGAAGGCGAGCGGGCAGTCGTTCCAGATGAAGAATCGTTCGAAGAACGCCTCCGGACCCTCGAAATGATCGGAGACCCAGCTCCAGAGACGCCGCCCGCTCACCTCGCTCCGGGTGCAGGCAAACCCTTCGATCGGTCGTTTCGGATGTTCGGTCGTCGGACGCCCGACCTTCTCATCGATCCCCAGGAAGTCCCGAACGTGAGCCACTTCACCGAAGGGCACACCGGTCTGGGCCATCCCCCAGGGTCCGGGATTCATTCCCAGCAGCAGGGCGTCGATGCCTCGGCGAGCCATTCCGAGGTATCGACGATGCGACTTCCAGGCGTAGTCGAGCGGGTTGTAGACCACCTCGACCGGTTCGGCGAACGCCAGTCCATCGACCGTGCTTGAAAGCTCACGGGCGATGCGAACCAGTCTGCGAGTCACGGCGGGATCGGCGTCGGGCATCAACGCATCCTCGACCTGAACCGGTCCGGATGCAACCCGCGGGCATCCCTGACCCGTCAATAGGGCGTTCGAACCACGATCGAATCGGGGAAGGCTCGGAGGTCGAGAAAAGCCCGACGAAGGCTCTCCGGACCATCGGGCGTTCGAATCGAATCCAGCCAGCCACGTCCGTCGTCCGACGGAATGTCCGCGGCCTGGAGAATCGCGGCCCGTCGCAACGCCACCAATCGACCGATGCCCGCGACGGCACCCGATCCGTCCGATGCCGCGTCGCGTCGGTGTGACGAGACCGCGGCCCGCAGGCCGTCCACCACCACGGGGTCCCGATCGCCGAGGAATCGGCGGAGGAATTCGATCCAGGTCGGATCCGGCCGGTGCGACGCGAGCACTCGTCGGCCGTGCTCGGCATCGATTTCATCCAGCAGCCACCAACCCTGGAGCAATCCGCGGAGATCGAAGGCCGAAAGGTCGGCGAGGCCCGCCTCTCGTCGGCGAATCTCCGCGACGAGGTCCCCGTCGGCCCGGACCCGCTCTCCGACGGGCCGCGGCACCCGTCCGGTCGCGGCCGCATGACCCGCGACGTCAAGCAACGCGGCGTGCGTCAGATGGTGCTCGATGAGGTAGTTCCATTGCCGGGCGAGATCGCTGTTGCCCATTCGCAGATCCCGGGTTGCGTGCTCTTCCAGCAGTCCGTTCCAAAGATCGCGATGTCGGAAGAGATCTTCGGCGGCCCCGAGCACCCCGGGAAGATCGAGGTCCCGCCGGGCGCGATACAGGCGACGACGCCACCGGGTGTTGGTGGCGAAGAGATGCAACAACGACTGATGCCGCGTGATCCATCCCCCTTCAAGCGAATCGATCGCCCGATCGAGCCGGGCGTGAGGCCCGCTCGCATCCTCGGGCTCGTCGTCGAGCAGGGCCAGATCGATCGCGATCATCGATTCGTGAGCCGGTTGCTGGTAGAGAAGATGATCGCCCAACAGACCGGGGGGAAGATCTCCTCGACCGCGGAGCGCGATCACGACCCGATTCCAACCCGCGGCTTCCACCGTGCGACCAGCGTGCAGAAGAACCCGGCTTCGGATGTCGGCCGCCAGCAAGGCGAGAATGGGGTCCCCGCTGAAATCCTGCACCCGTCGCTGAAGCTCCGGCGGAGTCGGTGGCGTGAAGTCACCGACCGATTTCCGGTCGTCGGAATCCGTCCCCGGATCGAACACCGACAGGTACGGCGCCGTGACCCGGAAGACCGTCGACAACGGCTCGCGCCGAGTCCGCGCCACCTGGATGTCGTACAGGGCCAGGGCCTGGCGGAGTACCTCCGGCGAAACCGGATCATCCTGGGAGGACGAGGGCTGAAGGAGCGTCAGCAAGAGACCCGCCGGGTCCTCGGACACCGAGACCCATTCGATTCCCTCGAGGCGGGCGGCCGCGGGGATCGGCTGACCGTCGACCACCAACACCCGACCGATGCCCCAGCGTTTCGCCGCCGCGGCCTTGGCCGAAAGGGTCACCGGCGAGACCGGGGTGAACCGACCCTTCGTCGGATCGAAGCCACCGGTCGCGGCGAGACCCCGGGGCGTCGTGGCGCCGAGCAAGGCATGCAGGACCGCCATCCCCACCGCCAGGGCATGGCTGTCACCTTCTCCCGTCCGGGGCACGACCACTTCCAACCGCGGAGATCCGCTCTCCGGAGCGAGCGGACGCACCGCTTCCAACGTCGCGGAAATGACGGCGGCCACCGTCTCCCCGGTACCGCGGATCGTGGCCGTGGATCCTCCCACCTCCACCAGGCCGAGACGACCGACGGTGGGAATCGCCGAGACATGTCCCACGCACCCCGGCGGATCGCCGGTGGCCGCGCCGAGGATGAAGACCGTCGCTGGATGGAGTCGCTGCGGTCGGACTTCCGGCCGGACGCCTTCGTAGGCGTCCGGCCGACCGAGTCGTTCCGCCAACCCTCGTCCGAGGGCGATCCGCTCGTACCGGAGATCCTGGTGGTACCGGGCGCGACCGGATTCCAGATCCGGCTCCCGATAGATCGCCGCCCAGTCGAGGACCGCGGTGTCGTCCGAGCGGTGATTCAATGACTCCGACACGAGAGACGCTCCCATCCGACGCCATCGAGATCCGGTTCCACGCCGCCGGGAGCAACGGTAACGGAATCCCGATCGGATCCCCCCCGTCGTTTCGACATTCCTCGCGTCCCGATGCTCAGATCAGGAATCGTCCACCATCCACGGTGCTGATCGCGACGTCTCCACAGACCAGTCGGGTCCGCACCTCCAACGGAAGTCCGGCGAGGGAGACCGACCAGGGCCGAGCCGGGCCGTCGCTCCCCCCGTCCGGTCCATCATCATCAGCAGCAGCGTCCATCGACGGCCGGAAATCAGGATGGATCTCCATCGCCCGGGTTCCGATTCGAACCCCGCGGACCAGGGCCGAAGCCGTCCCTCTGATCCAGACCGTGATCTGCCAGTGGGGATCGAGACTTCCCTCGACCTCGAGCTCGCGGCCGGACGGCGTCTCGCCTCGTCCTCGACGGGCCGCGAAGCGTCGGATCATCCCGTCGGTCGGCCGGCCACCGTCGAACAACGCACGCGATTCCGCATGTTCGAAGACCGGTGCGAGCCGGATCGCCGGCGACGCGGAGACCCCGCCCAATCGGTGTTCCAACGCGCCCAACGGCGTCTCGATCACCGACAGGCGAGCTTCAGCCGGAATCGGCCAGGAACTTCGGTGCGAATCAAGCACCGAGACGGCATCTTCGTCGGTCAGGACACCTTCCGCGGCGTCCACCCAGAGCAGGAGCATGCGATCGAAGGCCTCGTTGGCCAGGAGATCGGTTCGTCGCGGCTCGATCAGTCGCAGGCAGGAGGCATCCTCGGCGTCGATGACCGCTTCGGCCAATCGTTCCCCTCGGGCGTCGTCCAGGGTTTCAAGTCCATCCAACGCCGCGTGGCGAATGGAGGAGGCCACGTCGATACCGAGTTCGGACGCGAGGGTGGGCCATTGGTCGAAACCTTGGGGATCTCCCACGGCGGCCAGTCGGACCGCCCGCAGCAGCCAGGCAACGAATTCAACCGCCAGATCCTCGGCATCGAGGCGTTCGGCATCGGTCCGCAGATGATCGATTCCCCGGGTCACTCGGCGCTGCAGCGCCTGGATCGCGGCGTCCTCCCCGTGACCATGAGTGGCGTCGAAATCGGAGGGTTCCGGATCCGGTGTCATGGGTCGATTCTCTCGAGCGACGAAGGGCGAAGAGTGGGGTCGATCATGCGGTGTCTCCCGCGGACGTGGAACCATCAGGTGCCAGCCCGCGTGCCTGATGGTCGCTCGCCGGAACTCCGACGGCGTGGAACGGAGCAGGCATCGACACGATGCGTTCCTGCCCTCGATGGGTCCGGTCCAGGAGCCGATCCCGGACCCGCCGATCGAAACGGCCCGCCGAGGCCCGAAGGTCGTGACGGAAACCGCTCAAGAGGCGGTACGCCTCCGCCCCGTGTCTCCTGACGGGAATTCCCGCGATCACGCGGATTTTTCGGTTCGGGCACCACGCCACGATGGATCGAAATTCGGCGGTGAGGCCGGCGAAAATCCGCCCTTCGGGGTCCGGAGGGGCCAGCTCGAATCGCACCAAACGGGCGAAGCACCCCTGGGATTCGAGGGCCGAATCCAGCACCGCTCCGAGCGTCGACTCGTAGGCGCGGGCCAGTTCGCTGAACGATCGGGGATCGGCGGAACGACCGGTGTCACGCACGGTGGCGAGCAGGTCCGGGTCGATCAACTGATGCCACCGTTCCGAGCGGGATTCCAACACATGGCGATGCACGTGATCATCACGATGCCGATGATCGATGAAACGCCAGGGACGGGAACCGCCCAGGCGCAATGCCACCGACCGTTCCGCCTCCAGCAGGGATCCGACCGTCGGATGCCCCTCGAAATCCGGTGGAGTGCTCACGAGTGCTGCTCCGGCCCGACCATCGCCGCCATCCCTGGCAGCAACTTCACCAGAACTTTTCGATAGTTGGAGATCCGCTGCTCCCCCGCGTTCACCGACGGCAGCCCGAAGAGCCGCGCCGTCTCGCTTCCGTCGAGCGGCTGAATCAACACTCTGGCCCGAAACTGGTAGAGCCGCCGTTCCCATCGATCGACGGTTCGAGGCTCCATGCCGGGATGCTGGCGACGTTCTTCAAGCGCGTCTGCAATCTCGCGTTCAAGGTTCGTCGCGGCGGTTTCATGGGCCGGTTCGACGTCGTCCTGAATCGTTCGTCCGGACGCCAGAGCCGCCACCACCGCAGACCGCACGGTCTCCCGACCCACTCCATCAGGATCGAGCCGGGGATGAAGCTGGAGCCCGGCGGTGGCGAGGACGGCACGGGCGCTCACCTGCGAAAGATCAAGCACCAGGACCGCTTTCCCTTCGATCGCGGCGAGGCAGGTCATCTCCTCCGGCGTGCGGCTCGATGCATCGATCCCCGCGGCCGAGACGGAGGCGGGGATCGAGCCGGCCCGTCCACCGTCCTCCCCCGCATCCAACGAAGACACCCCCGGCGCATCGCCGGGCAGACCCGTGACGCCGCCGGCGAACAATCGACGACTGAAGGTGATCACTCGATGCCGGATCAGGCTCACCGACGCGATCCGGCCGAGCCCTTCGCTTGCGGACAGGGTTCGGAAGTCTTCGGTGTGGAAACAACCTTCGTCGAACTTCCGAAGCAGAAACGCCAGGAAGTCACTGGTGAAGTCCTCGGCGGCATGGGCGTCCGGAAGCAGACCGCGGAATCGGGGCCGAAGCCGACACTCGAGCGGGTCGTTCGCGGGGCCGGAAAGAACCACGCCCCGGACCCGGACCTCGAGCACGCACCAGAAGAGGTCGCGAACCTCCTGATCCCGGCGCCCGTCCGCCAACCCGACCGCCAGCCGCTGCCAATCGCCTGATTGTCCGTCGTCTTCGTTCACCGATCCTCCTTGATCGCGGATCCGACCTCAGCGTCGTCCGCCGGCGGGTGGCCCGGACTGCAGTGTCGATGCGCGGGGTCCGAACGTCAAACCGAGGTCCGCCCCGTGGACAACCCGTAGATCCGCCGCGCGTTCCCCGCGAAGATCGCCTCTCGATCCAGCCCCGGAATCGATTGCAGGATCTCTTCGCACGCTTCCAGCCAGGACGCCATCGAACCTCCGATTCGACACCGCGGCCAGTTGCCACCCCAGAGCACCCGGTCCGATCCGAATCGGGTGATCGCCGCATCGATGAACGGGCGAAACCCCGAGGCCGACCAGGAATCGCCCTGGGCACACTCGATCAGGGCCGACATCTTGGTGACGACGTTGGGAGCGTCCGCCACCCTGCCCAGGGCCTGCATCCAGGCGGGATCCGGTACCGCCCCCGTCCGCGGACGCCCCAGATGATCGAGGATCACGGTGGTTTCCGGCGCGGTGGCGAGCAGATCCACGACTGAGATCAACTGATCGGGACGAACGCAGAGTTCCACCAGAAGTCCCCGTCCGCCCGCTTCCCGAAGGGCACGTGAGAGCCGAGGGTCCCGAAGATCCTCCGCGGTCCACGCCGATGAATGCATCACCTCACGGACCCCGACCACGCCCGGGGCCTCCGCGATCGCATCAAGCTGCCTCCGAAGCGGCCCGGATTCCGCCATCGGCCGCCAGCCGGCGATCGCCGCCTTCACCGGACCCGCGTCGGCCACCTGCTCGATCAACCAGTCCAGTTCCCGACCGACCGCCGAGTCATCGACGGCGGCCTCCACCAGCACCGCCGCTTCGAGGTCATCGGCCCGCCCCCCGAGATCGGAGAGGTAGTCAGAGGCTCCAAAGGATCGCCTCAGATCCGGGACCTCGGCGAGCCAGGCCATGGGAAGTCGGGCCGGATCCCAGCAATGCAGGTGCGCATCGATGAGGCCCGACCCACGAGATTCAATCACCGGTCGGAAGTCCGTGGTTCGCGGCCAGGCCGGTTCGAACCGGCTGCACCTTCCAGATCTGCTCCGCGTATTCACGAATCGCACGATCGCTGGAGAAGCGGCCGCCCCTCGCCGTGTTGAGCACCGCGGTTCGACACCAGTCGTCGGGGGTCGCGAAGAGCCTGTCGGCCGCTTGCTGGGCGTCGAGGTAACCGCCCAGATCCGCGAGATGCCGCCAGCGATCTCCTTCTCCGATGAGCATGTCGCCCAGACGGGCGAAGACGGCGGGGTCCTTCCATGCGAAGGTCTCGCCGAGCAGGAAGTCGACCGCCGAGCGGACCCTCGGTTCGTGATCGAGATGCCAGCACGGGTCGTACCACGACTCGCTTTCCGCCACTTCGGACGCCGAAAGACCGAAGAGGAACATGTTCTCCTCGCCGACTTCCTCCGCAATCTCGATGTTCGCGCCGTCCCGGGTGCCGATGGTGAGGGCTCCATTCAGGCAGAACTTCATGTTTCCGGTACCGCTGGCCTCGGTGCCCGCGAGGGAGATCTGTTCCGAGAGATCCGCCGCCGGGATGATCCGCTCCGCGTTGGTGATGCCGTAGTCGGGGATGAAGAGCACTCGAAGTCGATCCCGCGCATCGGGGTCCGCATTCACGATGTCCGCCACGCTGTTGATCGCCTTGATCACGTCCTTCGCGCGTTCGTAACCCGGCGCCGCCTTGCCCGCGAACACCACGACCCGCGGCTGGGGAAGGAAGGTCGGATCCTCCTTGAGATTGCGATAGACCCAGCAGACGTGCAGTAGGTTGAGCAGCTGCCGCTTGTACTCGTGGATTCGCTTCACCTGCACGTCGAACATGAAGGTCGGATCCAGATCGATCCGCAGATGCTGGCCCACCCATTCGGCGAATCGTCGCTTGGCGGCCTGCTTCGCCCCCGCGTAGTCGTTGCGGAAGGTGGATGATTCCGCATGCTCCTCCAGACGCCGGAGTTGATCGAGGTCGGTGATCCAACCGTCGCCGATGGTGTCGAGGATCAACCCCGAAAGATCGGGGTTGGCCTGCAGCAGCCAGCGTCGAGGGGTGACGCCGTTGGTGATGCCTCGGAATCGTTCGGGGAAGACCTCCGCGAACTGCGGCATCAGTCGTTCCTGGATCAGCTTCGAGTGGAGCTGCGACACGCCGTTGATCGAATGCGATCCGATCACCGCGAGGTTGGCCATTCGAATCTGCTTGGGTTCGCCCTCTTCCACGATGCTCGCTTCGGAGAGTCGCACCGGATTTCCCGCGAGCTTCCGCCCCGGACCGTCGAGGAAACGTCGGTTGATCTCGAGGATGATCGCCAGATGCCGGGGCATGAGCCGCTCCATCAGCGGGAGCGGCCACTTTTCAAGGGCCTCGGGCATGAGGGTGTGGTTGGTGTAGGCGACCGTCCGACCGGTGATCTCCCAGGCCTGGTCCCACCCCATGCCGTGACGGTCCATGAGGATCCGCATCAACTCCGCGATCGCGAGGGCGGGATGCGTGTCGTTGATGTGGATCGCGACCGCATCGGGAAGTTTCGTGATGTCGTCGTTCTCGAAGAGAAAGCGACGCACGATGTCCGCGACCGAGCAACAGACGAAGAAGAATTCCTGCCGGAGGCGAAGTTCCTTGCCCGCCGCGGTGCGGTCGTCCGGGTAGAGAAGCTTGGTCAGCCGTTCCGCCTCGATGCGACGCGAGACCGCGGCCTCGTAGTCACCCGCGGCGATCTCCGAGAGATGCAGGGCATCTGGAGCCACCGCCGACCAGCAGCGGATGGTGTGGACGGTCTCTCCGCCCCAGCCGGCGACCGGATAGTCGTGCGGAACGCCGATGACGTGATCCCGGCCCCCGTGACCGAAGTCTCCGAATTCGACCTGCTGTCTCAGGTCACTCCGACGGACCATCCACGGATCGCCGAAGCGGAGCCAGTTGTCCGGACGCTCGACCTGGTACCCGTCCCGCACCTCCTGCTTGAAGATCCCGTACTCGTAGCGGAGGGTGTATCCGACCGCCGGCAGGGCAAGGGTGGTCATCGAATCGAGGAAGCAGGCGGCGAGGCGGCCAAGGCCACCGTTGCCCAGCCCGGCGTCGTGCTCGTGACTCTCCAGGGTCTCCAGCTGGATGCCGTACCGCTCGAGCGCGTCCCGCACCCGGGGTTCGAGCCCGAGGTTGGTGATGTTGTTCCGCATCGCCCGTCCGAGCAGGAATTCGATCGAGAGGAAGCAGATCCGCTTGGATCGATGCTGTCGGTAGCGGTCGCGGGTGTCGAGCCACCGCTTCATCAGAACCTCTCGAACCTCCGATGCCAGAGCGAAGAATCGATCTCGATCGGGCGCCTCGTAGAGCCGCTGGGCGCTCTCCACGGCGAGGTGCTCCAGGAGACCGGCGGCGATCTCCTCGGAGGTGACCGCGGTGGGATCATGGTGAAGAGGCTGCTGGGGAAGCGGGTCGGTGCTCATGGTCAGAAAATTCCGAAAACGGCCCGTGGCGGGCGAAAGACTGGCAAAAGGCGGACGACTCAGGATCGACAAGCCCTGAGAAGCATAGATCGGTCATTCCTCTTCCAGTTCGGGAGAAGGAAAACCAAACGATGATGCTGTAAACCCCGATCTTCGCCGAGAGACCGCTATCCTCGGTCCTCGGGACGCCCGTCTTCCCGTCACGCCTCTTTCGCCCTCCGGAGAACGCCGTGCGATCAAGCCTTCCATCCCTGGGCCTCGCCCTGTTCGCGGGCGTCTCTGCTCCCGCGGAAACCACCGATTCCGTGGATTCCCGGCCCAACATCGTCTTCATCATGAGTGACGATCATGCCTGGCAGGCGATCAGCGCCTACGGACGCCCCGACGGAAGCCGGGTCAACGCGACCCCGTCGATCGACCGGCTCGCGCGAGAAGGCGTCCGTTTCGACCAGTTTCACGTCGAGAATGCGATCTGCGGTCCCAGTCGCGCCGCCTTTCTCACCGGCTGCTTCTCCGCCCGGCACGGATTTCAAACCAACCAGCAGACCTTCGACGGAAGCCAGCCCGCCTGGCCCACGATCCTGCAGGCCGCTGGCTACCGAACCGGCATGTTCGGAAAATGGCACCTGGGATCCGATCCCGTGGGCTTCGACGAATACAGCGTGCTGATCGGCCAGGGGCCCTACTACAACCCGCCGATGAAGACCCCTGAAGGACGGATCCGGCACCGCGGTTACACCACCGACATCATCACCGAACAGGGAGTCGACGCCCTGCGCCGATTCGCGGAGGCGTCGGCCGAGGATGGGCGGCCTTTCGCCGTCTGCATCCAACACAAGGCCCCGCACCGAAGGTGGGATCCGCATCCCCGTCATTTCCGACTCTTCGACGGGGTGGAGGTGTCCGAACCCGACACCCTGCTGGATGACTACGCCGGCCGCAGCCCCGCCAGCACCCTGCAGACGATGACGATCGCGGAACATCTCGATGAACGAGACCTCAAGCTCCGTCCGCCACCGGAACTGGATGAAACCCAGCTCACGGCGTGGAACGCCTACTACGAACCGATCAACCGGGCCTATCGAGCCGCGGTGGAATCCGGTGAACTCTCCGGAGACGACCTGGTGCGAGCGAAGTACCAGCGATACGTCAAGGACTACCTTTCCTGCATCGCGGCGGTGGACGAAGGCGTCGGGGAGGTGCTCGACGAGATCGATCGCCTCGGCATCGCCGACGACACGATCGTGGTCTACACCAGCGATCAGGGGTGGTACCTCGGCGAGCACGGGTGGTACGACAAGCGTTGGATGTACGAAGAGAGTTTTCGAACGCCGTTCATCGTCCGCTGGCCCGACCGGCTCGCCGGAGGCCGGACCAGTGATCTCATGGCCCAGAACATCGATTTCGCCCCCACGATCATCGAGCTTGCAGGGGGCGAGATTCCCGATCGCATGCACGGGACCAGCTTCGCGACCTGGCTCGCCGGAGGCGCCGAGGGAACTCCGAAGAACTGGCGGGACGCGGTCTACTACCGCTACTACGAGAGCCAGGGGCCTCACACCGTGCCCAAGCACGACGGGATCAAGACCGCGGATTGGAAACTGATCCACTATCCGGAAGTCGATCCCGACGGAGCAGGCCCCGCGGGGCCGGGCTGCTGGGAACTGTTCGATCTCCGGGAGGATCCGGATGAACTCCGCAGCCTCGCCCACGACCCGGCCCATGCCGCCACCCGGCGGGCGTTGGAGGAACGACTCGACGTGCTTCGAGCCCGTTTCGGGACCTGATGCGAATCAGGTCGCAGGTTGGGACGAGACGTAGTTGGGCGCTTCCTTGGTGATCGTGATGTCATGAGGATGACTCTCGACCATGCTTGCCGCGGTCACCCGCACGAACCGACTGTGACTTCGAAAATCCTCCACCGTCGCACATCCGCAGTATCCCATCGCACTGCGGACGCCACCCACCAGTTGGTAGACGTACTCGCCGATTCGGCCCCGGAAGGGCACCATGCCTTCGACGCCCTCCGGCACGAACTTCCGGGATTCGACCTTGCTGGCCTGGCCGTATCGATCGGCGCTGCCGGCGGCCATGGCCCCTTCGCTTCCCATGCCGCGGTAGGTCTTGAACCGACGCCCGCGATGAATCACCAGTTCCCCGGGACTCTCCTCCATCCCAGCGAAGAGGCTTCCGAGCATGACGGCGCTCGCGCCGGCCGCCAGGGCCTTGGCGATGTCGCCGGACTGACGAATGCCGCCGTCGGCGATCACCGGGACGCCCAGTCCTTCGCAGACGGAAACCGCATTGAGCACCGCGGTGATCTGGGGCACTCCGACACCGGTGACGATCCGGGTGGTGCAGATCGATCCGGGGCCGATCCCGACCTTGACCGCATCGGCCCCGGCCTCGATCAGGGCGAGAGCGCCGTCCGCGGTCGCCACGTTGCCCGCGATGATCTGGATGTCGTGTGACGCCTTGATCTGCCGGACGGTTTCGAGCACGTTCCGACTGTGTCCGTGGGCGGTGTCCACCACCAGTACGTCCACCTCGGCCTCGATCAACGCCTTGATCCGGTCGAACTGCATCACGCCGGTGGCGGCTCCGACCCGGAGGCGTCCCCGCTCGTCCCGACAGGCTCGCGGATGCTCTCGCACGTTTTCGAGATCTCGCATCGTGATCAGACCCGCCAGCCTTCCGGCGTCGTCGACCAGCAGCAGTTTCTCGACCCGGGCGCGATTCAGGATGCCCTCGGCCTCTTCCGGACCGGTGTCCGGGGACGCGGTGACCAGGTTCTCCCTGGTCATGACCTCGCCGACCCGTGCTTCGGCGTGCCGGGACGGATCGAGGAACTTCATGTCCCGACGGGTCAGGATCCCCACCACTTCACCCTTCGCCACCCCGCCGACGGTGATCGGAAAGCCGCTGACCCCCTGCTCGTGCATGAGTTCGACCGCCCGGGCGATGCTGTCGTCGGGGCTCACGGTGACCGGATCGGTGATCACCCCGTTCTCGCTTCGCTTGACCTTCTGGACCTCCCGCGCCTGGGCCTCGGGATCCAGGTTCTTGTGGATGATCCCGATTCCACCCTCCTGCGCCAGGGCGATCGCCAGCGCGGACTCCGTGACGGTGTCCATCGGGGCCGAAATCACGGGGATCTCGAGGTCGATCTTCCGGGTCAGCCGGGTTCTGGTGCAGGCGGAATCGGGGGTCACGTCGCTGGCCGCCGGGATCAGTAGCAGGTCGTCGAAGGTCAGACCTTCCTGAACGATCTTCGGATGGGCGGTCGGGTGATTCGGTGCGGGCGTGTCTTCCATCTGAAGATGATGCCACCGTGGCTCCGGACTGTCAATGCACCCTCCCTGATCCTCACAAGACCTGCAACCGGCCCCACAGGCCCCGCGAAGGGTCCGCAAGGCGTCCGATCTTCGATCGTCCGGGCCGCCTCTCTGGTAGGCTGTTCGATCTCGATCGATCGCCGGCTCCGTCCGGCGATGACCCTCCCGTTCACACCTCGGACCCGTTCCGAGGTTCAGATCCGCCACCGAACGCCGTCCTGTGAACGTCGTTCAACCGACATCCGACCGAGGCTCCTCCCCGTGCATTCCGACACCCTGATCGCCGCTCCGATCGACCATGACATCTCGATTCCCGAAGGAGACGGCCTGACCGCCTGGCGGAGCTGGCTCGAGACCTGCATCAAGTTCGAGGCGAGTGACCTCATCGTGAAGGCCGGTCAGTCGCCGAGGCTCCGGGTCCGAGGCTCCCTCAAGGGCATGCAGATCGAACCCTGCACCATGGATCTCCTCTTCCGGGTGGCCAAGGACGTGCTCGACCCCAACCAGTTCGAGTATTTCCGCCAGCGGGGCTCGATCGACTTCGCCTACGACTACGACGAACTCCGACGCTTCCGCGTGAACATGTTCATGGCCCGCGGCAAGCCCGCGGTGGCCGCCCGACTGATCACGTCGGACATCAAGAAGTTCGAGGAGCTCTACCTCCCCAAGAACCTCGGCGACATCGCGATGGCGGCCCAGGGTCTCATTCTCTTCTCGGGCGTGACGGGATCGGGCAAGTCGACCTCGATCGCCTCGATGCTGCAGTACGTGAACGAGCGCAAGCGCGTGCACATCGTGACCATCGAAGATCCCATCGAATACATCTTCACCGACGACAAGGCGACGATCAATCAGCGTGAGATCGGGATCGACTGCCTGAACTTCAACGACGCATTGCGAGCCCTGGTCCGTGAAAACCCGGATGTGGTGCTCGTGGGCGAGATGCGTGACTACGAAACCTTCGAGGCCGCCATCCGAGCGGCCGAGACCGGCCACCTGGTGTTCGGAACCATTCACGCATCCAGCGCCTGGCAGACCTTCGGCCGCATCTACGACCTGTTCCCCGAGAACGAGCGGGAGCAGATCCGAAAACTGCTGGCCTACAACCTTCGTTCGATCGTCTACCAGAAGCTTCTCCCCACCCTCCACGCCCACATCCCCCGGATTCCGGCGTTGGAGATCCTGATCAACACCCCCGCGGTCCAGAAGTACATCATCGAGGGTCGAGAGGGAGAGCTGCTCCAGGTGATCAAGCAGAGCCTGGACGAGGGCATGCTCGACTTCACCACCGCCCTGGTCAGGCTGGTCGAGGATGAGTTCATCCATCAGGACGTCGCCCTCGGGGCCACGCCCAAGCCCGAAGAGTTGAAGATGCGCCTCAAGGGCATCTCCTGACCACCCGTTCCGCTCTACCGAGTCGAATCTCCTACGCCCAGTCCGCACCGGACCTCGAGACATGCACGATCCCGTCGCCCTTCTCGCCGCCAACGCCTCCACGCTCAACCTCGTGGACTTCATCAAGCCACTGGTGATGCTCGTGGTGCTCGGCGTCTACCTGAGACTCATCAGCTCGGTCCTTGAAAAGGACCTCCGCTACTTCAATCACAACGTCGCGGTCTGGAACATCGCGTTCCTGGTCACCGGCTGCATCGCCCTGGCGGCGGTGCTGACGATCCCGCTGTTCATCGCGGGCCTCCCGGTGATGATGGTGATCCTGGTGCTGCCCCTGCTGGCCTACTGGAAGTACCGAAACGACAACGTCGACACCGAGGCCCAGAAGTTCCAGTTGAGTTCGGTGGGCGTCGGTGATCGAATGGCCGCCCGCAAGCGGAAGGCCGTCCAGCGAGGCGCGGCCGCGATCCTCCTCGACGCGAAGCTCAACGACCGACCGGTGCCCGAAGAGGAGGATCCGCTCCGCGAGATCCACCTGGCCATGGAGGATCTCCTCCTGCCCGCCATCGGCGCCCGCACCAGCCGACTCGAACTCGCGGTCACCGCCAAGGGTGGGAACGCGGCCCAGATCATCGACGGCGTCCGCTACAAGCGGGAACCGTTGAGCAAGGAGATCGCGGCCAGCATCGTCGACTACCTGAAGCAGGCGGCCGGCCTCGAGGTCGAGGAACGACGCAAACGCCAGCGAGGCCGATGCGGGATCAAGGTGCGCGAAGAGGATCGCCGGGTCATCCTGGACCTCACCACCAGCGGCAGCTCGCAGGGCATCAAGCTCCGAATCGATCTCGATCGGGACACGCAACTGGTCCGAGAGTTCGAAGAGCTCGGTTTCGAACCCGAGCAGCTCAAGGTCCTCGAGCTGACCGAAGACGGTGCGTCGAGACACGGCGTGGTCCTCGTCGCCGCGGCGCCCGGACAGGGCCTGACCACCGCCCTGACCACCCTGCTCAAGCGACACGACGCCTACACCTGCAACATCAAGACCCTCGAACGGGACGTGCAGCGAATGGTCGAAGGGGTCGACCACTCCGAATGGGATCCCTCCAACGCGGAACTCGACTTCCCGACGCAACTCCGGTCGATCATCCGTCGTGGTCCCGACATCGTCATGGTCAGTGATCTCCAGGATCCGGCCGCTGGAACCCAGGCGGCCCTGGTCGGACTCGACGGCCCCCTCGTCTACCTCGGCATCCAGACCAAGGACGGCGTCGCCGGAGCGGTCACCGAGTGGTTCCGAGCGGTGGGCGACTTGAAGGACGCCGCCAAGCCCATGGCGACCGTGATCGCCGGACGAACCATGCGACGGCTGTGCCCCGAGTGCAAGTCGCCCTTCACCCCCAGTGCGGATCAGGCCAAGAAACTGGGAATCAAGGACCCGGCCAACGTCCAACTCTTCCGTCAGAGCGGAAGGGTCCAGGTGAAGAACAACAAGATCGAAGAGTGTCCCACGTGCCGCGGCACCGGTTTCTTCGGCACGCTGGGCGTGTTCGAAGTGATGCCGGTCGACCGGGACGCCCGGAAGCTCCTCGCCGGCGGCGACCTGAAGGGTGCCTACACCCATGCACGTCGCAGCCTTGGAATGATGCTCATGCAGGAAGCGGCCCTCCGAAAGGTGGCCCGCGGCGAGACCAGCCTCGAAGAGGTCGCCCGCGTCCTGAGCCCCGAGAAGTCCTCGCGTCCGGCCGCCGCGGCCGGCTCGACCAGCTGAACCCGCACCCGACCGCCCCCCGTCGAAACGCTCCCTCGCATCCGCCGGATTGCCAACGATGACACTTGCCATCTCCATTCTGATCGTCCTCCTCGCCACCTACTGGTTCGGCTTCAAAGAAGGCTTCTTCAGCGGGCTGATCCATCTCGCCTGCGTGATCTGCGCCGGTGCGATGGCCTTCGCCTTCTGGGAACCGCTGGCCCACACGATGCTCGGCGGGGCCATGAAGGAGTACGCCTGGGGAGTCTCTCTTCTCACGATCTTCTGCTTCTCGCTCTTCATCTTCCGGCTCGCGGGCAATCTGCTGATTCCGGACCGACTGAATTTCCCGCATCTCGCGGACATCATCGGCGGCTCGACCACCGGCTTCGCCAGTGGCGTCCTCACCGCGGGCATCGGCCTCATCGGTCTGGGCTTCCTTCCGGTCGGAACCCTGGGTGGAGGATTCGTCCGGACCCAGAGCAACGCGGCCCAGCCGGCCGTCAAGAGCTCGATCAGCCCGGCGGTGCTCGCGACCGAGTCGTTCTACGACACGCTGAGCCTCGGCGCGTTCGCCCCCCTGACCAACCGCGGCAGCCTCGCGACCTCCTATCCGGCCCTCTCCAAGCAGGCGTGGGGACTTCAGCGGGACACCGTGAAATCGGGTCGCATCGAACTGTCGATCTCCCCCGACGACATCACCATCGGGACTCCCTACCTGGGGGTCTACCCCGGCTCCGAAGGCGAGTCGTTCGTCCTGCCGGTGTCCGTGGTTCGCGAGGGAT
Organism: Planctomycetaceae bacterium; assembly: GCA_002685335.1. Next base: position 35,551 of record NYWY01000016.1, read on the forward strand.
TCCACCGCGGATCGAACTTCGTGCTCAGCGCCTCGCAGGCTCACCTGATCGGATCCGGCGCGTCTCCGGCCGTGGTGTTCCCCAACGCCTGGCGCGAGGGCGGCCTGAACTACTTGTTCGACGGCATGACCGCCTACACCACCAACGTCCCGGGTGAGCAGAAGGTCTCCTTCCTCCTGAGTTTCCCAGCCAGCGGACTCAAGGGACAGGCGGCCACCGCGCTGATGTTCAAGGGACTGCGGATTCCACTCGCCCCGGCGAGCGATGACCTGGCCGCCCTGGACATCGGCGAAGGCACCAAGGCCACGTTTGATGCCTCTGCGACCTCGATTCCCGCGAGTTACGTCAAGATCGATCGGAAGCTCGGCGTGATCCTGAATCGAAACAGCCTCGCATCCGGCATGGAGGCCCAGAAGAACACCATCACCTTCTCCCCCGGGGCGGATGTCCCCTCGCGAACCCGAGGGTCGGTGAACAAGAGTCTCCGGGTCGACCAGCTCTACGAGCTTCCCGGGACCAAGATCGTCAAGCTGGACATCAGCCGAGGAAAGAGCCCGATCGACGTCTGGGGAGACATTCGAACCAAGGCCGGAAGCAGTGCTCCGCTGATGCTGGTGGATGACAACGGCAGCACCTACCTGCCCATCGGCTGGCTTCACGTGCAGGCGTCCGACAACCTGCTCAACGTCAAACTGGACGCCCGACGCGGCGTGCCCACCATCGCCAATCTCCCGCAGCTCTCCTCCGCGGGACGCGACGACCTCGATGTGCTCTTCAGCATCCCCGAGGGTCGGCGGATCGTGGCGATCATGGTCGGCGACGAAACCGTCGGCGTGACCAACGTCCTGGTGAAATGATCATCGATCCGGGGCAGACCCCGGTGACCGAAGCATCGACGACGCGGCCCCGTTCCCGGAACGGGGCCGCGTCGTCGAGTTTCGTGCACGATCTTCGCCCGAGAGGGCGACAGATTCATTCTTCCGCGGCAAGCCAGCGTTCGACCCACTTGATGTCGAAATCCGCCGAACGGTATTCCGGCCGGTCGAGCAGGCGGCGGTGGAGCGAGATCGAGGTCTTCATCGGACCGATCCGGAACTGGCGAAGGGCCTCGAGGCTCCGGGAGATCGCCTGTTCCCGCGTCGGGGCATGAACGATCAACTTGCCGATCATGGAGTCGTAGTTCGGGGGGATTCGATATCCCGCTCTCGCATGGGTGTCGAGCCTGACCCCCGGCCCTCCCGGAGGATCGAAGGTCTCGATCAGCCCCGCCTGAGGCATGAAGTTCCGGTCGGGATCCTCCGCGTTGATTCGACACTCGATCGCGTGTCCTCGAACCGCGATGTCCTCCTGCTTGATCGACAACGATTCGCCGGAGGCGATTCGAATCCCCTCCTGCACGATGTCGACCCCGGTGATCATCTCGGTGACCGGATGCTCGACCTGGACCCGGGTGTTGACTTCGAGCATGTAGAAGTTCTGCTCGTGATCCATGAGAAACTCGACCGTCGCGGCTCCGCCGTAGTTCGCACTGGCGATCAGCCGAGAGGCGCTCTCACAGACCTGCAGCCGCTTTTCAGGGTCGATACCAGGCGCCGGGGCCTCCTCGACCAGCTTCTGGTGTCGACGCTGGCTGGTGCAGTCCCGCTCGAAGAGATGAACCGCCTGGCCCCGACCGTCACCGATGCACTGGACCTCGAAGTGCCGGGCCTTCTCCAGATACTTCTCGATGTAGACGCTGCCGTTTCCAAAGGACGCCCGGGCCTCCTGGGCGGCGCTCTCCACCGCCTCGGAGATCGCCGATTCATCATGGACGATCCGCATGCCTCGGCCGCCTCCACCGAACGCGGCTTTGACGATCACCGGGAAACCGATCTCGCCCGCGACCTCGATCGCCTCCTGGACGTCGTCGATCTCGCCTTCGGTTCCGGGAAACACCGGAGTCCCGGCCTTTCTGGCCATGCGCTTACAGGAGACCTTGTCTCCCAGCAACGCCATCGCCTCGGGACTCGGACCGATGAAATTGAAGCCCGAGTCACGGCAGACCGCGGCGAACTCCGCGTTTTCCGACAGAAAACCGTAGCCAGGATGGATGGCGTCGGCGTGGGTGCACTCGGCGGCCGAAATGATCCGGTCCATCCGCAGGTAGCTCTCGGCCGAGGGGCCCGGTCCGATGCAGACCGATTCGTCGGCCCATTCCAACCAGGGACCATCGGCATCGGCGAGCGAGTGCACGCAAACCGGTGACACCCCGAGCTCTCGACAGGCTCGAATGATTCGGAGAGCAATCTCCCCGCGATTGGCGATCAGGATGCGCTTGAACATGTGTCTGGCTCAGGCTGGCTTGACGAGCATCAGAGGCTGGCCGAATTCGACCGCCTCTCCGTTTTCGACCAAGAGCTTGGTCACGGTTCCGGACTGACCGGCCTTGATCTCGTTGAAGATCTTCATCGCTTCAATGAGGCAGACGGTCGAATCGTCACTCACGGAATCACCCACGCTGAGGAAGGACGGCTTCTCAGGACTCGGCTTCGAGTAGTAGGTCCCGACCATCGGGCTTTCGATCGCGATGAGCCCTTCATCCTCCGCTGGAGCTGTTGCTTCCGCCGGAAGCGGAGCGGCGGCGGGGGCCGGGGCGGCGGCAGGGGCCGCTGCAACCGGAGCCTGGTGCACCACCGGGGCGGCTTGTGGCCCTCCCCGCTTCACACTCACCTGCTGCTGTTCATCTCGGAGGTCCAGTTCGGTGAGGTCATTGGCGACCATCAGTCGAACCAGTTCCTTGAGCTTTCGAATATCAATCATTGTGGTCTCCCAACGCCAGGAATACGGGGTCGGAATCGTACCAGATGTACCAGGTACGTTCACGAACCTCAGCGAAACGGGGTCGATTTCACCACGAAATCCCACCCAAACGGGGAGAAGTCGTTGCCGGACGGAATCATTGTCCGTCCTCCTTCCGGCTCCTGGAACCAGCCCCGGACCAAGACCTGTCAGGATGGTTCGGCAGGCTTGCGCAGGGCCACCGGAGGCTGCAGGAGTTCCGCGAGCATGAAGGCTTCCCGGAATGATCGCGGATCACGGAGCCGGCCTCTCAACCTTGAGCCGATCTGAGGGCCGCTATTCGACTTGGAGTCCACTCCCGGGGCAGAAACCGGGGCCGAGGCGATCGATCGATTCGCCGTTCCTCTCGCATCCCGATTCCGGGCCGGAGTTTGCGCCGGCGGCGCGGCCTCGAGCCGCCGGGCGGGCCGACGAACCGGTCGGTTCACCGCTGGCTTGGACGGGCCGGACCCTGGCACGACGATCGGCGGGGGCGGAGGCGGTGGCGGCGGAACGGCGGCCATCGATACCTCGGTGCCCACTCCGCTGGGCCTGGCCTGCGGCCTCCTTGGATCCATCGAGGCGGCAGCCACTTCCTTTCGACGCCGAAGGGCTTCGATGCGTCGCTGCCGCAATTCCGTGATCCCGGCCTTCTCGCCAGACTGCTTTGCGCCATCCGGGCTGGAGAGGCCCGACGCCTGCATCAGCGCTTCCTTGAGCGAATCCGCGATGGCCTTCTGCCTCGAATCAGCGGCGGGTATCGGATCGGACGAAACCGCCTGCCGAGGATCCTTGGCGGCATCCTCCAACTTCAACAGGGCCTTCTTCCTCTTCTCGGATGCCTTGGCGACGCCCTGGAAGATGAATTGAATGACCGCGATCGCGACGAAGATCCAGATGGTGTTCACGTCAGGAGTCTACGCCTTTCCGGAGCGGAGACGCGCCATCGGACCCGCAGGTCCCATTTCAAAGGGGACTCCGTAGAGCGATTCCAGATGAACCGGATCAAGCAACTCGGCGGTCGGCCCCTCCGCGATGAGCCGGCCTTTCTGCATCAGCAGGATCCGATCCGCCACCGCCCAGGCCGTGGCGGGATCATGCACCACGGCGAGAACCCCGATCCCCTGCCGTCGGAGATCACCAAGAACCCCGATCAGACGGACCGCTTCGCCGGGATCCTGAGCCGCGAATGGTTCGTCCAACAACAACCAACCGGTTCCGGCGAGCTGGGCGATACCACGAGCCAGACTCGCCCGTTGCCGTTGTCCGACCGAGAGGTGGTGGTACCGCCGACCGGCCTCCGATTGAAGCCCGGTCGCCTCGAGGGCCTGCCTGATGGCCGATTCGTTCCCCGGATCCGACCCCCGGGCGAGACGACCGAAGCCCACGACATCCGAGACCGTGAATGGTCCGGAGACGTCTGGTTGCTGGGCCAGATACGCGAGCGAGCGGGCTCGGTTGGCCGGACTCCGATCGCCAAGGGGTTCTCCATCCAGCCGGACCTCCCCGGCGTCGACGCCCTGCAATCCGGCCATCACTCGCAGCAGGGTGCTCTTTCCGGCCGCATTGGGGCCCAGAATCGCGGTGATCCGCCCGGGTTCGACCGCCACGTCCACCTGCGAGAGCGCCGTCAGCGAACCGAAACGAACGTCGACCTGATGCATGGACAGCGTCATGTCCGCTCTCCTCGCCGAAGAAGAAGGGCGAGAAAGGCGGGCCCCCCGATGAGCACCGTCACCACACCCACCGGCAGACGACCCCATCCGAAATCGACCAGTTGACGACCCGCGTCCGCGAGCAGCAGCACGCCTCCGCCGGCGACCGCGGTCCCGATCACGAGGCGTCGATGCCGTGGCCCGACGATCAGTCGAGCGGCATGCGGCGCCAGCAATCCGACGAAGGCGATCGGTCCCACGAGAACCACCGCGAACGCTGCCAGGCCGCCTCCGACCAGGAAAAGGCCGCGACGCACGCCATCCAACGGCACCCCCACACTGCGGGCTTCGTCATCTCCCAGACAGGCGGCGTCGAGCATCGCCGCGGCGACCATCCCGATCACGATGACCAATCCCACCAGAATCCCGCCGGTCAGAAGCAACCAACTCGGTACGACCTCGGGAATCCGACCCATCATCCATCCCACGAAATCTCCGCGAACCCCCGACGGAACCATGTGTTGCAGCAACATCGTGCCGGCCCCGAAGATCGCCCCCACGATCACCCCGCACAGGACCAGGCCGACCGGGTCGAATCCTCCCATCGCTCGAGCGAGGGCCGCCACCACCAGCACGGCCAGGAGCGCGCCACCCGCCGCCGCCGGTAGCCCCGCCCCCCAGAGCAACACCCCGCCGACGCCCGCGGCCAGGCCGCCGAGCTGAACCAGGAACGAGGCCAGCATCACCCCGAATCCCGCGCCGCCGGACACCCCGAGGATCCAGGGACTGGCCAGTGGATTGCGGAGCAGCACCTGAAACGCGAGGCCTGAAAGTCCGAGGGCGGCTCCCGCCAGCAGCGCCGCCGCGGTGGCGGACATCCTGAGTCCGAGCACCATCTGGTCGGGGACGCCGAAGGTTGGAACCACATCACCGGCCTCGTCGAGCGATCGGCCGACCAGGAGCCGCAGACCCGCCAGCAGCGACACCAGCAGCACCATGGCGATCGCTCCGGACCAGGAAGCCGATCCGCGATCGGAGGATTCAGCCACGATCGCCACCTTCGTGATTCGCGACGGCCCGCTCCAAGGCTTCCAGAACCCGTGGCATCCGCGTGCTGGGCTCGAAGGCGTCGGCCCCCGGCACCACGACGATTCTCGGGGGCGTCGACCAACCGAGGGCCTCGAGCCAGGCGATGGTCTCGGTACCGTCGTCGTCCCCGGAGAACACAAGGATCTTGTCCGGCTCGGCTCCCAGCAGGGTCTCCACCGACCAGGCCCGCCAGCCTCCGGACGGCGCCAGATTCCGGAATCCCGCCGCGGCGATGATTTCCCCGAGGTAGGTGTCGCGGCCCGCGACGCCGACCGGATCGACCGAGTGGAGCGCCACCACCCCCGGAGAATCCGGACCGAACGGTCGTCGGCATCGGGCGGCGATGTCCCGCAATCCCGCCCGGCGTTCCTCGATCCGTGATGGTTCGGCAAGTTCCAGTCGTTCGATCTCGTCAAGGAGGGTGAGAAGATTCGACACCCCGTCCAATCGTCCACCCGCGAGTTGGAAGCCCAGGCGATCACGGAGCCCGAGCAGCACCGGATCGATCCCGGTCGCCGGAGGTTGATGCAGGACCACCGCAGGGCGGATGGCGACCAGCACCTCCGCGTCAACCCCTTCCAGGGTTCCCACCACCGGCCGATCGTCGACGCCGCGGCACCACGGTGTTCTTCCCACCACCTCGTCGCCGACCCCGAGGTCGATCAGGGTGGTGGTGATCGCCGGGGAGAGGCTGACCACCCCGCCGGTGGCCCGGGCTTCCGACCCTCCGGCGGATTCACCGCGGTCACACCCAGCCGATGCCGCGAAGATCGCGAGCATCGTGATCCAACACCGAATTCCCCGCGAGATCCCCGCTCCTGCGGGGCCGGGTACGACGCCGCGGGGGCGAATGGCGGAGGATGGATGACGTGACTGGTGCATCGGGCCGTACAGTACCGGTTCCAACGTTCCTCTCGACGGAGTCTCCGATGCCGATTCTGAAGTCGTTTCGTCGCCTCTTCGGTCCCAACCAGCCGGTGGAGATCGACATCTCCGATTCCTCCGCCCCTGCCACCGGCGAAGTCTCCGACGCCCTCGCCCCCGTGTCCGACCCCGGACCGGGCGTGATCGACGCCTTCGAGGTGCTCGGACGGGTGGAATCCGCAATCGAGTCCGGCCGACGGATTCAGGATCAGGCCCTCCGCTCCATCGAAGCGATCCCGCGTGCGGTGACCGAGTTGGAACGGGTTGGTTCGGGCCAGGCTGATCTGATCGAAGCCGTTCGTGAACTGGGCACCAACCAGGAGCAGCGAGCGGAGGCGGAGTCCGCGGTCCTCTCGCGACTCGCCGACCTCCTAGACCGTGAGTCCGCGTTGTTCGGACTGGTGCAACAGCAGCTCGACGCCAACCATCAGCTCGCCGAGGAGACCGCCAAACGGCTCGATCAACTCGGGTCGTCGCTGCACGAGACGGCACGGACCAATCGAGCCACCGCCGAAGCGATGGAGGCGTTGACCTCGGATCTCCGGGCGCGGGAACAACGAAGCGAGGAACGCGCGGGTGCGATGCAGGGCTGGATCGTGACCTGCGTGGTCGCCTGCATCGCGGCCACCGTCGCGTCGATCGCCCTGGCCTGGGCGGTGCTGGGATCTTCCAGCTGATCCCGGACCGGTCGGCGAGCGTGGCCGAAGGCGGGGATTTCACCACGGCGGCACGCCGAACGGTTGATTCAGGCGGGCGAGAGCTGGGTTCGAGCCAGCCTCGCGTAGACGTCGCACCGATCCAGAAGTTCCTCGTGCCGCCCATGATCGACCACTCGACCCTCGTCCATCACCACGATCCGATCCGCGGCCAGGACCGTGCTCAGTCGGTGGGCGATCACCAGGACCGTGCGTCCGGTGCGGAATTCCCCGATCGCGAGATTGATCTGCTCTTCGCTTTCCGCGTCAATCTGGCTCGTGGCCTCGTCGAGAATGAGCAGGGCGGGGTTTCGCAGGAGCGCTCGGGCGATCGCGATTCGCTGTCGTTGTCCGCCGGAGAGCGACGTGCCGAGCTCGGCCACCATGGTGTCGTACTTCGCCGGCAGGCGTTCGATGAATCCCGCGGCGTAGGACTTGGCCGCGGCGGCATGGATCGCCGCGTCATCGGCCTCCAGTCCGAAGGCGATGTTCTCGCGAATCGTGCCGCGGAAGAGCACCGTCTCCTGGGTGACCACTCCGATCTGCCGCCGAAGTGATTCCAGACGGACGGTTCGGATGTCGGTCCCGTCGAATTCGACCCGTCCCTGATCCGGATCGAACAGCCTGGGAAGCAGCGAGAGCAGCGTGGTCTTCCCGCAACCGTTGGGCCCGACGATGGCGATCTGCTCGCCGAAGCCGATGGTGAGGTCGACCCCCGCGAGGGCCTCCTGATCCGCGCCGGGATAGCGATAGCGGACATCCTGGAAGCGAAGCTCGCGGTCATGCCTGGCCAGCACCGGAAAATCAGCGGTCAACTGATCCTCGTCCGGCTCTTCCAGCAGCTCGTCGAGTCGCTCCGCCGGCGCGGACGCGGCCTGAATCTCGTTGAACACCCCGGCGAGGGGCTGGAGCGTGCCGCCCGCGACGCCGAGGGCGCCAAGAGTCAGCATGAACGAGTCGAAGTCCATCGAACCCTGGAGAATCTGTCGGGCGGCGACCAGGGCCAGAACCATGAGCACGAACACCGCCAGCAATTCGACCACCGGATTGGCCAGGGAGCGGGCGGTTCGAATTCGAAGTTCCTCCCGCAGCACCGATTCGTTGGCGGCGGCGAATCGCTGCTGGGCATCGTTCTCCGCGGTCGCGGTCTTCACCGCCCGAATTCCCTGGATCGACTCGTTGGAGACGCGAAGCAGGTCTTCCTGAGCCTCCAGGGCCGCACGGGTCGCCCGACGGATTCGTCGACCGAGGGCTCGAAGCACGCCTCCGAGCACCGGAGCGATCACCAACGCGAACAGGGTCAGCCGCCAGTCGAACCAGATCGCCGCAGCGAAGGCGGCCCCGCCCTTGGTGACGTGCGCGACGGAGCGATTCGTGAGGGCCAGCATGCCGCCCTGCAGCGACATCGAGTCCTTGTTGATCCGACTGACCAGTTCCGCGGCCCCCCGCCGCTGAACCGAGCCCAGTGGCATCGAAAGCACGTGACGGAACACCTCGGCTCGAATGTCCGCCACGGTTCGACTCGCCAGTTCGAGGGCGAGGAATTGATGGAGGAAGTTCGCGGTCGCACCCACGACCGTGAGGACCGCGAGGCCGGACATGATGGCGACCACCGCCGAAAACGGATCGGTCGGCAGGAGATCGACGAGACCCTCGGGAATCCGCAGCCACTCGCGATTGGCGTTGTATTGCGTGATGAGGGTGGCCACGGTCTCGTTGCCCTCGCCCGCGAGAATGATCCGCAGCAACGGTCCCAGGCTGAGCAGTCCCGCGCCCAGACCACCGGCGGAGATCAGCGCGAAGAAGATCCCCCCGAAGAACAGGCCGGGGCGGCGAAGCAGACGTGGAAGTAGGTGTCGTAGACCGGCCATGGACGGATCGAATTCCCAATGTCCCCGAGATGGCCTCGGAGAGTCCGAAGCGTACGGGATCCTCGCTTCGAAGGACGCCACGACCGAAGCCGGTCCGAGTCTCAAGCGCCGGCGGGCACCAGTTCCTCCAGCTCGGACCAGAATCCGGGATGGCTCTTCCCCACGCAAGCCGGGTCCTCGATGTCCAGCGGACCGAGGCTTCGAGCGAGAATCGCGAACGCCATCGCCATCCGGTGGTCGTCCCAGGTTCCGATCGAGACCACCGATCCCCCGCGGCGGGCGTCAACCGGGGCGGGGGTGATCTGCAGCGAATCGGGCTCCTCGTTCACCGAACATCCCACCTTTCGGAGCTCGATCGCGAGGGCGGCGACACGATCACACTCCTTGACGCGAAGGGTCTCCAGGCCGAAGAGTCGACTCGGACCCGATGCCACCGCGGCGAGCGCGGCGAGGCCGACCGCGGCGTCCGGAAAATCGGCACAATCCAGGTCCACCCCCCGAGGCGGGGCGTCGCTGGTCACGATCGTGCGGTCATCGAGGCCTTCGACCCTGCATCCGAAACGCTCGAGCGCTCCGATCGCCGCGGCGTCGGGCTGACGACTCTCGCGACCGAGCCCCAGGATCTCGATCCGGGACCCCGGATGCGACGCCGCAAGGACCGCCGGATACACCGCGCTGGAGGCATCGGGCTCGATCTCGAGATCGAAACGGGGAATGACCTGCGACGGAATCCTCACCGACCGAAGTCCTCCGTCCACCCGCCGTTCGATCACGAGGTCGATTCCCACTCGTTCAAGGACGTCGAGCGTGAGTTCGAGGTAGGTCGGACTGGTCGGTGGTTCCACGAACCGGAGCGTGACCCCCTCGGCGGTCGACGGGGCGACCAGCATGACGGCCGACACGAACTGGCTGCTGGCGGTTCGCCCGACGTCGATCAGGCCTCCACGAAGTCCTGCTCCGGACGGTCGAACCACGAGGGGGAGACACCCCGCTCGGTCGAGGAACTCGATCTCGGCTCCGATCGCCGCCATCATCGCCACACCCTCACCGACCGGACGTTGCCGCATCCGGGGTGAACCGTCGATCCGAACCGGCAGTCTGGCCAGTCCCGCGGCGGCGATCATGAATCGTGCCGGCGTTCCTCCGGCACCGAGGTCGANGTCACCCCCGCCGGGGAATCTGCCGTCTCCTCCATCGAGTCGCAGGACCTGTCCCTCGAGCCGGACGATCGTTCCCAGCGTCTCGCAGGCGGTGACCAGTCCATCGGTGTCATCCGAACGCAATCGATGCCTCACCACGCCCTCGCCTCGGCAGAGGGCAGCGAGGATGAGGGCTCGATTGGTGAGGCTCTTGGAACCGGGAGGACGGAGCCGGGCCCGAATCGGTCCCGAAAACATCTCGACCCGACGAGCAGCAGGGCCGGATCCCGACTCGGGACTGGAGCCTCGGGTGACGGCCATCACTCAGGATTCACGCCGGAAGACCGCGACCACGTCTTCGACCGGGATGACGAACAGACGGTTGTCACCCTCGAAATCGACCGGAACCCCGTGCTTGGGGTTGAAGAGCACGCGATCGTATTGTCGGATCGGATAATCCTCGTCTCGATCGACCTGGGCGCTGATGGAGACGATCCGGCCGGTGATGGTCGGAATCTCGATCTTGTCGGGAAGATGAATGCCGACCTTGGTGATCTTCTTGTCCTCGTCCTTGCGGATCAGGACTCGGGAACCGATCGGTTCGACCACTTCGATCTGACTCTTGTTCGAGGAACTGGTACCCATGCGGGAATCATAGACGTTCCGGAGCCGGACGCCGGATCGGCCGGTACCATCCGGGGATGACCGACGCGATTCCCACCCTCCGCGCCTTGATCAGGGACATCCCCGACTTTCCCAAGCCGGGCGTCCTCTTCAAGGACATCACCCCGCTGCTCGCCGATCCCGCCGGGCTGGCGATGGCGGTCGAAGTCATGGCGAATCCGTTCCGTCGCGACCGGGTCGACCTGGTCGTGGGAGCCGAAAGCCGGGGCTTCATCTTCGGTACCGCGATCGCCCAGTCGCTCTCCTGTGGCTTCGTTCCGATTCGCAAGCCGGGGAAACTGCCCTGCGAGACCCATCGGGCGGAATACGAACTCGAATACGGACGGGACGTGCTGGAAATGCACGTCGACGCCATCGAACCGGGAAAAAGGGTCCTCATGGTGGATGATCTGCTCGCCACCGGAGGCACGATGGCGGCCTGCATCGACATGGTGCGGCGAACCGGGGCGGAAATCACCGCCGCGACGTTCCTGATCGAGCTGGAGTTCCTCCACGGTCGAAACCGGCTCGACGACGTGCCGATCCACTCCGCCATCCAGTATTGACCCCGCTCCGGGCTGGAGAACGGGTTTTCGGGCCGATCGCGGCGGGAATCGAGCCGCCCTGACGGGTACACTCAGACATTCGGCCCGCCGTCGGACGCCAGTCGTCTCCGTCGGGCCAACGTCCAGGATTCCGCGGCTCCGGCCCGGCGTCAACGACCTCGGAGAGCACCTGATGACCACTGCCAGTTCATCCCCCGCCACCGCGGGCGGACTCGCCACCGACCCCCTGCAGTTGATCGACGTCGACCACGTGAGGTTCTACGTCGGCAATGCCAAGCAGGCGGCCTTCTTCTACGCCCACACCTTCGGCTTCGAAGTGACGCAACTGGCGGATCTCACCACCGGAAGTCGAGACAGCGCGCGGTACTTGCTCTGCCAGGGCAACATCCGGATCATCCTGGAGACGCCGCTCAACCCCAGCCATCCGGTCAACGAGGAACTGGTGCGGTTCGGGGATGGCGTCAAGGACATCGCGTTCAACGTGCATGACGCGGAGAAAGCCTACGAGCGAGCGATCGCCAACGGGGGCGATTCGGCCTCCGAACCCCGCACGATCTCCGATTCCAGCGGCTCGGTCACCATGGCGGGAATCAAGACCTACGGNCGGGCGGTCCACACCTTCGTGAGTCGAACCGGGGCCTACGCCCTGCCCGAGTTGAAGAAGGGCGGCGCCTTCAGCCCCGACTTCAAACCGTTCGATTTCGCCCTCAACGCCTACAACCGCGCCAACCCTTGCGGCCTCAAGTACGTCGACCACTGCGTCGGCAACGTCGAGGAAGGCAAGATGAACCACTGGGTCGACTGGTACGAGAACGTGCTCGAGTTCGCCATGTTCAAGCACTTCGACGACGCGGACATCTCGACCGAATATTCGGCCCTGATGTCGAAGGTCATGGCCTCGGGCAACCACCTCATCAAGATGCCCATCAACGAGCCGGCCGAAGGCAAGAAGAAGAGCCAGATCCTTGAGTACCTCGAGTGGCATTCGATGACCCCGGGGGTCCAGCACCTGGCCCTTCGCACCAACGACGAACTGGAATCGGTGAAGGAACTTCGCCGTCGCGGCGTGGACTTCCTGACCCTCCCCGACAGCTACTACGAGGCGGTCTGGAGCAGGGTCAACGGGATCCTCACTTCTCATGGCCACGAGCCCGTGCGGGAGGATCACGAGCGCATCAAGGATCTCGGCATCCTGGTCGACGCGGACGACGAGGGATACCTGTTGCAGCTCTTCACCAAGCCGCTGCAGGATCGCCCGACGCTGTTCTTCGAGATCATCAGTCGTCGCGGCAGCCAGAGCTTCGGCAAGGGCAACTTCAAGGCGCTCTTCGAAGCCCTCGAAATCGAACAGGATCGACGCGGAAACCTCTGACCCGCCCGATCGATTCGGAATGATCCGCGATCCCGCGCCGTTTCCACGGGGCGGGATCGTCTTTCCGTCTCCCTTGGGAGCGGATCGCCGTGATTATCATGCCGTCGCCGGTACCGTCATCTCCGAATCCCCCGCGAGGCTTCCATGCTCCCAGCCCGACTCCGAATCTCGAATCTCCCGGTCATCGCCGGCATGCTCCTCCTGATCGCCGGACTCCCGGCCGANGGACTCGCCGGTTCGATCCCTCCGGATCTCGAACGCGGGATCGAAGCGCTGCAGGCCGAATTGATCGANGANNAGNTGACCGGCAGCAACGTGGTCATCGTGGTGAAGGACGGACAGACGCGCTGCCGGTCGATCGTGAATTCCGGCCGGCCCGGTGATCGCGACATCACCGACCGGACGTTGTTCCCGATCTGGTCGATGTCGAAGCCGATCACCATCGTCGCGATGCTGACGCTTCACGAACAGGGTCTCTTCCGGTGGGAAGATCCGGTGTCCAGGTTCCTCCCCTGCTTCGCGAATCTCATGGTCCGAGACGGCGACTCGATCCGCCCCGCGAAGACGCCGCTGCGGATCATCGACCTCATGACCCACCGTTCGGGATACGTCTACTACCCGAATCTCCCGGGCATTCCCGCCCGCCACGACCAGCCCCAGCAGAGTCAGACCAGGTTCGAGGATCTGCAGGAGTTCTGCGAGACCGCGGCCGCCTATCCGCTCGAATTCGATCCGGGAACCGGCTACGCGTACGGAATCAACCAGGCGATCCTGGGCCGGCTGGTGGAGGTCCTCTCCGGGCGCCACTTCAGCGAGTATCTCGACGCCACGATCTTCCAACCACTCGGCATGACCGACACGAGTTTCGTCCTCGACGCCGAACGCCGAGCCCGCTTCCAGCCCCTCTTCATCAATTCCGGCACGTTGAATGGCTACACCAACCTGCTCGACGAACTCAACTACGATCCCGAGAGCCGGGCCCATTTCGGGGGCGAGGGACTCGTGTCCTCTCCCGCGGACTACGCCCGATTCTGTGAGATGCTGGTGAACGGCGGCGAATTCCGCGGAACGCGAATCGTCTCTGAAGCGAGCATCAGGGAGATGACCACGATTCGCAGCGAGGACATCTTCCCTGCACTCATGCCCGGAATGGACATGGGATTCAGCGTCTTCGTGCTCTCCGAACCCGCCGCGGAGGGCTCCAAGGCACCCCGCGGCCTTTTCGGCTGGAGCGGCTACCACAACACCCACTTCTGGGTCGACCCGGAGAACGAACTGTTCGTGATCTTCATGACCCGGGCACGGGAGTTCAACTTCGAGATTCCCCGTCGGCTCCGGCAACTCGTGTACGGCGTCCACGAACCCGCCGAGACTCCGTGATCGATCGACCATTCAAACCGCCCTCGACGAGATCCTTCTCATGAGCAATCGAATCAAACGCTCCGCCGTCCTCCTGAAGGCTTCCTGGGAAGTCCTGAAGAGTCATCGCTCGCTTCTCCT
>NYWY01000017.1 GCA_002685335.1 Planctomycetaceae bacterium
CCTCGACTTCACCATAGGTCGCGGTGCCACACGGAGCCATCGCGTCGAATTCGCCGTCGTGGATCCGGACCCGCATCCGGGTCGAGGTCGTCCGGTCCCATGATGGGAGCCGGAGTGCCGCAGATGCCACCCGACGGGGGGATCGCCTCGTTGTCGTAGAGGACGTGGAGGTCGTCCGCGAATCCCTGGACATGGGCGGCCACGGGTTCGATCCACTGGATCCGTCCGTCGGGCCATCGAAAGACCGCGTGGAGTCCGTCGTCCAGCAAGGAACCGCGAATCACGGCACCGAACGCCTCCGGGGCCCGGCCCTGGATCGTCCGGGCCGGACCGGGATCGATCGAAACCAATCCCTCGGCCCCACGATCTTCGATCAATTCAAAGCGGACGGTGCGAACATCGTGCGAACCGAAGTCCACCCGACGAATCTCACCTCGGGGCCCCATGGGCAGGTCGAGGGAGAATCGGGCACCGATCTCGACGTCTTCGAGGGGCAACGCCACCACGCGGCCGTCTTGCAGTCCCATCGCCGAAATCACCGCGTCGCGGGGAGTCAGGGTGTGGGCGGACCGACCGAACGCTGGGCGGAGGCGCTGGTCACGAAGGCGCCGAGTGACAGCGTGACCGCGATGCCACACCGGTGCAGGGAGTCGTTCTTCATATGTCGAACCTCCGGAAGGAGAGGGAGCCTGGAGCCCGTTCTTGGACGTGTTCGATCGAGACCGGGTTCCATAAGACTGACATCAAATTCCGGGACTCCTGAAATCGAACCAAGACCCGGGGACAAGATCGGCCAAACCCCGATCCCGAGCCGAATTCGGGGCTACCCTGATCACGTGACCGAACGACGCCGACGACGCCGAAAACGACCTTCAACGGGCTCCGGTGGGGACGCAGCGGCCCTCGATCCTCTTCGCGGCAGGATTCGGGAGATCGTCGGCCCCCGGCGGCATCTGCTGGAGCGTCGACTGGACGGGGTCGCCCGGGCGCACGCCCAGGGCCGGGACATGGCCCGCGCCATCACCTCCATCGGCCGTGACCTCGACCGGTTCCAATCCGGTCGGAAAGCTCGGGAAGGCCGGATTCTCCCGGTCGAATTCCCGGAGGAACTTCCGATCTCCCGGGAGCGGTCGCGGATCGCGACCGCGATCCGTGACCACCAGGTCGTGGTGGTCTGCGGCGAGACGGGATCCGGAAAGACCACCCAGCTCCCCAAGATCTGTCTCGAACTCGGGCGAGGGATCGACGGATTGATCGGCCACACCCAGCCTCGTCGGGTCGCCGCCCGGAGCGTGGCAGCCCGGATCTCCGAGGAGCTTGCGACGCCATTGGGAACCGGCGTGGGATACGCGATCCGGTTCAACGACCGCACCGCGTCGGACACCCGGATCAAACTGATGACTGACGGGATCCTGCTCGCGGAGACCTCCCGCGATCGGGATCTGCTGGCCTACGACACCATCATCGTGGACGAAGCCCACGAACGAAGTCTGAACATCGATTTTCTGCTGGGGTATCTCAAGCGACTCCTTCCTCGCCGTCCGGATCTCAAGGTCGTGGTGACCAGCGCGACCATCGACCCGGAGCGGTTCAGTCGACATTTCGGCGGCGCTCCGATCATTTCAGTCGAGGGGCGGACGCATCCGGTCGACCTTCGCTACCGTCCCCCGGGGACCGATCATGCGGACCCGGATGATGCGATGATTGAAGGGATTCTCGAGGGCATTCGAGAGATCGACGATGCGGGCATGATGGTTCCCGAACCTTCGGGGCGTCCCGACATCCTGGTGTTTCTTCCGGGCGAACGTGAGATTCGGGATGTCACCGCGGCGATCGATGCCGAGGGTTTCGACGAGACCGAGACTCTTCCGCTCTATGCCCGGCTTTCCAACGATCAACAGGATCGGGTCTTCAAGCCGGGGCCGCGACGTCGGATCGTGCTCGCGACCAACGTCGCCGAGACCTCACTCACCGTGCCGAGGATTCGCGGCGTCATCGATTCCGGACTCGCGAGGATCGCTCGATACTCGCCTCGTCGACGGGTGCAACGGCTTCCGATCGAACCGATCTCCCGCGCCTCCGCCGCGCAACGATCCGGACGGTGCGGCCGGATCGCTCCCGGAGTCTGCATTCGACTCTGCGACGAGGAATCCTTCGAGAAGCGACCGGAGTTCACCGCCCCGGAGATCCTGCGCTCCAACCTCGCGAGCGTGATTCTTCGGATGGCCGATCTGGGCCTGGGCGAGCCCGAAGCCTTCCCGTTCGTCGAACTCCCGTCCGCGAAACTCATTCGCGACGGTTTCGAAACCCTCCACGAACTGGGCGCGGTGGGTCGAGACCGGACTCTCACCGGCGTGGGACGAGACCTCGCGGCCCTTCCGGTCGATCCACGAATCGGACGAATGGTCCTGGCATCGATCGACGAGGGTTGCCTGGGGGAGATCCTGACCGTGGCCGCGGCCCTCACGGTTCCGGATCCTCGATTGGGCAATGAACGGCGAGGGTCTCTCGGTCATGCCATCTTCCGCGATCCATCCAGCGATTTTCTCGGTTTCGTCCGCTTGTGGCGGGCCTGGCGGGACGCGCGTTCGGAGAAGGGATCATCCGCCCTTCGGACCTGGTGCCGTCGTCACGATCTGTCGTTCCTGCGAATGCGGGAGTGGCAGGACGTGCATGATCAGTTGTCCGTCCTCGCCCGCGAACTGCTCGGCCGACGGGGGTCTGACGAGGGCGAGAACCGCCGGGGAAGAAGGAAGAGTCCGCCCCGGATCCCCGAAGTCCGGGACGATCCTCCCGGTGGAGCGATCCATCGTGCGATCCTCTCGGGGCTGGTCTCCCATGTCGGAAAACGCGGAGAGCGGGGCGAGTATCACGGAATCAACGGAGGAACCTTCGAACTCTTTCCGGGCAGTGTCCTGCGGCGACAGGAGGCCCCTTGGATCGTCGCGGCGGAGATCGTCGAGACCAGTCGTCGCTGGGGACGCACCTGCGCCCGAATCCGCGGAGACTGGATCGAGAAGGTCGCGCCCCACCTGGTTCGACGTACCCACTTCGAACCGCATTTCGTCCCGGAGACCGGATTCGTGTCCGCCTACGAGCGGGTCACCTGCGGAGACATCGACACCACCGAACGACGTCGCGTCCCCTACGCCCCGATCGATGCCGCGGCCGCCCGCCAGGTGTTCATCAACGAAGCGTTGGTGGCGGCGAGGCTCGAGGGCGAGCCGGGGTTTCTCGCGGCGAACCGCATCACCCGGGAGCGACTCGAGTCCCTGTCGGATCGTGGTCGGGAGATCGATCTGGTCGGAGACGAGGATCGCCAGTTTCGTTTCTACGACGCCCGACTTCCGGATGAGATCCACAACGTTCCTGCGTTCGAAGCCTGGCGTCGACAGGCGGAACGTCGGGATCCGCAGGTTCTGAGGATGAAGGACGGGGATCTTCTGGACCCCGATCGCACGCGACCGGACGCCGCGGCGTATCCCGATCGAATCGAGGTCGCGGGCGTCGAGGTACCTCTGCGATATCGACATGAACCGGGACATCCCGCGGACGGGGTCACGGCGATGATTCCCCTGGAACTTCTGGGACGGCTGGATCCTCGACGATTCGACTGGCTGGTACCCGGGCTGCTTCATGACAAGATCGAGACCCTGATCCGAAGCCTGCCCCGAAGAATGCGGACTCGTTTCATGCCGATCGCGGAGACCGCGTCCGGTGCCGCCGAGCATCTCCGATTCGGTGAGACCCCGCTCCTTCGAGCCCTTGCCGGCTACCTCTCCACCATCGGAGGGTCGGAGATCACGCCCTCGGACTTCCGACTGGAGATGCTGGAACCACATCACTTCATGCGCTTCGAGCTCATGGACGCCGAAGGCGGCACGCTCTCCACGACCCGACGATTCGAAGATCTGCTCGCCAGTCATCGGGATCGGGCTCGCGCGGCGTTCGAAGCCTCGGTGGAGATCTCCGTCGAGGAGGGGGATGACGAGGCGTCGCATCTCGCCGCCATTCGAGGGCGTCGGGAGTGGGACTTCGGGCCGCTTCCGGCAGAGGTTCGAATTCATCGAGGAGGAGGACGACTCCCCGCGTTTCCCGCGATCGCGGACGAAGGCCGTGACGTCAGGGTGCGAGTGACCGACGATCGAACGACCGCGATCGAACTGCATCGCCGGGGAGTTCGTCGACTGCTGTGCCTCGGCGTCGATGACGCGCTCCGACACCACCTTGAACATCTTCCCGGCCTCGACGATCTGCAGCTCCTCGCCTCGCCCCTCGGCTCCTCCGCCGACTTCGTTCGAGATCTCGGCGACCTTGCGGTCGGGGTCGCGGTGTCCGACGACCTGGACACCGGCGGAGGGCTCGCGGGGGTTCGCGATCGCGAAGCGTTCCTGGAATTCGACGACCGGGTTCGGCGAGATCTCTGGCCGGCGTTGGAGCGGGCCTGTGACCTGGTGGAACCGATCCTCCGATCCCGTCAGACGCTTCTGGAGGAGATCGATCAACCCGGCCCCGCGATCTGGGAGCCGGTTCGTCGGGATGAACGTCGTCACGTCGAGCACCTGGTTCCCGCGGGTTTCGCGGGAATGATCTCGCCGACCAGACTCTCCCAGCTGCCCCGGTATCTCGAGGCATCCCGACGCCGACTGGATCGCCTCCGGGGGAGCGGATTCCAGCGAGATCAGGTGCGACGCGAGGAGTTCGAAGGTTGGCGGCGACTTCTCGCCGCTCAACGGAGCCGATTGACGGAGATCGGCCGGATCGACCCCCGCGTGGACGCNTTCGGATGGCTGCTCGAGGAGTATCGGGTCCACCTCTTCGCCCAGGAACTCGGCACCCCGGTGCGGATCTCGCCGGCGGCCCTCAAGTCGGCCTGGCGTGACATCGCCGGCTGATCCGCATCACTCGTTTTCACGGCGCTCCAGAGCGCGTCCGGCCGCGACCAGGTACGCCTCGCTGGGCAGGGCCCACGGGCGGAACTTCTCCACCGTGCCGCGTTCCTCGCTGTAGAGCAGTCCGCGGTTGGGACCGAGCATCGAGGCGGCGGGAGAATCGATCAAGGTGCTGGAGTCGGTGGCACCCACCTGGAACATCGCCTTCTGGTCGAAGGATCGCATGGATTGCCGATCAACGCAGCGTTCGAGGGTCGAGACGGTATCGGCCCAGGCCATGGTGAAGATTCCATGCTCGGGTCCCTCTCGCAGCAACTCTCCGAAGATCCGATCCGGGGTGGGAGGCGCATCGTCGGTCGAGAATCCGAAATCATCCTCGGCCTTGCGAAGAACCCTGAAACGCTGCAACCCGTGGATGACGAGGAAGATCACGGGATCGTCGGTCGTTCCGGATTCGATCCGTCGGGCCAGTTCGACCCCCAGTTCGGTGATCGCGTCGCCGACCCCGCGGAATTCCGGACGTTCGATCCGGTGCGGAAGGTGTCCGGCGACCACGTCCAGATGTCCCGCGTTGGGATCGTCGGCGGTGGTCCCGTCCAGGACCACCATCCGCAGATCATCGACCCGGTGTCCGGCACACGCCGCGAGAATGGCGGCGGTGGTCAACGCCAGAGCCGGTTCATCCTGCTGCCCGACCACCACGAGATTGGACCCCGCCTGGCGGCGCAACACCGCGGAGGTCGGATCCTTGATCGCGACCGCGTCTCCGAGCCAGAGCGGGACCGTGACCGGTCTGGTTCCGGGGCGACTCTCGATCATCCGTCTCAGCGGCTGATTCTCCGAAAGGGCTGCGGGAGCGTTGCCCTCGAACACCACGCAGGGCTTTCGGGTGATCCCTCGTTCTTCGGCCAGTGTGGCGACCCGGGCGAGATACCGCTCCCGCGTCTCGTCCGGCAGCCAGCAGACCTGAAAAGGACTGTTTCCTTCGAGCAATCCGCCCTGATCGTTGTAGATGGCCTCGCCCGGCCGGGAGAGAAGTCGAGCGGCGACGTTGTCGTCCGAGAGGATCAGCATCGAATCCTGCTCGTTGCACGCCAGCGCGATCCGCACGCCCATCTGCCCCATGGTCGAACGATTGAGGGAATAGGCGCCACCAAGGGTCTGGGAGCCGAGCAGCACGTGCATGCCGAACGCCCGTCCCTGTCGCACCAGTCGATCCAGCAGCAGAGAGGCGTCCTGGCTCACCTTGTCGTCGTCGACGAAGAGCTCCTGGAATTCGTCGATCACCAGGAGGATTCGCGGCATCGGATCATCCGGCTGCTTCTTCCGCCATCCCGCGAGATCCTGGACGCCCGCGGCCCGGAATCGTTCACCGCGGGCGGAAAGATCCTCGTCCAGTCCCTGCAGCACCGAAAGGCCGAACTCGCGATCGCTCTCCACCGCCACCGAGCGGGCGTGGGGAAGTCGATGACTCGCATAGGTCTTGAATTCCACGCCCTTCTTGAAGTCGACGAGGTGAAACTCGATCTCGTCGGGATCATGCCAGCAGGCGAGGTTGGTGACGATCGCATGAAGGAGCGTCGACTTGCCCGAGCCGGTCTTTCCGGCGACCAGGGCATGCTGCGCGGTTCCGACTCCGAGCACGATCTCCTGAAGCCTGGTGGCACCCGCCCGTCCCAGGGCCACGTGCAGATTCGNGGTGGTCGATCGCGTCCAGAACTCNTCGTCCTTCGGGGCGATGGTCTCGAAGGGGACCTCGACCTTCCCGGCCTCCCTCGCCGCACGCCCGACCGCATGGGACATCTCGATCAGCAGATCGTCGGACGGACCGGGATCCGGTTCGAAACGGAGATCGCCAAGTCCTTCGGCATCGAACGCGATTCGTCCCTCGGCACTGCGGATCGAGACCGCATGACCATCGATGTCTGCGAGATCGAACTTCTCCGGGAGTTCGAGGCGACGATCCCGCAGGACCAGGGTGAACACCCCGCATCGAGGTCCGCTCTGCAGGATGCTCGCGAGGCGGCGAGCGGACTCCTCGTTGAAGTTGGCGGGAAAATCGGCGATCACCAGGAATCGATAGGGCTCTGCGATCTCACCCGCCGCCTCGTTGTAGGCATCGATCGACGGAAATTCGTTCCGCAGGTACTTCTGGATCACCGTCTCCATGTGTTCGGTGATGTCCACGAGTTTCTTTTCGACCTGCCGCGGCTCCGTCCAGATGCGATCGCCCACGAGCCCGGGCAGTTCATCTTCGAGGTGCATGAACCCGGCGAAATTCTGACCCAGTCCCACCGGATCCAGAATGGTGAAACGAGCCTTGCCCGGGGGCACGGTGGCGAGGATCCGAAGCATCGTCGCCCGGAGCAGATCCAGTCCCCGCTCCCGGTGGATCGGATCCACGTCGATCTGAAGGCTCGCTCGACCGGGAAAGGAGATGGTCGCGGGAAGATCCAGGACCTCGGGCACTTCGGTTTCGAGTCGGGGATCCGTCGGGAGCCCTCCGGCGATCGAATTCCGGTCGAATCGGAGTCCTCCAAGACGAATCGCGGGCGGGGCTTCGGTCGCCGGCGTCCAGTTCGACCACCAGGGGTCGGTGAACGGTGGAAAGGAATTCGACATCGCGTCCTGGCGAGCCCCCAGGTTCCGGCTTCCGTCCCGGACCCCGGTCAGCCATGCGTTCTCGAGCGTCTGCCAGCGTTCCGCCGCCTCCGCCAGGATTCGGGCCGATGCCTGGGCGTGTCGCGTCGCTTCCGCGTTCGTCTCGAGCCGACCTTTCTCTTTCGCCGCTTCGTGAATCCGACGGTTCTCCGCTTCGGCGGACGCCACCGCCTCGTCGCGAGTCTGATCGACCCGGGCGAGGTTCAACGGCACGCGGCGATCGATCTCCTCGAGCCGAACTCGCGCCTTCTCCCGGGCCAGGTCCCCGACCGGTTCGTATCGATGTCGAGCCTGCTCGAGTTCCTCGTCGCGGGTGCGCAGAAGCGTGCGTTCGCCTTCCATCCGCGCGACCGAGGCGGCGTCCTCCGCCAGGGTGGCGGCCGCTCGAATCCTCGCGGCGGCCTCGTCGAACGGTCGCCACGCGGCCACCACTTCGCGCCGGGCCACGACGTAGAGCGGAGAGAACACCGCGAGAAAGACGAGCAGGCCGATGCCCGCCGCGATCCCCAGGGTCCGAGGCTCGGTGTCCGCGAAGACCTGGGCTCCGATCAGGCCGAGACCGGCGAACGCGGCGGCGGGGAGGACGAGAATCGGTCCGCGGAAGAACCGGGGCAGGCGAAGCTTTCGAAATCGTTCCGCGGCATCCCTGGCGTCGATGACCGCCTGCCGCAACACCGGCAGCGGGGCGAGTTCGACCTCGCTTCTCGACTTTTTATCGAGTTCGAGAGGGCGCGGTCTCGGTTGTCGATACCGGCGGATCTCGATCCGCATCTTCTTCTCGAGTTCCTCGAGATCATCCAACCCGATACCCAGTTCGGTCCGGAGCTTCTCGAACGTCTCTCGCGGTCGACCTTCACTGGCTTCGAAGACCGATTCCGCCAGCCAGACCGCCTCTTCCAGGGCGGTGGCCGCCGCTTCCTGATTCGAGATCACCTTGCGGCGAATCCGGACTCGCATGGCATCGGCCTCGCCTTCGAGCTCCGCGCGTCGAGACACTCTGGCCTCCTCGGCCGCCGTGATGGTGGCCTTGAGTCGGGTCTCCGCCTCGACGATCACCCCGTCCACCTCGACCTGGATCTCTGCTCGGCGGCGATCGTGAAGACGTGACTCCTCGGCCTGCTCCGTCTCGAGCCGGTGGGTCTCCTCCGTGCTTCGGGTCGTGGTTTCGATCGCGAGAGCGTCGAGTTCTCGACGCAGTCCCCCGATCTCCCCCAGGAGGTCCGGAATCGAATCGTCCGTGGTGTTGGTACCGGCCTGGGACATGGGTCAGTCGTCTCCGCAATCGCGTCGGGCCTGGATCATCATCGATTCCACTTTCTCCATCGCGCTCACCGTGGCCCGGATCCTCGGTTCGATGGTTTCCAGGCGACGAACCGCGAACGCCCGGGACACGGGATCCCTCCAACGCTCGGTGGTTCGGCTCCAGGCGATCATGAGATCGCGGTACTCCCCGTGAATCCGCAGTCGGGCGGAAGTCATTCCCATGGGCCACCATCCTTTTCTTCCGGTTCCGGCTTGGAATCCGTCGGTTCCACGTCGTCGACCTTCTCGGGGGTGACGCTGGTCCCCGAACGCCGGTTGGAGGGGCCTTCGTCCGTCGGGGGAGCCAGGAGTCGGGCGAGGTCCGGAGAGGGCATCGACACGTAGGCCTCCAGATTCTCGCTCATGCGACGAAGGAGTCCGATCGCGTGAGGCAGATCATGGTCGACGGTGTTGGCGAAGGGGGAGACCGAGGCCTTGAAGAGCGTTCGCTCCCGCTCGAGTTGCCGGATCCAGGACTTGGTGGCCGCCATCCGACTTCGAGCCTGTTCCAGTCGTTCCTCGGCCCTTCGAAGGTTTCGCCGCTCGTCGGCGTCGCCCGCTCGACCACCCTTGGCCGACGACTGGGTCTGCTTTCGGTACACCTCGCTCTTCGCCCGGGTGACCATCTCCTGGCGACGGCGGATCTGCGACTTCCAGTGGGTGAGGCGATCGCGATCCAACCAGAGAATCATGCGATCCAGGTCCGACTCGCCTTCCAGCAGGGCCGCCCGCCCGGCGTCCACGAATCCCGCAAGGGTGGCGCGGAAGCGATCGATTCCTTCGATCGATCTGACATCGGCGTGTTCACTGCTCATGGAAGTCGGGTGGTTCCGGGGCTCAGCGTTGCTGCAGGTAGTCCTCGATCCGCTGCGCCTTGCGAAGCAGGAACGGGATATGGACTTCCGACCCCTTCATGAATCGCTGAAGCGTCTTCATGGTGGCATCGAACTCCTCTTCGAACTTCGCCTGCTCCTGATCCCGCCAGGTCTGGGCGAGGGAACCCATGCGGGCCTGCATGGATTGCATCTGCCCCTGGATTTCGGTGTTGAACCGCTTGAGATCATGGGCGAAGCGACGGATCTCAACGGGGTCTGCGACGGCTTTGGCCATGCGAGTCTCTCCGATCTGGTTGGGTGAAGTGTACCGCTTCCCATCCCGGTAACCTTCGGTCCCGCATCCGGAGAGGATCCATGAACACTCGAAATCTCATCGGCGGCACCTGGCTCGAGCCGTCTCCCGGCCGAGGGCTCGAGGTCCGCGACCCGGCTCGGGACCACGTCGTCGCCGTGGTCCCCGACGTCGGGGTCGGAGAAACCATCGAGGCGATCGACGCCGCGGAACGGGCGTTGGAGGGTTGGGCCGGGACCTCGGCGGGGACGCGGGCATCGATCCTCCGAAGGCTCGCGGTTCTCCTGGACGAGCGACGGGATCAGCTCGCCCATCTGATCACCCTTGAACAGGGGAAGCCGCTGGCGGAATCCCAAGCGGAAGTGTCGTACGCGGCGTCCTTCCTCCCGGTGGCCGCGGATGCGGCGACGGCGCTCTCGCCGGATTTCCCTCGGGTGCCGGCAAGGTCGGTCACGGTCCACCAACGGCCAGTGGGGGTCACGGCCGCGATCACTCCGTGGAACTTCCCGCTGGCGATGCTGGCGAAGAAGAGCGCCTCGGCCCTCGCCGTCGGCTGCACCCAGATCATCAAACCCGCGGAACAGACCCCGCTGAGCGCGATCGCGTTCGTGGAACTGGCCCGAGAGGCGGGAATTCCGCCCGGCGTGATCAATCTGGTCACCGGACATCCCGAACCCATCGGCCGCACGCTCCTGGAGGACGGGCGGGTTCGCAAGCTCTCCTTCACCGGCTCCACCGAAGTCGGGCGGATCCTCATGCGAGGGGCCGCGGAGGAACTGGTCCGGCTCTCGCTCGAACTCGGCGGTCATGCGCCGTTCCTGGTCTTCGAAGACGCGGACCTCGACCGGGCGGTCTCGATGGCCCTCACCGCGAAGTTCCGGAATGGCGGACAGACCTGCGTCTGTCCGAATCGATTCCTCGTGCATCGGAACCGACACGATGACTTCGTCGAACGGCTGGCGGCCGCCGCGACCGCCCTGACGTCCGGCCCGGGCGACCGGGAGGGGGTCGATCTCGGGCCGCTGATCGACGACGCCGGACTCCGGAAGGTGGAGTCGCACGTGCGGGACGCCGTCGATCGCGGCGCGGACCTGGTCTGTGGCGGTGGACGAAGAGTGGTCGAAGGTTTCACCGATCGTTTTCCCGAGCCCACGGTCCTCACTTCCATCAGCCGCGAGATGCGTTGCTGGACGGAGGAGACCTTCGGCCCGGTCTGCCCGGTTCGGGCCTTCGCGGACGACGACGAGGCCATCCGGCTGGCGAACGACTCGAAGCATGGACTTGCGGCCTACGCGGTCACCACCGATCGATCGCGGATCGATCGGCTCGGTCGGGAACTGAACGCCGGCATCATCGGGGTCAACGATGCGATCCCCGCGGTGGCGGCGGTGCCGTTCGGGGGGATCGGGCATTCCGGATTCGGCCGGGAAGGCGGGCGATGGGGTCTGGCGGAATACCTCGAAACCATCACCGTGTCCGAGGCCGATTGAACCGCCGATCAACCACTGGTCGACCGAAGAAAAAGCCGGCCGTTCCGTGAGGAACGACCGGCCTGTTTCGAAGTACCTCGATGATCCGCGGTTCACTCGTCGCCATTGAGGAAGTTGGCGAGTCGTTGTCGACGGATCGGATGCTGCAGCTTCCGGATCGCCTTGCTCTCGACCTGACGCACCCGTTCCCGGGTGACCTTGAAGATGCGACCGACCTCTTCGAGGGTGTAGGTGTATCCGTCCCCGATGCCGTACCGGAGCTTCAGGATCTCCCGTTCTCGATAGGTGAGCGTTCGGAGCACGTCGTTGATCCGCTGCTTGAGCATGTCGCTGGTCGCGGAGTCCGAGGGGGATTCCTGTCGCTCGTCCTCGATGAAGTCTCCGAAGTGCGAGTCCTCGCTCTCGCCCACCGGACGATCAAGACTGATCGGATGCCTCGAGATCTTCATGACCCGGCGGGTCTCCTCGATCGGCATCTTGGCCTTGACCGCGATCTCCTCGACCGTCGGCTCGCGACCGAGGTCCTGAAGCAGGGTCTTCTGAATGTTTCGAAGCTTAGACATCGTCTCGATCATGTGGACCGGGACGCGGATGGTTCGAGCATGGTCGGCGATGGCCCGGGTGATGGCCTGTCGGATCCACCACGTCGCGTAGGTTGAGAACTTGTACCCACGCTTGTACTCGTACTTGTCGACCGCTCGCATCAGCCCGGTGTTCCCTTCCTGGATGATGTCGAGGAAGGGGAGGCCGCGATTGCGATACTTCTTGGCGATCGAGACCACCAATCGCAGGTTGCCACCCGAAAGGTCGCGCTTGGCCTGCTCGTACTCCTCGAAGACCTTCTCGATCTCCCGAACGCGTTCAGCCACCTCTTCCGGCTGTTCGAGGACGAGGTTTCGCAGTCCCTCGCGTTCCTCCTTCATCACGAACACGTCTTCGGGGTCGTACCGTTCGGGATGCTTCTCGGCCTTCTCGATCCGCTTCTGCAGATCCTTCATCTTCTTGTTGACCGCCTGCAGCTTTCTCATCAGCGGCTGGATGCGACCGGTTCGAAGACAGCATTCCTCGAGCAGGGTCCCGATCCGTCGCCGACGCTCTTCCATCTCGGCCCGGATCGCCTTGCGGCGACTGTCGCTGCAGGATCCGTCCTCAAGCCGTTCCCAGCCGGCCTCATTGAGTTCGAGAAGCCGTCGAACGGTCGCGCTGTTGTAGGGGATCCGAAGCGCGACCTTCTCCTTGGCGTTGTCTTCCGCGGTGGAGATCCGCATCGTCCGGTCGAAGGGAAGCTGGCCGTCGTGCACCTGCTGGAGCACGTCGATCGCCTGACGCGCCGCGTAGTCGCTTTCCAGGGTCATGCGACGGAAGAACATCCGGGTCGTCTCGATCTTCTTCGCCAACCGGATCTCCTGCTCCCGGGTGAGCAGCGGAATGGTGCCCATCTGGGTCAGGTACATCCGGATCGGATCGTCGATCCTCTTGGACCCCTGTTCCGCGATCGCCTGTTCCACCGCGGCCTGGGTCTCGGCGTCGTCGA
This sequence comes from Planctomycetaceae bacterium, assembly GCA_002685335.1. Next base: position 13,008 of record NYWY01000017.1, read on the forward strand.
GCAGTTCCGGTTCACCTTCGGTGGTGGTGGTCGTGGTGGTGGTGCTGGAGGCGGTCTCTCCGAGATCCTCTCCATCATCGAAGGGATTTCGTTCGGGCGTGCCTTCGCCCACGTCGTCGATCATCTGGACCTTCGGGGTCCGAGCGGCCTTCCGCTCGTTGTCCCGCTGGAACTTGAGATCGGTCTGCAGATCGGCCGGCATCTGCTTGAGACCTCGTCGCCGGCGTTCGATCTCGTCGATGAGTTCGATGCCATCCAGACGGACCACCATCATGAACGCGTCGATCGCATCGGGATCGACGTAGCAGTCGGGAAGGCAGGTGTTGATCTCCTCGTAACAGATCCAGCCGCGGTCGCGGCCGGTCTTCACGAGGTGTTTCAGAACGGGATGCGGATCAAGTGGAAGAGGAAGCACGGAGGAGCTCCAGGATCGACACCCGAAGAGGGATGTCGGCAAACGAAGGATCGATCAGGCGGAACCGTGATCGAAGGAGGGATCTGAGTCGTGATCCGACGGAGGCGGAGGCGCCTCGTCGGGGAAGTTCATCGGAGGTTCGTCGGGAGACGGGCTGTCACCCAGGTATCCCCCGGTCCGGCCGGCTCGGCGGCGGCGGATCGCCGCGGGATCGCTTCCACCGGCACGCAGTCGTTCCAGCGCCGCCGCGGCGTCTTCGGCGGACTTCATCGGTCTCGACGCGAGATCGGCGCGATCCGCCAGCACGATGTCCCGATCGATTGCAGCGGCGAGATCCAGGCAGGCCCGTCCCAGCAGTTCGATCGGATCGCCATCGTCCGCGGCATCGGCTTCGCGAAGTTCGCGATAACCCTCGGCGAAACAGCCGGCGACGATTCGAGAGAGACCCACGTCATCGATCGCCGCCACGATGTCACTGCCATCGGGAACGGCTCCCGCGGCGGCGCCTTCGGCGAGCATCCGCCAGGCGAGGCGACAGGGTGGATCTTCAAACTGGATCTCCGCGAAGCGGTCGAGCGGAGTGCTGGAGTCTTCGCCGAGATCCACGACCGTCTCTGCAAACGTCGGTTCGGCCAGGACCAGCCGAAGGAGCGCCTCTTCGGCCCGGCGGCGACGCGCGTTCGCCCGGATGATGGGTTCCGCCGGGTCCAGGGCCGCCTGCGGGACGGGCTCGACCGTGGCGGACGGGTACGGAACGCGGGCGTTCCCCGGTCCGTTCCGGTCGAGCATGCCGACCGGAACGCCAAGGACGCCCGCGAGGTGATCCAGGACGAAGGTCCGACGAACCCCGGCGAGGCCGTCGAACCCGAGACCTTCGAGTCGCCGCAGGGCTTCGTCGACGATTCGCTGGCGGGCGGTCACGCCGCCCGCGTCTCGAAGCCGGTCTCGAAAGTCGGCGACCAGGGCGACCAGGGCGTCGCTGGAGTCGTCGATCGCCTTCTGAAAGCGTTCCGGTCCTCCCTCGCTCCGAAGAATGCCGTCGGGATCGAGTCCGTCGGGCAGGCTGCAGAGCCGGATGTCCACCTCGGAGGCGAAGAAGACCTCGACCGCTCGATCCGCCGCTCGGCGACCCGCGGTGTCACCATCGAAGAGAAGGATGACCGTGTCGCAGAAGCGGGACAGACGGTCCGCGTGTTCGCGGGTGAGTGCGGTCCCGAGGGTGGCGACCGCATTGGTGAAACCGTACCCATGAAGTGCGATGACGTCGGTGTATCCCTCGCACACGATGGCGGTGCGGGAACGGGCGATGCTCCGGCTGGCCAGGTCGAGTCCGTAGAGCGTCTTCCCCTTGTGGAAGATCTCGGATTCCGGACTGTTCAGATATTTCGGTTCGTCCTCGGGATCGATCTTCCTCGCTCCGAACGCGATCGGCCGACCGAGTTCATCCCGGATCGGGAAGATGATGCGATTGCGAAAATTATCGATCAGCGTTCCACGGGAGGATGTTCGGAGCAGGCCGGCCGCTTCGAACATCTCGCTCGGGGGAACCGTTTCACCCTCGACTTCACGGGCCGACTCCGCGGCCGCGGCGACCTTGTCGGCGAGCGTCGACCACGCGTCGGGAGCCACGCCCAGCCCGAAGGTCTCGGCCAGTTCCGGCGTGATGCCTCGTTCCTCCAGGATCCGTCGTCCGGCATTCCCCTGATCACCGGCCAGCATCCGTGAGAAGAAACCGGCCGCGAGCTTGTTCGCCCGCAACACCTGGGTGCGACGCGTCACTTCACCCTCGTCACGGCGCGGTCCCCGAGTCAGTTCGATCCCCGCCCGGGTGGCCAGATTCTCCAACGCCTCCCGGAATTCGATCCGGTGGTAGTTGATGAGGAAGTCGATCGCATTCCCGTGGGCTCCACAGGCGAAGCAGTGATAGAAGCCCTTCTGCGGCACCACGCACATCGACGGTCGACTGTCGTCGTGGAAAGGGCAGACTCCGACGTATTCGGTTCCCTTGGGCTCCAGGCGGATCTGCTCTCCGACCACCGCCACCAGATCGGTGGCTTCGAGAACACGATCGCGATCATTCGAGAAGGAGCCGGTCACGGGGGGAGGGGGTTCGCTGGAGGACACGGAAGAGAAACTGGACGACTGAAATCACGACTTGAAACGGATCGCTCGGTTGGAAGACCGATGCCGACCGCTACAAATGAACCGCACCATCTCGTGAAAAATGGATCGATCTTGAAATCCTGGCGATACGCCGGGAATCTCCGCGATGCGGGATGTCGGAACTGCGGGACGCCTCGGTTCGGCCGACCTGTCCGGCTCAGAGTTGGGACGAGGTCGTGGCCGGGGGGCCGTGGCGTTGTCATCGGCGGCGGGAGGTTGACGATCCGCCCACAGAGGAGCCAGATCGGAGGTGCTGCCAGATTACGACGAAGGATACCGCCCTGAAGTCACGAATCAAGCCGAAAAATCGGATGATCCGGAAAAAAGCGACCGACATCCGTCCGAAAACCCGTTCAAGGGGTTTCAAACGGGCACATCGGGTCGGCCCTTTGGACGAACAACAATCAGGCCTCGGCGGCGGCTTTCTGATCGCGGGTGTATGTGTACTTCCGCTTTGCCGGCTTCACCACCAGGCCCATGCGAATGGCCTTGGTCGAGGCGTACACCTTGCGGGGTGCGCCGTCGATCATGCAACGAACCTTCTGGAGGTTGGGCTTGAAGGTTCTCTTGGTCACCGAAGTGATCTTGATACCGACGCCGCCGAGATACTTCGCTCGACCACGATAGGTCTTCTTGTGACCTGAACGGGTACCGGTTCCAAGGAAATGGCATCGACGGGGCATGGACGGACTCCTGAAGTGAGCCGAGCAGTATAGGGGATGGCCTGCGATCGGCAAGGCCTTTACCCTCCGGATCCGCGGTGGTTCATCGAAATCATTGCGGAAGAAGCGGACCGTGGCAGGCCGAACCCTGGGCGACGGGTGTGATTCGGGCCCGCGCAAGGGCCTCTCGAAGGGCCCGGTCGTCGTCGTCATCGAAGCCGGCAGGCTCGAAACTGTCCAGATCAAGAACCAGGTTCGCGGGGTGAGCCCCTGGAGTCCCCCAAACCGCCGGGATCACGATTTCCGAGCGATCCCGAGCATCACAGGCGACATAATCGGACCCGAGCTCCCCGACATCGGCCACGATCCGGGTTCGCCCCAGCGTGAGCGACTGACCGCAGACTCCATGGAGTCCGATCGGCGAACAGGCCGGGCGGTCCCGACGAGCGGCCAGGACGAGGGAATCCGCTGCCGGATCCCAGCGATAGAACCCCAGCCAACTCACGCCGGTCGGTGCCAGATGACGCCACGCGGTCTCCACGAAGTATTCGAGGGGATCGAGCATCCGACCCGAGGAGGAATCGTCGAGTTCCGCGAGGAGGGCCGAATGGGCCGCCCGGCGATTCGGGGTCACGCGGACTCCTTGCTCCGGCGAGCCATGCCTTCAAGGGACGGCCCATTTTCGACCGCCTCCTCGTCCAGGATGTAGGTGACGCCCTCGTTGGACTGATCCGGCAGGTCGTAGAGCAGATCGACCATCAATTCATCCATCACCGCTCGAAGTGCCCGAGCGCCGGTGTCCCGTTTCATCGCTCGTTCGGCGATGAGGTCGAGGGCTCCCGAGGTGAAATCGAGTTCCGCATTCTCCAGCGAGAAGAGGTGCTGGTACTGCTTCACGATGGCGTTCTTCGGCTCGGTGAGGATCTGTACCATCGCGGATCGGTCCAGAGGCTCGAGCGGACAGACGATCGGGAGTCGACCGACGAGTTCGGGAATGAGCCCGAATTCAAGAATGTCCTCCGGAACCACGCTGGTGAGGACCGGATCGCCTTCGCCGACCCGAGTGGTGCCACCGCCGGCGAATCCGATACGGCTGGCGCCCAGTCGTTTGCGAATGATGTCTTCGAGTCCGACGAAGGAACCGCCGCAGACGAAGAGCACGTGCGAGGTGTCGAGCTGGATGTACTGCTGTTCGGGGTGCTTGCGCCCGCCCTGAGGCGGCACGTTCGCCACGGTGCCTTCGAGCATCTTCAGGAGCGACTGCTGCACGCCCTCGCCCGAAACGTCGCGGGTGATCGAGACGTTGCTGCTGGTCTTGCCGATCTTGTCGATCTCGTCGATGTAGATGATGCCGCGCTGGGCGGTTTCGAGATCGTAATCAGCGGCCTGAAGAAGCTTCAGGAGGAGATTCTCGACGTCTTCGCCGACGTAGCCGGCTTCGGTGAGCGTGGTCGCGTCACCGATCGCGAAGGGGACGTTCAGGATCCTCGCGAGCGTTCGTGCGAGCAGGGTCTTGCCAGTGCCGGTGTGTCCGATGAGCAGGACGTTGGACTTGTCGAGCTCGACTTCCGACTCCTCGACCTCCGCATGCATCAGTCGCTTGTAATGGGTGTGCACCGCGACCGCGAGCGACCTCTTGGCCCGATCCTGGCCGATCACGTACTGATCGAGGAACTCTCGCAACTGCCTCGGAGTCGGAATGGAGCTGAACAGCGGACGGCCGCGATCAACTCGGCGTCGCTCCTGCCGGAAGATGTTCTGGCAGAGGTCGGTGCAATTGGTGCAGATGTAGACGTCGCCTGGTCCCTCGACCATGGGTCCGACCTCGCGTGAGGTCTTGCCGCAGAACGAACAGGTGGTGATCTTGCGACCTCGGAACCCGCCGTCACCACCCGCGCCGCCGGAACCACCGGCGCCGCCGGAACCACCGGCGCCACCGGAACCGGGTCCGGTCGGCCCGCTGGGTCCGCGACCGTCGCCACTCCGGCTGTCTCCGGATCCTTGAGGAGGTCTTCCGGACATCCCGACGGGCTGTATCGCCGAAGGAAGATCGGAGGAAGGAGTGGGGGTGCCCAAGGGGGCGGGTTCAGGACTACGGTGCATGCGGTTTCCCGAGTGATTAGGAAGGCCGAGGGAGTCGGTCCGCGGCTCACGACGAGCGGACCTGACGATTGTATCGGGGCCGGAAGGGCCGGGCTTCAGCCCTTTTCGGGGTCCGAAGCGGATCCGTCGGATGGAGGACTTTTCGGTCCTTGGGAAGATCGACGGGGGGGCGGTTTCACTCCTGGGATGCGGTGAGCGGAAACCGAACCCTTCAGGGGGTCATCCGCCGAGCCGGATTCCCGGAAGGCCTGAGTCATCCGGGCCCGTGAAAGCTCGAATTCCTCGTCGGTGATCTCTCCCCTCGCCCGCATTTCCCGGAGATCCTCGAGTGTGAAACCGACGGTCGGTTCGGAGCCCACGAAGATGTTCCGTCGGACGAAGACCGCGATTCCACCCCCGACGAGGGTGATGATGGCCAGCAATCCGGCCCAGGGAAGCACATCCGTCAGGAGGGTGCTTCCGAGCATCGGGATCATCACGGGGGGCATCAACCATGCCTCCATCGGGCCGGGAATGAAGGTCGGAGCCAAGATTGGTGCGGTCACGATCCCGTGGCGGCTTTCTTCTTGCGATCAGCCACACGCTCCTCGACCAGGACATTCCAGTCGTCCGCCGGCATTTCCGTCACCTTCGCGGTGTCCACGATGCGGTCGGCGGCCTTGGCCTGCTGGATGGACATCGCCACTTCCCGGATACGACCGTTCTTGGTCAGTTCGCTGCGAACTTCTTCGGGACGAACTCGCTGGGCGTTCGCGATCTCGGCGATCCGGCCGTTGATCTCGGCCTCGCCGACCTCGACTTCGAAGTGACGGGCCACCTTGGCCATGATGAACATGAGTCGCAGTCGGTCACGAGAGAAACGTTCGCTCTCGGCTCGTTGCTCGGCCAGTTTGAGTTCGACCTGGTCCTCGTCGAGACCACGTCCGAGCAGCTCCATCCGCTGTTGCTCGACCATGTTCGCGGCCTGTGCCTCGCTGACCTTGGGCGGCACCTCGAAGGAGATGGTGTCCAGGAGCCACTCGTAGACCTGCTCGCGTTCCGCGGAACGCTGTTCCGAGTCTCGACGGTTCTCGAGGGCGAGCCGGATCTGCTCTCGCAGGCCACTCTCCTCGTCGAGGCCGAATCGCTCGACCAGTTCGGCGATCTCCAGCGGGGTGACCCGTTCCGCGTCGGTGACTTCGAATCGAACCGAGACCTTCTTGCCTCGAATCTCCTCACGCTCGAAGGATTCCGGACCGACGGTGTCGAATTCGATGACGTCACCGACATTGCGGCCTGAGAGGTGCGTCGCGAGGTCTTCGACCAGCAGGCCGAGGAACTGGCCCTTTCCTTCGTCTTCTTCCGCCGGAACCACGGCCACCGCCTTCTCATGCTCGAAGAACGGCTCGTCGTTGCCTTCGACCGTCACCAGAACCGAACCGACCATTCGGTCGAGGGCCTCGAAGGGACCGGTGATCCTGGCCGGAGTCCCGAATCGGTACTGATTGCGGAGAACCTCGGCGTCGATCATCTCGTCCGCCACTTCCATCATGGGCTTGGTGACGGGGACGCCGTCGAGTTCCGGGAGTTCGAAATCAGGAACGATCTCGATGTCGACCGAGAAGACCAGGTCCTTGCCGGATTCGATTCCAGGGATCGAGTCGGGATCGCCGAAGTCGGGGTCGCCGATGATCTGAATCTCGTTGGAACTGATCGCCTTCTGGAAGGCATCGGAGATCAACTGCCCGCGGGTTTCGCCGCGGACGTTCTCTCCGAATCGCTTCTCCAGCAACGCTCTGGGGACCCGTCCTTTTCGGAAACCGGGGAGCGACGCCTCGCTGGCAAGGGTGCCAAGCTGCATCTCCAGCCGTTCATCGATGACCGCGGTGGGAATGGTGATCTTCAGCGATCGGGCACAAGGGCCCGTTTCGGTGATCTCCACCTGGGGCTCGAAGCCGTCGCCGCCATCAAAGGAGAAGTCGCTCATGGTGTGCTTGGAATCCAAATCTCGGTTGAAAAATCCCCGAAGCCGGGGAAACGTCGGAGGATACCCGTGCGCCCGCACGGGAGCCAGCGAAGTGCCTCGGGGAACTCACAAAGAAAGCCGTCCGTCGTCCTCGAAGACGACGGACGGCGATTCGATTTCGGGCTGGCCATCCCAGATCGAGGCCAGATCGAGGCCGAATACAGGCCAGATGCAGGCCGAATCACTGCTTGATCAACAGCATTTCGGCGTACGTGGGCATCGGCCAGCAATCAGCGGGCATGTCCTGCTCGAGCCGGTCGGAGGCGCGGCGAGTGCTCTCCATCGCGGCCACCAGATTGTCCCGGAGATACCGAATTCGCTTCTCCGGAGCGACGGGGCCTCCCGTGAGGGCCACATCGACCGCCTTGATCGACTGGCGGAGTTCCGCGACCAGGGAGACGTGCGTCCGCAGTGCCTCTTCGCTGTCCGGACACTCGACCCCCGCGACCTGGGTGGCCCCGATCGCATCGGCCAACTCGGCCTGGGCTCGCATCGCCGCCGGCAGGATCTCGGTCCGAACCATGGTCGAGAGGGTTCGGCCCTCGATCTCCAGGTTGGTGCAGTACTGCTCCATGAGCACCTCGGAGCGGGCCTTGACCTCACGAGCGCTCATGACCCCGTACTTCGAAAACAGACGGGTCACGTCGCGGCGGCCGATCACCGGGAGCGATTCCGCGGCACTCTGAAGGTTCGCGAGCCCTCGCTTTTCGGCTTCTTCATGCCATTCCTGGCTGTAGCCGTCTCCGTCGAAGCACACCTTTCGGTGCTTCTTGACCACGGTCTTCAGCAGGGATCGAACCGTCGATTCAAGTTTCGCCGGAGTCGGCTTCTTGCCCGCCTTCTTCTCCAGCTCGGTCGACATGACGTCGAGGCTCTCCGCCACGATCGTATTGAGAATCGTGTTGGGCCAGGCTGGATGGGCGGTGGAACCGACCGCCCGGAACTCGAACTTGTTGCCGGTGAACGCGAAAGGGCTGGTCCGATTGCGATCTCCGGCATGGCGGGGCAGCAGTGGCAGTGTGCAGGCGCCCAGATCGAGGATGCCACCCTTGACGGTTGACCGGGGCTTTCCGTCCTCGATCTGATTCAGGATGTCGGTGAGCATGTCGCCGAGGAAGATCGACATGATGGCCGGGGGTGCCTCATTGGCTCCGAGCCGGTGGTCGTTGGCGGCCGAGGCGATCGACGCCCGAAGCAGTTCCGCATGGAGGTCCACCGCACGGATGACCGCGCAAAGGAGGAACAGGAACTGCATGTTGGTGTGGGTCTCGTCCTGCGGATCGAGGAGGTTCACCCCGCCGTCGGTGGAGAGGGACCAGTTGTTGTGTTTCCCGGAACCGTTGATCCCGGCGAACGGCTTCTCGTGGAGCAGGCATTGGAAGCCGTATTTCCCGGCCACTTCCCGGAGGACGTGCATCGTGAGCATCTGGTGATCGACCGCAACGTTCGCCGTTTCGAAGGTCGGAGCCAGCTCGTACTGGCCCGGGGCCACCTCGTTGTGGCGAGTCTTGACCGGAACGCCGAGCTCGAACAATCGACTTTCGACCTCGGTCATGTAGGCGAGCACCCGAGACGGGATGGAGCCGAAGTAGTGATCGTCGAGTTGATGTCCCTTCGGTGGCATTGCGCCCACGAGGGTCCGGCCGCAGACCTGGAGATCGAGACGATCCGCCGCGAGTTCCCGATCGACCAGGAAGTACTCCTGCTCGCATCCCAGCGTGCTCACCACCCGGGTCGTCGCGTCCGAGGTCCCGAAATTCCTCATCATCCGCCTTGCCTGCTTGGTGACCGCCTCGATCGATCGGACGAGCGGCGTCTTCGTATCGAGCGCCTCGCCCGTGTAGCTCACGAAGGCGGTGGGAATGCAGAGCGTGGTGACCCCATCGCCGGTGGTCAGGAGGAAGGCCGGGCTGTTGGCGTCCCACGCCGTGTAGCCCCGGGCTTCGTAGGTGTCGCGAATCCCGCCCGAGGGAAAGGAACTCGCATCCGGCTCGCCGACGATGAGCGCGTTGCCACTGAACTTCTCCAGCGCGACGCCATCCCCGTTCAGCGAAATAAACGCATCATGCTTCTCGGCGGTCGAACCGGTCAGCGGATGGAACCAGTGACAGAAGTGGGTCGCACCGTGTTCGACCGCCCAATCCTTCATCGCGGCGGCGACCGTGTTGGCCAGGGCCGGATCCAGGGTCGCCCCCTCGTTGATGGTCGCGGCGAGGCTCATCGCGGTGGTCGGCGGCAGTCGACGCATCATCACGTCACCGGTGAATGTCAGATGCCCGAAATACTCGGACACGGGAGATTGGTTTTCAGCGATCTCCATCGGGTTTCCTTCCTCCAGGATGAGCGATGCATTCGGACGATGACCGGACATTGGTGCTCCTCGGTTCTTCTCGCGAAAATTCTTCACGAGCAGGCTGGTCCGCATCGCCGGGCTGGCGATCGGATGTGTGGGAGATGAGATATCGAGAGGGAGTACAGCCGTGATCGTCTCGGAGGACGATGCCGAAGGCCGGACTTTCGCGGCGGTGGATCACCGGGCGGGGTCTCGGGGCCGATCCGCGGACAGCGTCAGCAGCGATCCGTCGCCGCTGATCAAGCACGACAGTATGCGACGACTGGCCACTTTCGTCCACGGCTTGCCGACGGAAAGACGGGAAAACCGGCATCGGAAATGTCGATTCCGCCGGATTCAGCCCACGATGTGCCGCCGACGGTCCAGGTAATCCCAGATCACGAAGCGATCAAGATCGTTTCCGGCAGTGAAAACCACCCGACCTCCGGTCGATTCCGCCATTCGTCGTCCGAATCGCAGATCCTCTTCGTTCTGGCTCCAACTCGGGACCAGAAAGACGTTCATGGTCGCCCCTTCCCGAGCGAGGGCCGCGGCTTCTCGCATCGTCGCCTCCTCGGTTCGAGGGTCCGGGGGATAGAGGAGGAAGAGCTGATCGTCCTCGAAGTGGGCGGTGGGCAGACCGTCGGTGATCAGCATCACCTGCCGATTGGGGGTGTCCGCGGAGGCCAGCAGGCGTCGCGCGAGCTGCAGGGCATGCTGGATGTTGGTGAAGTGCGGCGGCAGATCGGCTTCAGTGATGTTCGGATCACTCATGTCGGCCCGAAGTCGGACCACGGGATCGCGGATGGTGACCGGTTTGGGCAGGAGATCCGCCACGCCCCCGCGGGGTACCGGCCGGGCGACGCTGTACATCTCGATGAAGTGGAGCCGATCACCGGGATATTCGCGACGGAGGAGCGCATCCAGCGAGAGGGCCATCTTCTTCGCCGACACGTACTGGCCACCGGATCGCATCGATCCGGACATGTCCAGGATCACCACCGTGGCGCACTTGGTCGTGGAGCGGGTTCGGTGGACCACCAGGTCCTCGCCTCGAAGCCGAGGCGGCCCTCCATCAGCCCGAATCACGGCGTTGAGTACCGAGGCGGGGAGGTCCAGAGCCGAAGCCGGATCTCCGAATTCCCAGTCCCGGGTGGCTGGAAGTTCGATCGTTCCGTCGGAACGCTCGACCGGATCGTGACGTCCGTGCCGGCTTCCCTTCATGGACGCGAAGACCGAGGCCAGGAGGGTCGACTGGTAGCGACGCATCGCGCCCGGGCCCAGACGCCAACCGTCCTCGTCCTGGATCAATCCCTCCTGTTCGGCCGCCTGCCGCAGCAGTTCCTCCGCCCGCTCCCGGACCTGCTTGAACTCCGAGAGATCGGCTTCGTTGACGAAGTCCCGGAGTTCTTCCAGGTCGACCACCGCCGGTCTCGCGTTCTTCAACGCGTCCCGAAGCTGCTCGAGCAGATTCTCCAGTCGTTCCAGTTCGGTCCTGATCTCCACGGCTTCCTCGATCGTGGGCGCGGTGCGTCCGGTGAACGGCCAGCCGTCCCGCAATCCCTCGATCGCGTCGAGATCGCCCATCGACTCGACGATTCCCGGCAGTTTCGCCCGGATCGCGGCCTGCGCCGGATCTTCGCGATCGAGGTGGTACCACAGTCGCTCCAGACCATGGATCTGTCGTTCCCGCACCTCCCGTCGCAGGCGTTCTCGAAACGTCTCCGGCAGCGCTTCGGATTCGAGAAGCGGTGCCGCCTGCTCGTCCACCCGGCGGGAGGCCGCATCGACGGTCGGAAACGGGTCCCACGATTCGAGAATGCGGTCACGCCTGGCTTCCAACTCCGCGATCATCGCCTCGATCGACGGCCCCAATCCCCCGATCGCCTCGGGTGGGATCCGGATGGCCTCCGCGAGTTCCTCCGGGGTGAACCGACGGCGGGAGCCACCCTCGAGCATCCGGTCTCCGAGCCCGGCGATGCCGTCTCCGGGTGGACTGGTCGGGGGAGGAAACCGGACCGGATCGTAGCCACGGTAGGTGTGGACGATCCCTCCGAGCTTCGAACGCGGGTCGGGGGCGGAGTCGTCACCGGTCGGTCGTCGGGGACTCACGGGCCGGTCTCATAGATGGTGCGGCCGAAGCGTTCGCTCCGCGAAATGCGGTCGGTCGCATGCAGACCGGCCAGCAGGAACTCCGCCGCCGATGCTCTCACCGCGGGATCCGTGGCGGCGTTGACGTCCAGGGCTCGCGCCCAGACCTCCGGGATTCGGTTCATCACGCCTTCGTAGTCCGTCGACGGCACCAGATCGCCGACCTCGATCCGCACACCCCTGCCGAACTCCTCGGCGATACCGTCGAGCCCGGCCTCGTCCACGAGTTCCCGGAAGACGGTGGCCACCGCCTCGGCGACGATCGCGTCCAGCACCCGGCGTTCATCCATCTGATGGCTTCCCATCAGGTCCAGTTCCAGCTTGCCGCTGGAGGTGGAGTGCAGGTGGGCGAGGTCGCTGATCCGCGGCACCGCCGGCGATTCTCCGATGACGATTCCTCGTCGTCGGGCAGCGGCGACCATCGCTCGCCAGTTGGCGACCGCGAAACGAGCCGAGACACCACTCTCCTGATCGACGTAGGAGGAACGACGAGCCGCGACCGCGATCTCCTCGATCACCGAATCCATGAAGGGAGGAACGATGACCGGGTGTCGTCCCGCGAGGTCCAGACCAGCCTCCTGCCGGGTGATCTCCACCCCGATCGAACGATCCGTCGGGTAGTGGGTGCGGATGGTGGAGCCGATGCGATCCTTGAGCTGCGGAATGACCTTCCCCGAGCGATTGAACGTCGCCGGATTGGCACTGAAGACCAGGGCCACGTCGAGTTCGAAGCTCACGGGGTAGCCACGGATCTGGACGTCCCGTTCTTCGAGAATGTTGAACAGTCCGGTCTGCACCAGTTCGTCGAGGTCCGGGAGTTCGTTCATCGCGAAGATCCCTCGGTGCATCCGGGGGACCAGGCCGAAGTGGATCGCTTCCTCGTCCCCGAGGCTGGCCCCACCCACGACCTTGGCCGGATCGATCTCTCCGATCACGTCAGCGAACTTGGTGCCGGGCGCGAGTCTCTCCGCGTAGCGATCTTTTCGGTGCCACCAGGCGATCGGAATGTCCTCGGGGTCGAGGTCCCGGAGCATCCTCGTACCGGCCCCGGTGATCGGGCGTTCAGGATCCTCATGCACCGGGCAACCCGGAAGATCGAGGTACGGCACCCATTCGTCGAGGAATCGCGGGAGCATCCGCATCACGCGGCTCTTCGCCTGCCCCTTCTCGCCGAGAAAAAGCATGTCGTGACCCGCGAGCATCGCCAGGACGACCTCCGGCACCACGGTGTCGTCGTACCCGAGGACCCCGGGGAAGAGGTCGTCGCCACGTTCCAGCGCTGCAGTGAGGTTGTCACGAAGTTCATCCTTGACGCTCCGGGACGACCAGCCGAAGCGTCGCAGCTCGGCGAGGTTCCGGGGAAGTTCCGTGGGCGGGGTGGTCGAATTCGGCACGGTGGAGGCGGTGGTCATGGCGTCCTGGGGCTGGAGGTCGGGGAGGCGGGTTTATGACGTCGAACGGGTTCTGGGTCCAGTGGCTTCGGCAGCCACCGGCTTCGAGACGGAAAGAAGGATAGGAGGTCACACGCGTTGGGAGGCCGCCTGCAGTATCGGCCAGATCGCCCAGGCGAGCAGCAGGCCGCGAGCGGTCCACGCCGCGGTGCGAATCCAGTTGGACCCCACCAATCGGGCGTGAGTGGCGGCCTCGAAGCCCTCGGAGAGTCGGCCGTGGGCGGGTACCTGGATGACCGCGGTCGAAATCCAGATCACCGCGACCAGGGCGAGTCCGGTCCAGGCGATCCAGGGGGGAATCGCCGGGGGGCGGTTGGTGATGAGCAGCAGGGCGGTCAGAGCTTCGATCAGCATCGCGGGTCCCACCACCAGGGTGATCAACCTGGCGTGGGCGGCCTCGTAGTCCACGAATCGATCCAGACCGACCGCCGCGAAGAGCGGGTAGTGAACGACCTGAATGGTCCAGATCAGGCCCACGAGGAACCAGGTGCTGGCGAGCTGGAGAAGCAGAATGAACATCGGCATGGTTGACGGGTTCGTGAAAGCAGTCGGTGGGATGCGGGAACCGGGCGATCAGTGTTCCGGAAGGTGACGCACGGTGAAATCATCATCGACCGGGTCCAGGATCGCGACGCTGGGGGGGGCTCCACGCTGGACGGCGCCGGGATTGAGGAACCGGATGCCGTCGATCCGCTCGTCGCGGGCCTGATGGGTGTGTCCGTGGATGAAGTAATCCGGTCGATCCGAGAGTCCGGAACGCACTACGGAATCAAGATGACCATGGGTTGCGAAGATTCGCCGTTCCCCGACCTGCAGACGCATTCCGGGATGGTCGACCGTGAGGCCGATCAGGGTCGCGTATCGGGCGAGATGCGGGGGATCGACGTTCCCCAGCACCAGTCGGACGGGCAGGCCCGCCAGGCGATCGACGACCGCTTCCGATCCCAGATCCCCGAGATGGAGAATCAGGTCGACGGAGTCGGCGATCAGCAGATCCAGGCCCCGGGTGGTCCGAAGGACATCACCATGGGTGTCCGACACCAGGCCGATCCGCCGAGCGGAGAGCGGGGTCCAGGAATCAGTGGTCGACGAATCCATGGCCATTCAAGATCATTCTCGTGTGCCACGGCCGCGACGTCGAATCGGCCCTTCCGGCATCGATCGGTATCCTGTGCGGCCCGACCTTCCTCAGGAACTCCGCCATGACCGTCGTCACTCGATTCGCTCCCAGTCCCTCCGGCCACCTCCACGTCGGCGGCGCCCGAACCGCCCTCTTCTGCTGGGCCTTCGCTCGCGGCCGCGAAGGCCGATTCGTGCTTCGCATCGAAGACACCGACCAGAAGCGGAGTTCGGAAGAGGCGAGCCTCGGCTTCATGCGGGATCTCGCCTGGCTCGGCATGGATTGGAACGAAGGGCCGACCATCCCCGAACTCCCCGGTCAGGGCGGCGGCGACCATGGCCCCTATTTCCAGAGTGAGCGTCTCGCGATCTACCAGTCGCACCTTGACCGGCTGGTCGACGAGGGCAAGGCCTACCACGCCTTCGACACCCCGGAAGAACTGGACGCGAAGCGAAAGGCGGCGAGAGCCGCGAAGGAGGCCTATCGCTACGACCGGGCCGCGTTGTCGCTCGAGCCGGCGGAGGTGGCCGCCAGACTCGCCGCGGGGGAGCCATCGGTCATCCGCTTCCGATCTCCGGACGCGCCGATCACCATCGTCGACGAGGTCCTGGGCGAGGCGACGCTGCCCGCCGGCGAGGTCGACGACTTCGTCATCCGCAAGGCCGACGGCTATCCGACATATCACTTCGCAGTGGTGGTCGACGACGCCCTCATGAAGGTAAGTCATGTCTTGCGGGCCCAGGAGCACTTCAACAACACCGCCAAGCACATCCTTCTGCAGGACGCCCTCGGCTTCCCCCGCCCCAACTACGGGCACCTCTCGCTCATCATGAACCCCGACGGCTCGAAGATGAGCAAGCGGGACAAGGACAAGACGCTTCGCGCCGCGGTCCGAGCGGGTGAGATCGAGTCGTGCCCCGAGGACGGGAGCGGAATTCCCATCGTCGACTCGGAGACCTGGGACCGCTGGAAGTCGGACAAGACGGTTCAACTCGATCTCGAACGGCTCGAGGCGGTGGCCGACACCCTCGGCATCGCCCTGCCCGAGATCAACGTCGCGGACTTCCGACGATCCGGCTATCTCCCCGAGGTCCTTTGCAACTTCCTGTCCTTGAATGGATGGAGCGCCGGAGATGATCTCGAGAAGTTCGACAACGGCTTCCTCTGCGAGAATTTCGATCTCGACCGGGTGCAGAAGACACCGGCGAAGTTCGACCGTGACAAGCTTCTCGCGTTCAACCTCGACGCCATCCAGGACATGGCTCCGGAGGAATTCGCGCGTCGGGCTCGAATCCACGCGGAACGGTTCCATCCGGAATTTCTCGCCCGCATCGACGAGAACCAGTTCGCGATTCTCTGCGAGGCCAGTCGGGAGCGAAGCAAGACGCTCTCCGAACCGTTCCGAACCAACCGATTTCTGGTGCTCCCGGACGAGGCGATCGAGTGGACGGTCGGCAAGCCGGTCCGGAAGGCCATGTTCCGGGGCGAGCCCACGGGATTCGAACTGCTCGGTCGAGTCCGGGACCTCCTCGTCGATCTCGAAGACTTCAAGGCGGCCTCGCTGGAAACGGTGATCACCGGCTTCGCGGAGGAGGCGGCCGAAGGCAATCTCGGTCGGGTGGCCCAGCCGCTCCGCATCGCGGTCAGCGGAGGGCCGGTGAGCCCTCCGATCTTCGACACTCTGGAGATCCTCGGGCGGCATTCGGTGATCGCCCGGATCGATCGTTGTCGCGAAGCCCTCGCGGAAGCAGCGGAACTCGCCGCCGGTTGACCCTCCTCAGGGGTCCTGCCGGACCGCGGTCACTTCTCGGGTGAGAAGCACGTCCCGGCTCGTGGCCTCCTCGAACTGGACGACGTACTGGCCTTCCTGCCATCGTCCAGTGAAGGCGTAGAGACCTCCGGCGTCGACATCCACCGTCCAGTTGATCGTGGTCTGCCACTGGAGGTCGTAACTGTTCTGCATCTCGGCCCGAGGTCCGGAGACCTCCTGGAAGTCGGCCCTTGAGTACGGGCGAAGCCGAAGTTGCAGGTCTCTCCGGCCGGGCAGGACCGCCAGAGCATATTCCGCGTTGACGGCCATCCCGTCCACGCCTTCGATGATGACCCCGATACCACTTCGAATCGGGTTCGGATCGATGGTCGCCAGATCTCCGGCCGGGCGACCGGCACCGGGATAGCCCTTGACCGGACCGCAGGCGACCGCGGTGATCGAGACGAGGAGCAACGCCATCCAGGCGACGAGGCGGGAGCGATCGGGCATGAGCGGTTTCTCTGGCTTCGGAGTGACGGTGGAAGGGGCTGGTGAAAAACGAGTCGTCGTCGCGTGGCGATCAGCAATGCGACCATCAGGTCGAGGCGGGGGCTCAGTGGCCGCTCTCATCGCCTGCTCGACTGGCTTCGTAGAGGAACCAGGTACGACGTTCGGATTCATCGATCCAATTCTCGATCAGGCTCGAACTTGCGATGTCCCGGTGCTTGTCGGTGACGTCATGAGCCTTGCGGAGTTCGGCCACCAGCATCTTGTTGTCCTCGCAGAGCTCGGCCAGCATGCCCAGCGGCGTGACGAAGGGTTCGTCGTTGTCTCTGACCCGCTGCCGCCGGGCGATGTCCCCGATCGACCGTAGGGTCCTCCCGCCGATCTTGCGAACCCGTTCCGCGATCATGTCGGTCATGTCGAACAGTTGTTCGCCCTGTTCGTCAAGCATCAGGTGGTAGTCCCGGAAGTGGGGGCCGCTGACGTGCCAATGAAAGTTCTTCGTCTTGAGGTAGAGAGCGAAGACGTCCGCCAGAAGCGGATTCATCGCCTCGGAGATCTCGGTGCTGGCCGCGTGATCCAGATCGGTCGGAGTTGCCAGTGGTCGGTCGTGTGCGGACATGGGGTTCGGATCCTGAAGGTGTGAACGGTCGTCTTGTCAGTAGTGTAGGTCCTCCGAGCTTCAGGGATTCCCTTCATCCGTCGCGCGACCAACTCGGCTCCAACTGGAGATCCCGAGGTCTGGATGGCCGGGCGAGGGGCGGCCTTCACCCGGTCGATCGGTATCGGAAACGTCGTTCATGCCACCGATGGTGACGGTGACGAACCATTTCCCTGGTTGGAATCCGCCGTGGTCGGAACCTCACGAACCCCGTGGCACGGTTCGGGAATCGCTGCCCCGCGAATCGATGAGCCGGCCGGCCAGTCGACGGAATCCAGCGTCGTGAACACCTTGCGGAAGTCCTCTTCGCACGCCGTCGTCCCCCGGGTGGATCATCTCCGGCGTGTCCTCGAGGCGGTTCGCGACCAGTGGATTTCGGCCGAGCGCGTGGATCGATCGTGAATCACGTCATGGAAGGCGCGGGAGGCTTGGGAGAAGCCGCGAAGTCTCCCGGTCGACGTCGTCCCGATGCAGGCCGACGAGCCTTTCGGGCTCGCCGTCGCGAGGACCCTGAAGCCATGAAAGTCGACATGAACGTCCGTATCTTCATCTTCGGCGGCTGCCGCGAAAATCTCGGCGATCAACGGTCTTTGACCGGTGTCTGGGGCATCAGCGGGATCTTTGGCGCACTCTCCGTCGCGATTGTGGGATTCGGTCTCGCGAAAGTCGAAAAGCGTTGTAGTATCAAAGACCCGCGGAACCGAATACCAGGCGAATTCGATCTCCGTGTACGTTCGCTTGCAGGTCCCATATCGCGATGTCCGAAATGGTTCGATCTCAAGACGACGATGCCCAGTGTTGCATCGACGCCAATGGTGTGCATTCGACACCGACAATGCCTACCGCATGAATGAGGGAAGAAAGTGGTTTCCAAACGGCGTACGAGAGAATCCATCGACACCTTGGTGATCGGAGGAGGTCCT
Organism: Planctomycetaceae bacterium; assembly: GCA_002685335.1. Next base: position 31,248 of record NYWY01000017.1, read on the forward strand.
GCGGGCCTGACCGGTGCCGTGCACCTTCAAAGTCTCGACGCCGACCGGGTGCCGGTGGTGATCGAGGCCGGAGACCGGGTCGGCGGCATCGCCCGGACCGAGTCCCATCGGGGATATCGATTCGACATCGGCGGCCATCGCTTCTTCACGAAGGTCCCGGAAGTGAAGGCTTTCTGGGACGACCTCATGGGGGACGACTTCATCGACGTTGCGCGATCGAGTCGGATCTATTACCGGGGCCGCTTCTACGACTATCCGCTGCGGGTCGGCAATGCGCTCGGCAACCTCGGGC
>NYWY01000018.1 GCA_002685335.1 Planctomycetaceae bacterium
CGAGGGTGGCGTCGAGATCGAGACCGTGGCGCACGAGAATCCCGACGCGATCCTCAAGACCCCGATCCATCCGCTCAACGGCCTCGAAGCCTACGAAGCACGATCCGTGGCGAAGCGGCTCGGTTTCACCGGTCGGCAGATCGGGCAGGCCGCCGCGATCATGCAGAAACTGGCGAAGCTCTACGCCGACACCGATGCCGATCTGGTCGAGATCAATCCCCTGATCGTCACCCCGCCGAGCGAAGGCGCTCCAGACGGCCGGGTCATGGCGATCGACGCGAAGTTCGGTTTCGACGACAACGCGCTCTTCCGACACAAGAACCTGCAGGCGATGCACGATCCCGCGGAGGAGAATCCCTCCGAGGTCCGAGCCGAGGCGTCGGGCCTCTCCTACGTGGATCTCGACGGCAACATCGGCTGCCTCGTCAACGGCGCGGGACTGGCGATGAGCACCATGGACATCGTGAAGCTCCATGGGGGCGATCCCGCGAACTTCCTCGACGTCGGCGGCTCGGCGACCAAGGAATCGGTGACCGAGGCGTTCCGGATCATCCTCGGCGACGATCGCGTGCAGGGTGTGCTGGTGAACATCTTCGGTGGCATCATGAAGTGCGACACCATCGCCGGCGCGATCATCGAAGCCGCGAAGGAAGTCGGCTTCGAGGTGCCCCTGGTGGTTCGACTCGAAGGCACCAACGTCGATGCCGCACGGGCGATGCTCGAAGAAGCCAGGAGCGAAATTCCGTCCATGCAGACCGCGACCGACCTTGCGGATGCCGCTCGGACCGTCTGTGAAGCGGTCGGCTGAATCCCATGCTGATCCTCTTCGACATCGATGGAACCCTGCTTCGAAGCCGCGGCGTCGGGCTCCGAGCCATGCAGGCCGCGCTCGAAGAGATTCATCCTCCGCGGCACGAGCATGATCGCCATGACATCGAATTGATCGACACCGCCGGGCGTCTCGATCCCCTGATCTGGAGGGAACTTCTCGCCCAACGCGGGATCGAGCCCACGGAAGCGCTTCATGATCGCTTCCGCGAGACCTACGGAACTCTGATGGCCCGAATGATCGAGGATGAACGACCGGTCATCGGCCTCGATGGTGCGGCTGAAGCGGTTCGCTGGGTCCGAGATCATTCGGAGTTCATCGCCGCCCTGCTGACCGGGAATTATCCGGAGACCGGACGCCTGAAGGTCGCGGGAGCCGGCATCGATCCCGATGACTTCGCCTTCGGGGTCTGGGGCTCCGAAGCCTCCACTCGAAGAGGCCTTCCTCCGATCGGCATCGAACGGGGATCCGAGCATCTCGGCCGCCCGATCGATCCCCAGAACGCGGTCATCGTGGGGGACACTCCGGCGGACATCGACTGTGCGCGGGCCAGCGGCTGTCGCGTCATCGCGGTCGCGACCGGACGGTTCGGCATGGACGAACTCGCCTCCCATCAACCGGACGAACTCCTGCCGGACCTGGGAGACCTCGATCGGTTCGTCACCGCCTTGAACCGAACACTCCAGTCGAGGGACGCATGATCTCCGGACCTCTGTCCCCGTCCGATCGAATCACTTCGATCGATGTGCTTCGGGGGTTGGCGTTGCTGGGGATCGTGATCGTGAACGCCGCCTACTTCGGCCTGCCTCTGGGAGGGGTGCTTGATGGCGGCATCGGAGCCGGCTCGATGAGCGATCGCGTCACCGCGATCCTCGTGGTGGTGTTCGCCGAGGTCAAGTTCATCTCGATCTTCTCGATCCTGTTCGGTTTCGGCCTCGCGATGCAACGGTCAAGACGCCTCGCCGCGAACACCGGATTCGCGGCCTTCGGGGTCCGCCGGATGCTCCTACTCGCCGTCTTCGGTCTCCTGCACGTCCTCACTCTCTGGTACGGCGACGTCCTTTTTCTTTACGCGGGCCTCGGCCTGCTCCTGATTCCGATGCTGTGCCTGGATGCCTCCGTCCGCCTGGTGCTGGCCGCCGTGATGATCTGCGGGGCCGGTGTGTTCGTCGGGCTCCTGAGCCTGCTTGGGATGATGGGTCCGCCGATCGTGGATCCCTCCACCGTCGACGGAAGTCTTCGGGGATTCGACGCGATCCTGGAAGCTCAGGGCGACCCGACACGGCCGGTCTGGATCGATGCCGAGGTGGCGGCATTCCGAAACGGCCCGTTCCTCGACGCCTTGACCTTCCGGATATCGAGTTGGGCGCTCGGCCAGATCATCTCCATCTTCGGCTTCGCCTGGCATGTCCTCGGCATGGCCCTGATCGGGAGCTGGATGCATGACCGTGACTTCTTCGGGGCCGGCGGCAGCGTTCTTCGCCGACGAATGACGTTCACGGTACTTCCCGGCGGCCTCCTCCTTTCAATCGCAGCCGGAATGATCTTCTGGGTCGAAGGCAAGGCCTCGATCCCCGGTGCGGTGGCGACCCTGATCCAGAATCTCTCCGCGGTGATGATCGCGCTGGGTCTCGTCTCCCTGATCAGCCTGCGGGTGGATGCGGGTCGGATGCCGCTTTCGAGGATCTTCTCCGCGGTGGGTCGAATGTCACTGACTGCGTATCTCCTCGAGAGCGTGGTGTTCTCCGCCCTGATGCTTCACTGGGGACTGGGATGGTTCGACCAGATCTCCCGAACCGGCCTCGTGGGACTCTCCCTGCTCGTCTATACGGCGGTGGCTCTGTTCTGCCTGCTCTGGAGCCGTCGCTTCGCCATGGGGCCGATGGAGTGGCTCTGGAGGCAAGGGGCCTATCTTGGGACCCGGAGGCCCGCATGAAACGTCCTCCGGTTCGCGTGGAGAACGTGTCGCGGTCGCCAGAGAGCCGAATTCGAGGGGTAGCCTTGAACGTAGCCGGTTCGCGTGGGTCGGCGTCCGAGACCGCCGGAGTCCTTCTGCCGTGGATGCGCACCTTGCCGGGATCTGCAACGACTTCTACGTGAATCAGAAGATCGCGGTCACGATGGACGTGCCGGAGGGACGTGAGGCTGTTCTGGACCTCTTCGGACGCATCCAGAAACAATTTCCCCGACTCGAGCGGCTTCGACGCTACGAGGGCGAATACGCCCTCGAATCCGAAGACGTCGATGGGACCTACAGCTGGGTGGCACTCCGGCAGACCACCCTCCGCAGTGGTTTCGTCAACCCTCAATCCCTCGACGAGGCGTACCGTCTCCATCGTTCGCTCCTCGACATCGCGCCCTACTACCTCTCGGTGAGCCCCCTCGATCTCGACCACATCGAATTGGTCTTCGGCTTCGACTTCGAGGCCGACCGAGACCGCGACGAGATCGTGTTCGAAGCCTTGCTCGCCGATTCGCCTCTCGCGGAACTGGTGGATCGAGATCGCGAGCGCCTGGTGGAAGCCCAGCCTCTCCTCGGAATCGCCCTGGACGACGATCCTCGAATGCAGGCGTTCTTCGAAATCAAGTCCCGACCGGCTCGCGGCCGCACTGGAGTTCCAGGCACCGAAGGCACCGAGCCCATCAGCGTGTACCTGACCGCCCGCGCGTCGGGGCCCATCAAATCGCTGGACGAACTCCCATCCCTGTTCGCCCGACTGGCCGGTCATTCCGAGCGTCTGGTCGAGGAACGGCTGATTCCGTCGGTTCTGGTTCCGATTCGTCGGGCCATCCTCTCCCGGCCCTGCTGATACCGAAGCCCGATTCGATGTTCAGCCCGACTGCCTGAAACCCGTCATCGCAAAAAACGACACGGCCGCGGATGTTCGCGGCCGTGCCATCAACGAGTCCTGTCGGCATATCTGCGACAGCCTTGACGGGCCGACTCCCCAGACGGCGCATCCTCGTCTATTCCCCAAAATCTCTCTCGACGCTGCCGTCCGATCGGTCTGCCCCGGCCGAACGGTGGAAAGGATCCGTCGAACGAATCCCCTCCGAAGGGACATGCGTGGAACGAGTCGAAAGAGCGCACAAATCAGATATTTTCGTCGCAATCACCGCGGGGGCACCCTCGGTGCTAGGCTCCGAGGGTGGATTTTGAACTCGCCAATGCTCTTGGTCGAATCGTCGAGTTGAAGGACCGCAGCACTGCGGCTCACACCTGGCGGGTCACCATGTACGCCCAGGCCGTAGCGGAGGCAGCCAGGCTCGATACGCCGAGGCTGATGAACTTCATGCTTGGCGCGGTTCTCCACGATCTGGGCAAGATCGATGTCCCCGGAGACATCCTCGGCAAGCCCGGCCGACTCGATTCCGAGGAGTTCCGGGTCATTCAACAGCACACCGTGACGGGATACGAGCGGCTTCGGCGGATGCAGGTCAGCGAGCCGCTGATTCTCGATGTGGTTCGAAGTCATCACGAACGAATTGATGGAAGCGGGTATCCCGATGGGCTCGCCGGCGAACAGATTCCACTGGCCGCCCGCTGGTTCGCGGTGATCGACGGGTTCGATGCGATGACCAGCCTCCGCCCCTACCGGGATGCTCGAGGAGATGCGTCGGCCCGAAGAGCCATCCTGGACCTCGAATCCCACGCTGGTAGCTGGTACGAACCCGAAGCGGTCGCGGTCTTCAGGGATCTCTACGATCGAGGGCGGCTGGATTCGACCCTCGAACATCTGAACGACGTCGACGAGCATGCCACCCTGACCGGACCTCTGAGCCCCCGCGCGGTCGAGCTCGCCCGCGATGCGTTACGAGGATCGAATCCACCTGGCGTCGATTCCGGAGATGTCGAACATCTCCTCGATCTCGCGGCTGAGGGGCATGCCGGAACCGATGAGAACGACGCCTCGGAAGCGCCACCTTCTTCGGAGTCCCCCGCCTGAGCCGGGCCGTCTCAACTTCTCCGACCCGCCGACTCCCCCTCCGCCGCCGGTCTGGAATGAGGATCGACAGGTGGTGATGGCGACGATTCGGTGTGAAGTCCTCGGCGATGCGGTTGGTGGCGAGCGCCGACTCGAAGGCCGATGCGAGCTTCGGATTCCGATCGGGGGCCTCGTGCTGATGCTCCCCGCCGTCGGCGAGCAACCACCAGTCGCCCTGCTCCTGAGCATTCATTCACGTTGACCGTCGCCACGAGCAACGCGACGACGTCACGAATTTCAGCCTCAAAAAAAACGACGCCGTCCAGGAGGACGGCGTCGTGCAGGGTCGTTCGGGGCGAGGCGGTCTCAGGCCGCCTTGGCATCGAGATACTTCTCGACACTCTTGATGTCGTTGATGATCTGCGGAGTCACTCGAAGCGTGAACGACTCGCCGATCTCGACCTTCACGACCTGGGTCGGTCGCTTGCGATCGATCCAGATGCGACCGGCACGATTGGTCGGGCGGTTGTCGATCTGACGACGTCGCTTTGCGAGCGCGGTGAGGGCCTTCTGGACCTCGGGCTGCATCCGCATGAGCCGACGAAGGGTCTTCACGCCCGCCTCGTTCTTGGGGAGGGTGGTGATCGTGAAGGTCATGGTGGTCGACGCGGCGAGTTCCATGGCATGCATCCGACGGACAGGCGTTTCTGGAGGACCGAGGCGTCGCCTCGGCTGCGAATCGAAGATTGTACCAAGACCGCCCGCCGAGTCCAGCCGGTTGGCCAATCTCCCGTCAGACCAGCCCGGCGACCTGGCGAAGGTGCTGGTGGAGGACCTGGGTTCCTTGACGCCCCAGACCCGCCGCCGCGACCTCTCCATAGAGCTTCTCGGCCATTTCCAGGCCCGGAAGAGCCAGTTTCAGAGCTCGAGCCGACCGGACGGCGATTCCCAGATCCTTCACGAAATGCTCCACGAAAAATCCCGGTTCGAAATCTTCCGCCAGAATCCGGGGGACCAGATTGGTGAGGGTCCAACTTCCAGCCGCGCCGGAGGAGACGGATTCCAGCACCCGAGCCGGGTCCAGCCCCGCCGTCTCGGCGAAGCGAATCGCCTCGCAGGCCCCCACCATCGACGCCGCCACCAGAATCTGGTTCACGATCTTGGTCTGCTGCCCGGCCCCGGGCCCGCCCTGCAGGACGATCGTGGCTCCCATGGTCTCAAGCCAGGGACGAATCTCCTGGTAGGCGGCCGCCTCGCCCCCCACCATGATGGAAAGGGTTCCGTTTCGGGCCCCCACATCGCCCCCGGAGACCGGGGCATCAAAGGCCTTCACCGATCTCGCCGCTGCCTCTTCGTGGATTCGAATCGCCAACCGCGGGTCACTGGTGGTCATGTCGATCAGGAAACGAGGCGGCTGATCCGCGCTCAGAGTCCCGGCGGGTCCCAGGTGGACCATTTCGACGTCTTCGGGGTACCCCACGATCGAGAACACGCCGTCCGTGCCATCCGCCGCTTCCCGAGGTGATTCCGCCCACGTGGCACCACGATCCAGAAGCGGAGCCGCCCGCTCCCGCGTTCGGGTGTGAACACGAAGTCGGTGCCCCGCATCGAGGAGTTTGGCCGCCATCGAACGCCCCATGACGCCCGTTCCAATCCATCCAAAATCAAGCATCGAAACAAGCTCCGGGAAACCCAGAAACGAAGTGCAACCCAAACGAACCCCGACGGTCGAAGGATCGTATCCGAGCGGCAGTGGCACCCGCGAGGCGAGTGGGTCCGGATACGATCCACACCCCGCCGTGCCCGAAGATAGGTTCCGTCTGACGGAACCCGGAACCGGCCTCCCAAAGACCCTGCGGCCCAAGTCGGACCTCATCATGACCAGCGACGCCACCACATCCACCTCGCCCAGCCGGGACGAAACCGCCCAGCTCGAGCGAGAAGTCGAAGAAGCCAGCCGTCCTTTCCGGCATCTCCAGGACCAGATGCACCGAGTCATCGTCGGCCAGCAGTCCCTGCTGGACGGACTGGTCATCGGATTGCTCGCCAACGGGCATCTTCTGATCGAAGGCGTTCCGGGGCTGGCCAAGACGACCGCCATCGCGGCCCTCGCCCAGGGCATCCGCACCGGCTTCAAACGCATCCAGTTCACGCCGGACCTGTTGCCGGCCGACCTTGTCGGCACGCTCGTCTATAGACCCGCCGAAGGTGACTTCGTGGTCAAGACCGGTCCCATCTTCTCGAACCTGGTTCTCGCAGATGAGATCAACCGGGCGCCGGCCAAGGTGCAGTCGGCCCTTCTGGAGGCGATGCAGGAGCGACAGGTCACCATCGGCGAGGAAACCCATCGACTTCCTGATCCCTTCATGGTGCTCGCGACCCAGAACCCGATCGAGCAGGAAGGCACCTATCCGCTTCCCGAAGCACAGGTCGATCGCTTCCTCATGAAGCTTGTCGTGGACTATCCGGACAAGCAGGACGAACGCCGGATCCTTGACCGAATGGCCCGGACCAGCACCAGTCTGGAGATCGACGCCGTCCTCGATCCATCCCAGATCGCGACCGCCCGAAACGTCCTCGATCGGATCCACGTCGACGACCGCATTCGTGATTACGTGGTCGACCTCGTCGTGGCGACCCGGGATCCAGCCGCCGCCGGACTCCCCTTCGGGGAACTCGTCGACTTCGGCGCTTCACCCCGTGCTTCCATCGCCCTGGTGCTCGTCGCCCGGGCGAAGGCGTTCCTAGACGGCCGGGGCTACGTCGTTCCTCAGGATGTCAAGGATGCGGCCCCCGACGTGCTGCGACACCGAATCGGACTCAGTTACGAGGCCGAAGCGGAGGAAAAGACCGCCGACGACATTGTTGCCGCCCTGCTCGATCACATTCCGGTGCCTTGATACGACCGTGTTCCGCCGTCGAGAACAACCTCAAATCGCGGAGGCGACCGCCGCAGAAGACGCGCGCGAACTCCTTCGCCGCGTGCGAAGGATTCGCCTGCGCACCCGACAGGTCGTCAACGACGCCCTCGCCGGTCAATATCATGCCGCCTTCAAGGGACGCGGCATGGAGTTCGAGGAGGTCCGTCCCTATCAAGTGGGCGACGATGTCCGCTCGATCGACTGGAATGTCAGCGCCCGGCTCGGCGATCCGCACATCAAGTTGTTTCGTGAGGAACGGGAACTCACCGTCATGATCGCGGCGGATCTCTCCGGTTCCCTGTCCTTCGGCACCGTTGATCGATTCAAGCGGGAACTGGTGGCCGAATTCGCCGCCACGGTGGCCTTCAGCGCGGCGATGAACAACGACAAGATCGGCCTGCTCTCCTTCACCGACCAGGTCGAAGGATTCGTTCCGCCCCGCAAGGGCACCCGTCACGTGATGCGAATCGTTCGAGATCTTCTGGCCATCCGTCCGAAGGGGCAGGGAACGGGAATCGGAGCGGCGGTCGGGGAACTGGACCGGGTTCTCCGGCAACGGGCCGTGGTCTTCGTGGTGAGCGATTTCCTCGACCAGGGCTGGGAACGTTCATTACTGGCCGCACGTCGTCGACACGACGTCGTGCCGGTCGTGGTGAGCGATCAGCGAGAACATGAAATCCCCGCCATGGGCCTGGTCGAGTTCACCGATCCCGAGACCGGGCAACGCTCCCTCGTCGATACCGGGCGGCGACGGGTACGGCGACGCTTCGAGGAGGCCACCAGATCGGCGACGGAACGACGGGACACCGCCTTCCGCCGCATGCGCCTCGATCCCCTGCTGCTCGAGACCGGTTCCGATTTCGTCGAACCGCTCACGACCTACTTTCGACGCCGCGAGCGGAGACGGTCGCGATGAACCAGGAACGATCGATCATTCCTCGTCCGAAGACGGTCCTCGCAATGGTCTTCGCGTTCAGCATCGGCAGCGCCGCGTCGTCCGGCCCCGGTGTCCAGGACGCCCCACCCATGCCGTCGACCATGCTCGCCCCGCCGGGAAGCATGAATGAGCCCACCGCGGAGGATGCCCCCAGCTCGCCGCCCTGGCGCCCCGGGGATGCGATCGAACTCGACTTCGACGGAACCCCGGCTCGCCTGGTACTGCAGAACACGCCGGCGGAAGTGGGTCTGCCCGTTCGCTTGCGGCTTGAAATCGATTCCGACACGCCGGCCTCCGGCGAACTGCGGCCAGTCTGGCCGACGCGGGATCAACCGCTGGGTGAATTCGAGATCCTCGGCTCCGTGCCTCCAGCATCCGCTCCGACCGCCGGAACGGTCGCGTTCGCCTGGGAGATTCGAACCTTTGCGAGCGGCGTGGTCGAACTCCCGGCCTTCGGTATCCGACTCGGAACCGCGGATGCGCAGACCCCGGCTCGATCGATGGAGGTGGCATCGGTGACCGGGCTTGATGCCACTCCCGAGACCTATCGGGACATCTCCGGGGCCGTGGACGTTCCCATCGACCGACCCTGGCCCGTGCTCTGGATCACCCTGTCATTGCTGGCCGCGGCGTTGATCGGTTTCCTGCTCGTTCGGTGGTGGCGGCGGCCTCGTCCGACGCCTCCCCCCGTGCCGGCCGACACCTGGGCCCTCGCTCGACTCGACGAACTGGCCGCGGGCGATGATCTCCCTCGAGGCCGGGTCAATCGTTTCTACATCGGGCTCACCGACATCGCCCGGGATTTCATGGAACGCCGATATGGAATCGCGGCTCCGGATCGAACGACGCCGGAGTTCATTCGCGAAGCCGGCCGACACCCCGAAGTCGATCCCGAACACGCTCGCCTTCTGGGGAATCTCCTGCGTTCGGCCGACCTGGTGAAATTCGCCGGTGACCGTCCCGCGTCCACGGAAGCCGGGCGGGATCTTCAACTGGTGAGGGATTTCGTGCACAAGGTCGGGCCGCGACCGGCCCCCCCCGAAATCACATCCTCGAATCCCGCATCGGATTCCCCCACCGAAAACGTGGCTTCCCGATCGCATTCCCACCACCGGCGACGAGCAGTCGACGAGGCGGTGGATGGTCTCGACCGACTGGAGGAGCGGTCATGACGAATTGGCTCGACCGAATCGCCGGCGGGGAGCTGGGATTCCATCCGGGAGCGATCTGGTGGCTTCTTCTGATGCCACTGGCCTTTCTGGCCTGGCTGCCGATGCTGCGGCGTCGACGTGCGACGATCCTGCATTCGCGAACCTCCGTTCTCGCCTCCGTCGGCCGATCATGGATCGCACGTTTCCGCTGGGTGCCAGCCGCCCTTCGGATGACCGCGATCGCCCTGCTNATCNTCTGCATCGCNCGGCCNATCAAGGCNAACGANCGAAGCCGNGTCTTCGTCGANGGCNTNGCCATCCAGTCGGTNATCGACCGCTCNGGNTCGATGGCGGCCCTCGANTTCAANCTNGANGGNGGCCAGGTCGATCGACTCACNGCNGTCAAGAAGGTCCTCACNGAATTCATCGCNGGNGACGAGGANCTTCCCGGGCGGCCCGANGANCTCGTGGGACTGATCACCTTCGCCCGCAACGCCGATACCGCCAGTCCGCTCACCCTCGACCATGCCCATGTGGTGGACGCCGTCGATGGTGTACGCATCGCGACCCAACGAAACGAGGATGGGACCGCGATCGGTGATGCGATCGCCCTCGCGGTGGAACGATTGCGGGAACTGGATGACCGAGCCGATGCCGAGGGGCGACGAATCAAGAGTCGGGTGATCGTGCTTCTGACCGACGGAGAGAACAATGCCGGCGACATCGATCCCGATACCGCGGCAGAGATCGCCCAGGCCTTCGGCGTGAAGGTCTACGCGATCGGCGTGGGCTCGGACGGTGTGGCAGCGATCCCCGCCATGGACATGTTCGGTCAGCGACGGATGACCAAGATCCGGGTCTCGATCGACGAAGAGACTCTCACTCGAGTCTCCGAAGCGACGGGAGGCCGCTACTTCCGGGCCACCGATACGGACTCCCTCCGGGACATCTACGCCGCGATCGACGAATTGGAGAAGACGACCACCGAGCAGCGGCGATACCGGCTCTACCGGGATCTCGCCGTGGCCCCCCTCGATCTTGGTCGGATCCAGATTCCACCGATCCTTCTGGTCGTCTTGATTCTGCTGGGTCTCGAACTCCTGCTGGTCAACACCCGCTTCCGGACCATCCCGTGAACTCCGTCTTCGAACATCCCGAGGCGTTTCGCTGGATCTGGCTCGTCGTCGGCATCGGCCTCCTGGCCGCCTGGTCGATCTTCGCTCGGCGGCGAGCCTTGGAACGGTTCGCCGATCATCCGATGCTGGTTCGCCTGGCGCCGCATCTCAGTAACTTCCGTCCCGTGGTTCGAGCCATCCTCTCGACCATCGCACTGGTCCTGGTGGTCTTCGCTCTGGCCGACCCCCGATGGGGCGTTCGGTACGTCGAGACCGATCGACGCGGCATGGACGTCTTCTTCGTGGTCGATGTGAGCCGNAGCATGCTCGCCACGGACGCCTCNCCCTCCAGACTCGATCGTTCACGATTCTTCATCGAAGATGCCGTGGACGCGATGGCCGGTGATCGGGTCGGCCTCGTCGACTTCGCGGGGGACGCCACGGTTCGCAGTCCGCTCACCCTCAACTACGACGCCTTCAAGACCACGGTCGCGGAACTTTCTCCCCGAAGCACCACCCGAGGAGGTTCGATGCTCGGCGATGCCATCCGGGTCGCCGCGAACGCATTCCCGGACGACGAACCGGTCGGCAAGGCCATCGTGGTGCTCACCGATGGTGAGGACATGGGCAGTTTTCCCGTGGAAGCCGCGGCCACCGCCTGGAAGAAGCACGGTGCTCGCGTCTACACCGTGGGCATCGGTGATGACGGAGACGGAGCCCGGATTCCGACCCTCGTCAACGGACAACCAACCTGGATTCGCCATGAAGGTCAGGAGGTCTGGAGTCGCATGGATCCTTCGCTTCTGACTTCGGTCGCGACCGCGGGCGGAGGCATCTTCGTCCCGGCCGGAACCAGTCTCGTCGACCTGAGCGAATTCTTCGACCAGTGGGTCGAAACCATCGATCGTCGAGACCAGGCGTCGTCGGTCACCCAGCAGAAGACACCTCGTTTCCGATGGTTCGCCGTGGCCGCCCTCATCCTCCTGGTGCTTGACACCCTGATCGCAGAACGGCGAAGAACCCCCGCCGAACCCGTGAGTCCGAACCCCGAACGGAGGAATACCGGATGAAGTCACTGATTCGTTCCTCCCCGTCCCCAAGGCTCTCCTGCGGCCGATCATTTCTGATCTTCGGCCTGTTCATCTGCGCCGGATCCCTGGCGGCCACCAGTCCCCCGACGCCCACGGCGATCGACCGCGGACTTCCGAATCGCTCCGCGTCGAGAGCGGAGATCGCATCTCTGGTCGCAACCGCCGAGGATGCCATGGCCCGAGAGGCCTGGATGGAAGCGGCCACCGCCTGGAGTGCGGTGGAAAAAGCCGATCCGCGACAAGCCGCGGCCTCGTACAACCGAGGCGTCGCCGCTTTTCGCGCCGGCGAACTGGGAACCTCCGCCGAAGCCTTCCGACAAGCCGCCACGCTCGGGAACGCCGAACTGGCCGCCCGAGCGATGTACAACGAGGGAACCGCCCGCTACGCCGAGGCCCTGCAGGAACTGCAGAATCCCTCCCCCGCCATGCCGTCCGACGACGGGGCCGGCGAACAGGCCGATCCGATGCAGGAAGCCATCGATCGAGTCACGACCTCTCTTGATCATTTTCGCGACGCCATCAACGCCGACCCAACGAATCTGGATGCAAGGGCGAATGCAGAACTGGCCCATCGACTGCTTCGCCAACTGGAATCGGTCCAAGAGCAACAGGACGGCGAGCAGCAACAGGATGGCGAGCAGCAACAGGACGGCGAGCAGCCGCAGGACGGCGAGCAGCAACAGGACGGCGAGCAGCAACAGGACGGCGAGCAGCCGCAGGACGGCGAGCAACCGCAGGACGGCGAGCAACCGCAGGACGGCGAGCAACCGCAGGAAGGCGA
>NYWY01000019.1 GCA_002685335.1 Planctomycetaceae bacterium
GGCCGGTGGACGACCGAGGGCCCGATGCTGATGAATCGATTCCCTTCCCAGGGAAAATCGGCCAGGGCCGACGGGCAGAGCTGCGGATCGGGATCGACTTTCTGGAGGCATGGATCCGACCGAAACCAGGACGGCTCCGTCGTTCCCGGATCGTCGACGAAACTCCCGTTCCTCACGCCCGTGCCGTCCGCAGCAGCGGCGTTGCCAGCCCCCGCAATAGCGAGAACCAACAGGCATTTCCCGATCTTCAGATTCATGGTCGTTTCCTGCATTCAGAGCCAGTCCGTTTCGGGCTGGGTTGGGAGGGGAACTCGACGATCTTCAGGCTCGAAGATCACCGACCTTGCTCTACGAAGCTCAAACCCGGAGAGAAGGGAAAAAACGGGGAAATTCGGAAAAATCGGAGTCGATCGGTCCCTCGACCCAATGACGTGGCCCGCCACCCAAAGACGACGCGGCACGATGAATCGTGCCGCGTCTGGTGGTTCACGGGGACCCGGAAGGGTCGCTGGTGGTCGTGTGGCTCAGACTGCCGTGGTCGGCCCGGCCTGCCGAACGGCCTCGGAGATCTCGTACTTCGCGTCGTTCTGACGGAAGCTGGCCGCGAGTTTCGCGGCCGCCACGTCGTACGCCGCACCGTCGGCCCAGGTGTTCCGCGGGTCGAGGACCTCGCTCGGCACCCCGGCGACCGCGACCGGCATGTGCAGACCGAAGACCGGATGGACCCGGGTCTCGACCGAAGACAGACTGCCGTCGAGGATGCGGTCGACGAAGGTTCGGGTCCACTTGAGGCTGAAACGTTCACCGACGCCGTAGGGGCCGCCGGTCCAACCAGTGTTGAGGAGCCAGACGTTGGAGTCGTTCTCGGCGATCCGTCGGTTGAGCCACTCGGCGTAGACCATCGGAGGACGGGGCAGGAACGGTCCCCCGAAACAGGGACTGAAGCCCGGCTGGGGTTCGGTGACCCCGGCTTCGGTTCCCGCCAGCTTCGAGGTGAAGCCGTTGATGAAGTAGTACATCGCCTGTTCGGCCGTCAGCCGGGAGACCGGGGGCAACACGCCGAACGCGTCCGCGGTGAGGAAGACCACGTTGCGAGGATGGCCCGCCATCGACGGCCGGCGTGCATGGTCGATGAACTCCACCGGATAGGTGACGCGGGTGTTTTCGGTCTTCGAACCATCGTCGTAGTCCGGTACCCGCTGATCATCGAGCACCACGTTTTCGAGCACGCTTCCGAAACGAATCGCGTTCCAGATCTCGGGCTCGCCTTCCTGGGAAAGCTTGATGCACTTGGCGTAGCAGCCGCCTTCGATGTTGAACACCCCGTCATCGGACCAGCCGTGCTCGTCATCACCCACGAGATCCCGGTTGGGATCGGCGGAGAGCGTGGTCTTGCCGGTACCCGACAGACCGAAGAACACCGCCACGTTGGACGGGTCCTCGTGATCGACGTTGGCCGAGCAGTGCATCGGGAAGACGCCCATGTCCGGCAGATCGTGATTCATCGCGTAGAAGATCGATTTCTTCATCTCACCCGCGTATCGGGTTCCGATGATGATGACCTTCCGCTGCTCCATGCTCTGGATGACCGCAAGACCGTTCTTCACCCCGTACTTCTCGGGATCGTCGATCTTGAGGTTGCACGCGTTGTAGATCACCCAGTCGGGTTCGAAGCCGTCTTGCTCCGAGCGATCGGCGTTGATGAAGAGGGTGCTGGCGAAAAGCGAATGCCAGGCCTCTTCCGTGACCACTGAGACCTTGAGGCCGAATTTGGGGTCGGCACCGGCATGCCCGTCGAATCTGTACAGCTCGTCCCGAGTCTGAAGATGCTTGATCGCCAGCGCTTCAAGGGCGGCGAAATTCTCCGGGGAGATGGGCTGATTGACCTTGCCCCAGTCGATCGATCCATGGATCGCCGGGGTGTCCTCGAGGAATTTGTCGCCCGGGCTTCGTCCCGTCCGTTCGCCCGTGTCACAAGCGAGGGCCCCATTTGCGGCCAAAGTCCCCTCCCCACGGCGTATGGCGTGTTCCACCAGGCTCGCGGTCGGAAGGTTGCTATGGAGGGTGAGGGCGCCGAAATCGGCGACACGGCTGGCTGTGATGCTCATGTTTCCAACGGCCTCGCAACTGACGGAAAAACGAATCGTGAACAGTATCACGGTCCCCATCGACCAATCGACACCGTTTGGGTCGAAACCAAGGAAAATTCCGGGGCTCGATTTCCGGGCCGATCGATGATTTCCCCCGGTCACCGGGGTGTCCACCCCACCCGGGGTCCTGGTCACGACGAGGACTTGGTCTCCGCACCCCTTGAGCCCGGAACCGGCCGACGCTACGCTCTCCCCTCCCCTGTTGGCGGCTGTAGCTCAGGGGTAGAGCACCTGGTTGTGGTCCAGGACGTCGCGGGTTCGAATCCCGTCAGTCGCCCTTTCGATTTCGACGCCGTCGGCCCAGCCGACGGCGTCGTCTCTTTGGAGGCGTCCCCACCCGCTCCTTGCGGGTCGATACCGTTCTTTCATGCACGTGATCGCTCTCCAATACGCCCCCGTCTGGGAGCAGAAAACCGCCACCCAACGCCTCGTGGAGTCGCTGCTCGAGATCGCGGAACCGGAGCCCGGAGCCTTCGTCGTCCTCCCGGAGATGTCGGACACCGGGTGGTCCATGGAGCCGGAGAAAACCATCCCGGGGGACAGCATCGCGTGGGCTTCCGAACTCGCCTCCCGCCATCGAATCCACCTTCAGGTCGGATTTCCCCGTCGGATCGAACGCCCTCCGGGAGCCAGCAACGCGGTGGTGATCCTCCATCCGGACGGGAATCCGGGGCCCATCTACGAAAAAGTTCACCCGTTCGGGTTCACCCCGGAACCGGTTCACTTCGCCGCAGGGGAGAAACTGGTGCTCGATCAAGTCGGCGACTTTCTGGTCGCCCCGAGTATTTGTTACGACCTCAGGTTCCCGGAACTTCACCGAATCGCGGTGGCCGGCGGAGCTCAGATCCTCTCGATCGGTGCCAACTGGCCACGCGAGCGAGCGATGCACTGGCGAGCCCTGGTGATCGCCCGGGCCATTGAAAATCAGGCCTTCGTGATCGCCACCAACCGGGTCGGGAACGATCCAAGTTTTGAATACGCCGGAGGTTCGCTGATCGTCGGTCCGGACGGCACGGTGCTCGCGGAAGGCGGCCCCGAGGAGGCCGCGACCTCCGTCCACATCGATCGAACCGGTCTCGACGAGTGGCGATCGACGTTCCCCGTCCTGCGTGATCGTCGCGCAGAGCTGCTTGGATCCTTTCCCATCGTGCGTTCCTCTCCGCACGTTCCCGGACGAGCGGAAGGCAACCGATGATTTTCCCTCCCCGCGCGGCGTTGACGCCACCCTCTGGTGCCGTAGGATGCGGCTGTCTTCCAGAACGGAATTCGATGGGAAAGATCGCGTGGTGTCATGGACGACCCGGACCGAAGCATCGGTCCCGCGCGACGTGAGAACTGTAATCCGCGGGAGGCGGAACGGATGCACGGAGTCGACACAACCAAGATCGAGCCCCTCGAACTCGAGGTGACCGTCGACGGGAACTCCAACGTTCCGATCGCTTTTCCTGTGAAGGATCCGTCTTCAATCGGACTGGGACAGAAAGAGCTTGATCTCCTGCGAATGAAGTGGTTCTCACTCCTCGGAGAAGGAATCTGGCACCACTTCTCGATGCCGTTCGACGAGATACTGGAACACATCGAGGATTCATTCGATCTCGAAATCCTCCACACCAACGAACTTCGACTCGCCGCGGCCACCCGCATCGCTGAAAACTTCGAGGATCTGATCCTTGCGATCGCGTGTGCGAAGGGAGACCTCGCCGCCTGGTCGCTGCTTGAACGAGACCTCACTCCTCTGCTCGCCCGGATGTGCGAGCTGCGAGTCGACGAGACCGACGCCCTGCTCCACGCGTCTCGTTTTCTCTGTGCGGTCCGCACTCGGACTCGCGACGAGGAACTGCTCGAGGTCTTCCCCGCCGATGCCGACTTCTCCGAGAACGACGGCATGCCCTGCCTGCAGGACTACACCGGCCTCCACCCGCTCCGATCATTCCTTGGAGGTCCGCTTTTCGCGAATCTTCAGGATCTCATTCGGGACGGACTGGTCGCGGCCACGCGATCGGGGGCCGAACGGGACCGATCGGCCCGATGTCTCCGCCTGGCGGATTGAGTTCCAAGATCACTATTCCGGCCTTGGCTTGACAGCCGACCCCGGGGTTGTAGTCTGTCGGATCGCTGCGGGCGCTTTGTCGTCCGTCTGCTCGAGGCGGCTTAGCTCAGTTGGTAGAGCACGGCATTGAAAATGCCGGTGTCCCCGGTTCAAGTCCGGGAGTCGCCATTGATCGACCCAACGACGAAAGAACCACCCCGTGCCACGAGAGGCACGGGGTGTTGTCTTTCCGAGGAACTCGCGTCCGCCGCGAAAAACTTGACTTGAGCGCGTTTGCGCCTATGGTTCGCCGACCTTGCAAACAAACGTTTTCATCCCCGAGAAAGATCGATGCTGATTCCGCGGATCCAGATTCTCCTCCTCGTGTCCGTGTTCCTCACCGGACTCACCTTCACCAACTCCGCCAGCGGCCAGGTGCCATTCGCCTTCGCCAACGCCGGACAATCACTTGGAGATGCCTACAGCCGCTCGGTCGCCCTCGGTGACCTTGACGGTGACGGCACCCTCGACGCCTGGGTCGGGAACTACCTGGGCCCGAACACCATCTGGACCAACGACGGCGACGGGATCTTCACTGATTCCGGACAGGCCCTCGGGGATGCCAACAGCTACGCGGTCAGCCTCGGCGACGTCGACGGCGACGGCGATCTCGATGCGTGGGTCGCCAACTACCAGGCCCCCAATACCGTCTGGACCAACGACGGCGAAGGAATCTTCACCGACTCCGGGCAGGCCCTCGGAAAAGGACGAAGCATTTCCGTGGACCTCGGCGACCTCGACGGCGACGGCGACCTCGACGCATGGGTCGCCAACGGCTTCGGGCAACCCGACGCCGTCTGGATCAACGATGGCACCGGAATCTTTGGCGATTCCGGACAGACGCTCGGGGACAATTTCAGTTACTCGGTCGCCCTCGGCGACCTCGACGGTGACGGCGATCTGGATGCCTGGGTCGCCAACCGCGACGAGTCCAACACCGTCTGGACCAACGACGGCACCGGAATCTTCACTGACTCGCGACAATCGCTTGGATTCAGAGCCAGTTTCGCCGTCGCCCTCGGCGACCTCGACGGTGACGGCGACCTCGATGCCTGGGTCGCGAACTATTACTTCGATCCCAACGTCGTCTGGATCAACGACGGCAACGGAATCTTCACCGACTCCGGACAGCTGCTCGGAGACAACTACGGCCACGGACTCGCCCTGGGCGACCTCGACGGCGACGGAGACCTCGATGCCTGGGTCGCGAACTACCTCGGACCCAACATCGTCTGGGTCAACGACGGCACCGGGCTCTTCGCCGACTCCGGCCAGACGCTCGGAGACAACCTCAGCTTCGCGGTCGCCCTCGGCGACCTCGATCACGACGGTGACCTGGACGCCTGGGTCGGCAACGATGACGGCCCCAACACCATCTGGATCAACATGGTCCAGGGCGCCTGTTGCGTGAATGACGGGTGCCTGCAGTTGACGGTGGACTCCTGCGAGGCCATCGGCGGCACCTACCTCGGCGGAGATTGTGCCGAAGTCGCCTGCGAAGAACCCGAACCCACCGGTTCGTGCTGTGTGGGGAGCGGGTGTGATCAGTTGACTCGGGCCGCCTGCGATCGGCTCGGTGGGACCTGGCTCGAAGATGGCTCCTGCGACGACTGCCCGACCACCTGCGAGGTCGACATCAACGGCGACGGGATGGTGGACGCCGCAGACCTCGGCCTGCTGATCGGCGCGTGGGGCCAAGCCTGCGAATGAAACGCTTCCCCGCCGAACGTCGGCAAGGAGGCCTCGAACCATCACCCCGGGCCCCGACGACCCACCTCCAAGAGATTCGCCGCCCGACGAAGACGGATCTCGGGACCGGGAACCGCGGGGCCATCGCACCAACCGCCGCCACGTTCCTGAGAACGTGACGGCGGTGTTCTTTCCGGAAAACGGTCGATCGAGATCCGTCAGGCGACCGAGCGGCTGGTGAGATTCGAGACGATCTGTTCCAGCTCGCCGTCCACCACGCGGCGACCAAGCCCACCCATCGGATAGTGAACCTCGAGGGCACCGGCCAGGGCATCGCTGTCTGCAAGCAGGAAGTAGACCGGGACTGAAATCGTGTTGGTCGCGAACCGCAAGGCTCGCTGCAGGTGATCCCGAGTCGTGGCGAGCACCAGGGCCCCATCCTCCCACCGGACGGGGACGATCCGGAACTGCCAGGCCTGACGACGGGTGACCACGTTCATGACCGCCGGATCACACGACTCGAAATCCGGGACGAGGACCCCCGTCAATTCCGTGTACTGCTCGACCCAGGCGTCCTCGATCACTTCGGGGGCCACCCCGAAAAGACGTTCACAGATCGCACCGAAGGGCTCCGTTCGTTTCCGCTGTTCGGCCAGCACCTGCTCGACCTCGTCCTCGGTCAGCATCCCCTGACGCACCAGTAGTTCTCCGATTCGCATGGCTCATTCTCCTCCCGTGGCGTTCAGGGTCCGCCGAAACTCCGACGAATCCGTGCACGCGATGTCATCTCCTTTTCTTCATCGATCTTCGATGGGATGATGTTCGGCCTCGTCCCCGAATACCCTTCAACCCGGATACCGGCGGGCTCGGCTGCGCCGATTTGATCGCTTCCCGGACGCGAAACCGAGAAAGGAGTCCGATGTCCGACCCTCAAGAGCCCGAAACCGACACTCGTGACCCCGAATCGGACGCCTGGCGCGACCTGCTCCTGGACGCGGTGGCGGATGGTCGCCTGACCGCCCGGGATCGGCGGGAGCTCGAACATCGACATGACGCCGCGCCCCGACAGGTCAGACGCGATGCCGTCCGGGGCGAGATCGAAGTGCTGCAGCGATTCCTGAGCCTCGGAGCCTCCGTCCGCGTCGAAGTGGCGGTTCCGGGAGGACGACCGATCGACCTCGTGGTGACCCTCGGCGACGTGGTCCTTGCCGTGCACGTGAAACGACTGGTGATCAGAACCGGCCGCACCTTCCAACCCCCCAGCCCCTTCGACCCGCTTCGATCGGTTCCCCGGCCCTATCTCGTGGGTGTGGCGTGGCAGGCCGAGACTCCACCCTCGCCATTCGAAGTCGAGGACATGCAGCGTTTCCTGCGGTCCGCTCGAATGGGTGATCGACATCCGGTCCGGGATTCCAAGGACCGGATCCTGGGATCGCTGGAAGTCCTCGCCCCCAGCGCCGAGCAGGACCCCGAGACCAGATCCCGAGTGGAGCTCATCGGGATCACCGATCCAGATGCCGATGAACGCCTCGTGGAACGAACCGGCCGGCTGCTTCGTCGGGCCTATCACCAGTTCGCACCGGGGTACGAGAACGTGATCGTGCTCGCGGGCGGAGGCTTCGACGCGGAACGGCTGGTCGATCGAGCCATCCTCGGCGGCCACGTCGAACGTTGGGATCGCCTTCCCCGGATCGGTCAGCGGGTCGCTCATGGTCGGGATGATCGCGGCCTCTGGACCGGTCGCCATTATGAACGTTCCCGGCTGGTCGCCTGGGCACCGCTGGTTCGAACCGAGGGCCGGTTGTGGCGCCGCGACGGGGCGACCCCGGACCCTCGACTGCTCGCGGTCCTCGAATCCGCGATCGTCGGGCCCCCCGACCCTTCGAGTCCTCCGCCTCAGCGGGGGTGAAGTGAAAGGTGCGGCGGGATGCGGGGCGGCGTCGGGATCACCGGCTCCGGCCACAGGGTGGCCAGCGCCTCACTCCCCGGGATGTCGTCGATCTCGAACGCGGTCCCGGTCGCCAGCAGGATCTCGACCTGTCGCCGACCGATTCGAGTGCGGAGAACGACCTTGCCCGCAACGCCGTACTCGCGATCCAGGACCTCGGTCCTCTTCTCGACCAGATCCACGAGCCTCGATTCCTGCAGGGGAATCCCGATCCTCACTTCCAGAACCTCGCCTCGAAGATGCTGGAGAACCGCATCCGCGAGATCTTCGACTCCGTCTCCATCCCGGGCGCTTGCCACGATCGCATCCGGATTCGTTTCAAGCCAGGCCTCGAGCACACCACTCGGGGTCCGACCTTCGCGAACCGATTCCCGCAGACGATCCACCTTGTTGAGAACCAGAAGCCGTGGCTGCCCGGTCGCTCCGATCTCGTCGAGCACCGTGGAGACCGTCTCGAACTGCCGGGCGGCGGCCGGGTCCGAGACGTCGAGCACGATCAGCAGGACGTGGGCGTAGACCGTTTCCTCCAGCGTCGCCCGGAAACTCGCAACCAGATGGTGAGGAAGGTCTCGAATGAATCCGACGGTGTCGGACAGGAGAACCGAGTTCCCACCGCCGAGATTCCAGGCCCCGATCCGGGTGCTGAGGGTGGCGAAGAGCATGTCCGCTTCGAAGGCACCACCTTCGGTGAGACGGTTGAACATCGTGCTCTTGCCGGCATTCGTGTATCCGACCAGACCGACCGTGAAGTGATCATCCCGCCGCCCGGCGACTTCGCGACTCCGACGGGCCTGCACCTCGGCCAGATTCCGCTTGAGCTGGACCAGCCGACGTTGAACGAGACGACGGTCGATCTCCAACTGTTGTTCGCCCGGACCCCGGGTACCCACGCCCATCGGCGCTCCACCGGTCACCTGACCGAGATGGCTCCACATCGAACGGAGGCGGGGGGCGGTGTACTCGAGCTGTGCGATCTCCACCTGCAGCCGCGCCTCCTTGGTGGCCGCCCGAGTCGCGAAGATGTCGAGAATCAACTCGCTCCGATCGAGCACCTTGCATTTCAGGTCCTCTTCCAGCGCCTTGATCTGCATCGGCGAGAGGTCATTGTCGAAAATGACCACCTTGGCCTTCAGGGCGCTCACCATCGCCCCGAGCTCCTCGACCTTGCCCTTTCCCAGGTAGGTCCGGGCTCGGGGATGATCCCGCTGCTGCATGAGCCGACCGACCGCCCGGACCCCGGCCGCACCGGCGAGCGAAGCCAACTCTTCGAGCGGATCCTCCTCCTCCGGCCTCCCTGGCAGCAGGACCGCGACCAGAACCGCCCCCTCTTCGTGGATGTCGATGCCTTCGCGGCGGTCGTCCTTCATCGCATGTTCATCGCGAGTGTTTCCTGAGGGCCCCGGTGGAGGGATTCCACCAGGTCACCCCTTGGGGTTGGAGAGCCAGGTTGGAGGGCGTGCCGTCGGCACCTCGAGGCGTCGAACGAACCTCGTTCCGGATCGTACCACTGGGAGAAGAGCGGGTCCGAAGTGCCCGACCTCCGTATCATCGTCCCATTCATCCAGTTCGGCAGCCTGCGGAGTTTTCATGTCAACCCCCTCCCCTCGATCCTCCCCCACTCGTTTCGGCCTCTGGCCGGTTCCAGTGCTCTGCGTCCTGTTGTTGGCTCAGATCGCCCTGAGTTTCGGTGCGGGACGCGCGGACGATCTCGCCTGGTTCGACCCCATGATCGACATCCGCGCGATGGTGATGGAGGATCACGTCGGCGAACCCGATTCCGACGCGATGCAGGAAGCGGCGATCGGAGCGATGCTCGAAACGCTCGACGATCCCTACACCGTCTGGATTCCGCCGAGAATGGAGCGAGACTTCGACAAGCAGATGCGGGGCTCGTACGTCGGAATCGGCGCGGAAATCGACCTCGAGCACGATCGACTCCGAATCGTCACCCCCCTGGAGGATTCGCCCTCCCTGGACGCCGGTGTCCGCTCCGGCGACATCGTTCTCGCGATCGACGGCACCGACACCCTCGGACTCGGCACCGAAGGTTGCATCGAACTGCTGCTGGGCGAGGAAGGCGATCCGGTCGAGGTTCTGGTCCGCCACCTCGACGGCGAGGAGGAGACGCTCACGATCATCCGCCGCCGAATCGAAACCCGATCGGTTCGCGGCATGCAGCGTGAAGGTTCAGGCTGGAATCACTTCCTCGATCCCGAACGGGGCATCGGGTACATCAGGCTCACCCAGTTCACCGAACGTTCGATCGAAGAGATGAGGACCGCCCTCCGAAGCCTCGAAGAGGCCGGCGCCCGGGGCCTGATCCTCGACCTGCGATTCAACGGTGGCGGCACCCTCGACGGCGCCATCGACATCGCGGATCTCTTTCTGGACCGCGGAGTGATCGTCTCGGTCAGGGACCGCGACGGCCGAGGCCGAAGCTGGACCGCCGATGATGACGAGGATGACCTGGAATGGCCGATGATCGTGCTGGTCAACGACGGTTCCGCCTCGGCCAGCGAGATCGTGTCCGGCGCCCTTCAGTCCCTCGGCCGAGCGAAGGTTCTGGGTGAGCGGACCTTCGGCAAGGGATCGGTGCAGGAGGTCCGGAACCTTCCCGGAGACCAGGGCATTCTGAAGATGACCACCGCGCGGTACTACCTCCCCGACGGTCGCAACCTCGATCGCCACGGGGAGGCCGAGATCTGGGGCGTGGACCCCGATCCCGGATACCTCATCGATCTGGACACCGATGAATACGCCGAACTGGTCAGAAAGCGTCGTGGCTACGAGGCCATCGATCAGGATCCCGAGGCGGCGACGCCCCGATTCGATGATCCCGAATGGATCGATTCCACTCTGAACGACCCGCAATTGGCGGCCGCGGTGACCGCGCTTCGGGCGAAGATCGCGGGCGAGGAGTGGCCACGCGTGGGAGCGGACCCCTCCGCCGCCGCGGTGCTCACGGGTGAGCTCAAGACCCAGACCGCCTAGCGGGATCGGCTGAGGGAGGAACTCGCTTCGGTCGAGGAACGCATTCAGGAACTTGAATCCGGCGCCGACGATGCCGGCACCACCGAACCGGAATCCGGAACGGATCCATGAGCGATTCCCGGGCCCACACCCGCCTGGTGCTCGGCATCGAAACCAGCTGCGACGAGACCGCGGCCGCGGTGGTCGATGAGCACGGTCGAGTCCGGGGGGCGGCGGTCGCGACCCAGCACGAACTCCATCGGGAGTACGGCGGCGTGGTTCCGGAGATCGCGAGTCGCGCTCATCTCGAGCGGGTGCTTCCAGTGATCCGAAAAGCCGTCGATCTCGCGGGCATCGGGCTCGACGAACTCGACGCGATCGCGGTGGGA
Source organism: Planctomycetaceae bacterium (assembly GCA_002685335.1). The sequence continues at coordinate 11,236 of NYWY01000019.1, forward strand.
CACCGACCGGGCCTCATCGGCGCCCTGCTGGTGGGCACCAGCGCGGCCAAGGGACTCGCGTTCGGACTCGAGCGCCCCTTTCTCGGCGTCGATCATGTCCACGCACACCTGATCTCCGGGCTGCTGACCGAAGACCAGGACGCGTTTCCTCCGGCACCGCCGCTCCCGGCCCTCGGACTGGTCCTCAGCGGAGGTCACACGAGCTTGTACGAGATCGATGATCTCGTGCGACCGACACTCCTCGGCCGCACCATCGACGATGCGATCGGCGAGGCCTATGACAAGGTCGCGGCCCTGCTCGGACTCGGCCATCCCGGCGGGCCGGAAGTCGAACGAATCGCCGCGGAGGGCGATCCGGACGCCCATGACTTCCCGGTGGCGAATCTGGGACGGGATCGCCTCGATTTCTCCTACAGCGGACTGAAGACCGCGGTCCGCTACGCGGCCCTCGGCATCCCGGGTCGGGATCCCGAGCCCACGGCTCCCCTCGATCCTCGCCGCTGCGCCGACCTCGCCGCCTCTTTCCAGAAGGCCGCGATCGCCGCGGTCCGACGAAATCTTCGACGGGCGATCGACGCCCGAACCGAGGTTCGGAGCCTCCTGGTCGGGGGTGGGGTGGTCGCGAACCGTTCGGTCCGTACGATGTTGGAGACCGAAGCCGCGAAGGCCGGCCTGGAACTGCGAATGCCAACCCCCGCCTTCAGCCAGGACAATGGTGCGATGATCGCACTCCTCGGCGCCATGAGGCTCACTCGGGGCGAGCGTGACGATTTCTCGCTCGCACCTGCCGCCACCACCCGTTCGACCTGAACCCGAATCGATCGCCAACCGTGTCCTACCGTCCTCCCTACGTCGATCCCGACTCCATCCTCGTCAAGCCGCCTCACCCAGCCTGCCTGACCCCGGAGAAGCTGCTCAAGCAGTGTGAATTCCGCTTCGGCCGGACCGGTGGCCCCGGGGGTCAGAATCGAAACAAGGTGGAGACCGGGGCCTGGATCGTCCACGGCCCGACCGGGCTCGAGGCGAAGGCGACGGAACGACGCCAGCAGCAGGTCAATCGGCACGTCGCGATCGGCCGACTCCGGCTCCGACTCGCCTTGAAGGCCCGCGCGGTGACCAATCGTGAACGGCACAAGCCGAGCGAGCTCTGGGAAGGACGACGCGAGGGCACGAGACTCCAGGTGAATCCGAAGCATGCCGACTACCCCGCCCTGCTCTCCGAAGCCCTCGACGTGATCGTGGTCCGTCGATGGGACGTCGCGGGCGCCGCGAAGATCCTCGGGGTCACCATGAGCCAGCTCTCCCGGCTCGTGCGTCACCATCCACCGGCGTTCGCGAAACTCAACAAAGGCCGGGAATCCGTCGGCCTTCAACCGCTCCGGAAGTGATCCGATGTCGATACCCCAGTCCCTTCTCCAGCACATCACCGACGTCCGGCGGGATCTCCACGCCCACCCCGAGATCGCCTACGAAGAACGACGAACCAGCGAGGTCGTCTCCCGGGAACTGAAGGACGCCGGCATCGAGCATCGAACCGGACTCGCCGGCGGTACCGGTGTGCTGGCCTGGCTCCCCGGCGGCGACCAGCTCGGTGGAGAGGCCATCGGACTGCGAGCCGACATCGACGCCCTCCCGATCACCGAGGAGACCGGTGCGCCCTGGGCATCCACGATCCCGGGACGCATGCACGCCTGCGGACACGACGGACACACCGCCATCCTGCTGGGCACCGCTCGCCATCTCGCGACCCTCGCCGCGAAAGAAACACTGCCCCGCCCGGTGGTGATGCTCTTCCAGCCCGCGGAGGAAGGCGGCGGAGGCGGCGCCCGGATGGTCGAGGACGGCGTCCTCGACGGACGCATCGCGCCGACCCCGATCAAGCGGATCTACGGACTCCACGGATGGCCCGACGCGCCCGCCGGCGATGTCGGAACCCGGCCCGGCCCGCTCCTCGCCGCGAGCGATCGCTTCGAGATCGATGTCCGGGGAGAGGGAACCCACGCCGCGTGGCCTCAGGGGGGACGGGATCCGGTGATCGCCGCGGCGGCGATCACCACCGCCCTGCAGACCGTGGTCGCGCGAAACTGTGATCCCCTCGATGCCGCGGTGGTGAGCGTCACCATCCTCCAGGCGGGAACCACCTTCAACGTGATCCCCGGAACCGCTCGGATCGCCGGCACCGCTCGAAGTCTTTCTCCCGACGTGCAGGACCTCCTCGAACGGCGGATCGCGGAGATCGCGACCGGGGTGGCGATCGCCCATGGCTGCACCGCGGTTCCGGTCTATCACCGCGGCTACCCGGTCACCGTGAATCATCCCGAACCCACCGCCACCTTCGAGCGGCTCGCGCGGGACGAGATCGGCGACGACCGCTGGTTCCCGGTCGAGCGCCCGGTGATGGGAGGCGAGGACTTCGCCTACTACGGCCAGAAGGTCCCCGCCTGCTTCTTCATGCTGGGCCAGCGAGCGGAAGGCGAGACCTCGATGCCCCCGCTCCATTCCCCCAGATACGACTTCAATGATGGAACCCTGGAGACCGGAGTCCGTCTCATGACCAGGCTCGCCCTCGAAGGCTGAGTCCGGATATCCAGTTCCGCCTTTCCGGAACCAGTCGCCCGTCGACATCCGAGCGATATTCGGTTGGTCCCAGCCACTCGGCCGACTACGGTTCGAGGTCGGCCCCGAATTTTCGTGCCGAGTCCCGTCCAAGCACCGCTCCCGCCCAGCCTCAAGATCGGAATCGAATGCCCCGCCAGTCCACGATCGCCCAACTCGCCGCCGCCGCCATCCTCGGGTCGTTCGGCTCGCTTTCCGCGGCCGCGGCGGATGTTCCCGGCGACTGGATCCCCGGCCCGTGGCATGAAGTCTCCGGACCGTCGAGGCTCGATCGCATCAGTCTCGACGTCGACCCGGTGATTCTCGCTCGGGTCCGGACGTCGGCGGAAGTCGCCAGCCGGGTGCTGCTCGGAGACGTGCTGCTTCCCGGAAACGTGCGGGTGGATCTCGATCTCCAGCGAATCCCGACCGAAGTCCCCGGCGGACGCCTGGTGGTGGTGAACGATCGCGGTCGGACCCGTCCGGTCGCCCTGGATTCGTTGGAGCCGACCATCGCCCTCGGTGGCACGGTGATCGGCGACCCCGACGGTGAAGCGTTCATCGCGTTCGGACCCGTCGGACTCGAGGGGTGGATACGTCACGATGGCGTCTCCTACTCCATCTCGGACGGGCCGCGAAACGGGACGCCGATGGTGACCCGGATGGATTCGATGCCCCCGCTGGATCCCGCGCTCCTCGACAACTTCTGCGGCACCGACCTGCTCGAAGGTCCAACGCTTCCCGGTGTCCGTCCGGTCATGGCCGGGGAAGCCCCGCCGCTGGGTGGCGTGGCCGGCATCGACCAGGGGCCGTGTCGTCGAATTCGAATGGCGATCGACACCGACACCGAGTTCCTCGGGCTCTTCGACGGGGACATCGAAGGTGCGACGAGTTACATCTCGACCCTGTGTGCCGCCTCCAGCTTCATCTACCGACGCGACGTGAACGCGGTTCTCGCCCCCACCTGGGTCCGGCTCTGGGTCGGAAGCGATCCCTGGGACGCCGGTGGCACCGGCGATCAGCTGACCCAGTTCCGAAACTACTGGCAGGGCAATCAGAACAACGTCTCGCGCGATCTCGCCCACTTCCTCAGCGGCCGGGGACTCGGCGGCGGCGTGGCGTGGTTGCCGGGACTCTGCGGATCCTACGCCTACGGCCTTTCCGCGAATCTCGGCGGGGGCTTCCCCTACCCGATCGAAAACAACAGCGGGGCGAACTGGGACCTGATGGTCTTCAGCCACGAGGTCGGCCACAACTGCGGCGCGCCCCACACCCACTCGATCGGGGTCGATGGTTGTGCGGATGGGGACTGCTCCGTGGTTCCCAACGGAACGATCATGAGCTACTGCCATCTCTGCGACGGCGGTCTCGCCAACATGCGGATGGAGTTCTGCCCCGAAAACATCCTCAACATGGAGAACACCATCGGCGGCGGCAGCTGCAACTACGAGATCGGGGAGGACGCCATCGTGCTCGCAGACGCCGCAACCACCGTGGAAGGGGTTTCGGTCGTGATCGACGCCGCGGCCAACGACTACGGCCTTTCCTGCGGCGGGAGCGACATCGTCGGATTCGACGAAGTCACCTTCGCCGGCGGAACCGTCACCCGCCTGGTCGACTGGGTCGCCAATGGACGCGACGCCCTCCTCTACGTGCCTCCGGCCGGCTTCATCGGCACCGACAGCTTCACGTATCAGGTTCGTCCCGAGGGAGTGGTTCGGGCCGGGAACGTCACCGTGACGATCCTGGAATCCGACTTCCGAGATCCCGAGAATCCGAACGCGACCGTCCCGGGCGTCGCGGCGAGTTACTACGTCCTTCCCAACGACACCGCGATCCTTCCGGACTTCAACGGACTCGAGTCGTATGCGACCAGCATTCACGAGCGAATCGACTTTCCGTCCACCAACGGCGAATTCGCCGACACCGGCCGCAACGACGACTTCGGCGTGGTGTGGACGGGTTGGCTCGACATCCCCACCAGCGGTAACTGGACGTTGGGAACCGAGAGCGACGACGGGAGCCGGCTCTTCATCGGCGACGAGGTCGTCGTCGACAATGACGGGCTGCACGGCATGCAATCGAGAAGTGGAACCATCGGCCTCGATGCCGGACGCCATGCGATCCGCGTCGAGTTCTTCGAACGCGGCGGCGGCGCCGGATGCATCGTGAAGACCGGCGGGCCGGGCGTGACGTTCGGCGTGATTCCCGATTCGATGTGGTCCCACGGCGGATCCCTCGGTCCGAACCCCGATATCAACGGCGACGGCCTGGTCGACGGTGCGGACCTCGGCCTGCTTCTCGGCGGCTGGAATCTCCCGGGAATCACCGATCTCAACCAGGACGACATCACCGACGGCGGGGATCTCGGACTCCTGCTGAGCGCGTTCGGGACCACCGGAGGCTGATCTCCGCGACATCACGGTTCCGATCCCGCGGCACCGCCAGTCGGCCTCGTCCGAGCCGTGAACGTCGACCACGATCCCGTCCCGGAAGATGGACTCGGGGCATGGACCGTCCTCGACCTCCGGCCACACGGCCCGCGGCAGGCGATGCCATGGACGTGGTCCCTCCACCAGTACGAATGAGGGACTTGTCTCGGGAAGTCTCCATGGATTTGGGAACCAGAGGTCCTTGAACCCGACGAACCAAACAACTGTTGTATATTCGGGTCGATCCGCGAATCCCCTGATCAGAGGAGTGAGACAGACATGCACCAAGACACGGCATCACCTCGAATGGGCGTCCTGCTTGCAGTCGCCGTGACGGTCTCGTGCGGAATCCTCGGCCCGGAGGCGCTCTCCGGGGACGTCGCCCGAAGAGAATCCGCGGACGCCCGGCCGACGGCGGTCCTGTCCACCCCGGACCTGGTGGCCAGTCCCCTCCGGCTGGTCCCCGGGCGATCGACCGCCACCGCACACGAGATGCTCGTGGATCCCGTGCTGGTCGACCAGGCTCGACGCATGGCCGACGACCGCGGCGANGTTCACCTCGGAGGCATCCCGCTCCCCGGTGCCGGAACCGTCGATCTCGTCCTCGAGCCGATCGATCCCTTCACGGCGGANGCGACCTTCGTGGCGGTGGATGGNGAAGGACGAGAGACGATCCTCCCCCGCCCNGAACTCCTNGCNTTNGCNGGTTCGGTNGACGGCGACCCCGACAGCGACGCCTTCCTCGCCTTCGGTCCTTCCGGCGTCGAAGGCTGGATCNNGNTCGATGGCATCGCCTTCGGNGTGTCGGACGGAGTCGCCGACGGCCCGGTGCTGATCCACCGGCTCGANGCCCTGCCGCCGCTCGANCCGGAACTCGCCGCGAACTTCTGCGGNACCGACCTNCTCGNCCCNGTTCCGAACGCCGNNGNNGCNNGCGCCATGGGACCCCANCGNCCGGNNCGCGNNCCCCGNGCCCGCCGCGGNGCGGNGAACCTCGGTACCGGCTGCGAACTCNTCACCCTCGCGATCGACAGCGACCAGGANCTGACGGGCCTCTTCGNGGGCGACACCGACGCCACCCTCGGATACATCGGAACNCTGATGGCNGCGACCANCAGCATCTACNAACGAGACCTCGGCATCCGCCTCCGGGCGAACTACATCCGNCTCTGGACCGANGAGGANCCGTGGAACGCCGNNGGCACCGNCGACGAGCTCTACGCCTTCCGCGANCTGTGGNANGCGGAGATGGNGCACGTGGAGCGNGATCTCGCCCACTTCCTCAGCGGCCGCGGACTCGGNGGCGGCGTGGCCTGGCTGCCNGGCCTGTGCNNCGNCTACGGCTACGGCCTGAGCGCCAANCTNAACGGCTCGTTTCCCTATCCGATCGAAAACAACAGCAACCAGAACTGGGACCTNATCGTNTTCGGNCATGAACTCGGCCACAACGTNGGCTGNCCNCACACCCACGACATCGGCGTCGATGGCTGCGGNANCGGNGACTGCACCGGNGCCGANAACGGCACGATCATGAGCTACTGCCACGGCTGCCCNGGTGGNCTNGCGAACATGGGCCTCGGATTCTGNCCNGAGAACATNNNCAACGTCGCGAACACCCTGGCNAACGCCAGCTGCGACTACACGGTGACCCCCGAGACCGTCGCCCGCGACGACNCNGCGAGCATCCTCCCNGGNGANTCGATCGTNATCGACGTGCTNGCGAACGACGCGGGNCTCGACTGCGGNGACGTCTTCCTCGGCGACTTCGACCCGTCGAGCACGCTCGGCGGCACNATCGAGTTGGTCGANGACGGNGGATTCCTCGGCCGCCCCGCCCTGCGGTACANNNCNCCGACCACGACCGAGGTCGCCGACGNGTTCCANTATNCGGTGATCGANGNNGNCGGNACGGNGCTCGANNNCGCGACGGTGGACATNCGAATCGACAACCCACGGCCTCCGGTCGTGGTGACCGGCGACNTGCCGGGCGTGCTCGGNCGNTATTACGTCCTCAGCNNNCCGGGNGTCCTCCCGNANTTCGANCNGCTCGATNCGTACGCCGAGAGCGTCTGGTCGCGGATCGACGCCCCCTCNACCAANGGNGAGTTCGCCGACACCGGCCGCGCCNACGAGGTCGGNGTCGTCTGGNAAGGCTGGNTCGACNTCGCCGAGAGCGGGTCCTGGACNTTCGGNATGGANAGCGACGANGGNAGCCGNCTNTGGATCGGCGANGANNTGGTGGTCGACAACGANGGNGTCCACGGCATGGTCGAACGCACGGGCTCCATCAGTCTCCTNGCCGGCAAGCATCCGATCCGCATCGAGTTCTTCGAAAATGGCGGCGGTGCCGGCTGCTTCGCCCGGATCGGCGGCCCCGGCATGACCTACGACGTCATTCCCGATTCGATGTGGTCCCATGGCGGCGTCCTCGGTGAGCCGGCCGATTTGAATGGCGATGGCCGGGTGGACGGAACCGATCTGGGCCTTCTCCTCCTCGGCTGGGGCCAGGGCGGCACCACCGACCTCAATGGCGACGGCACCACCGATGGGGCTGATTTCGGGCTGCTCCTGCTGGGTTGGACCGGGAATCCCTGATTCCAGTCCGCAATCAGGTACCGACTCGGAAACCAGAGAGCGGATTCCACCGGTTCGAAGGTGGAATCCGCCTCTTTCTCCCCTCGGGCATTTGGCATCCGGGCGAGGTTTCGCTAGACTGCTCGACTCAACTCAGACCGCATGAACTACTGGGTCGCGGATGTCCAACTTGGTCGGACAACGCTTCCGGAGCCTCCGAAGAGGCGAAGGGCCCCGGTGGGAGGTAGGCAACGATGGCCAAGCAGGTCACTAAAGTATTCAAGATCATGGCTCCCGGCGGCAAAGCGACCCCGGCGCCCCCGATCGGTCCCGCGCTCGGCGCCAACGGCGTCAATCCGGGTCAATTCATCACCGCATTCAA
>NYWY01000020.1 GCA_002685335.1 Planctomycetaceae bacterium
CGCCGGGAAGGCGATCACCGTTCGCAGCACCGACGGTCCCGAGAAGACGACGCTCGATGCGGCGAACTACGACAACAGCGTGGTGGTCTTCGCCAATGGAGAAGGCCGCGCGTCGGTCCTCGAGGGGTTCGAACTCCGAAACGGCACCGGAAACTGCACCCTCTTCTTCTGCTACGGCGGCGGGGTCTTCTGCAACGAGACCTCGCCGACCATCCGAAACTGCATCATCCGTGACAATGAGGCCGCGTTCGACGGTGGAGGGCTGTACGCTCGTCGTGGATCTCCCCTGATCGAAGACTGCGTCTTCGAGGGGAACTCGGCCTCCTGGTACCGGGGTGGCGCCATGTACGTCATCGATTCGCCGGCGATCGTGATTCGCCGAACGGAGTTTCGTGGCAACTACGGAGACGATGAGGGCGGCGGGATCCTCGCCAAGGAAACCGACCTCGTGCTGGAGGACTGCTCGTTCATCGGCAACGTCACGACCGGCGCGGGCGGCGGCGTGTCCGTCGAGAGCGGCACTGCGATCATCCGGCGTTGCGTCTTCGACTCCAACACCTGTGGAGGGCGTGGCGGCGGGTTCGCGTTCAACGGGACGACCCTGGACCTCGAGACCGCCGAATTCGCCTTCAACGACGCCGGTGGCGATGGCGGAGGACTCGACATCCGGTCCACCGCCGCGAACATCCGGTTCGTCGACTTCATCGACAATCGAGCCTACGGGAAGGGCGGGGGCATTCACGCCGATAGCGGGGACTCCCTCCGAATCGTGGGGTGCCGGTTCGAGCGCAACACGGCCGACGTCGGTCACGGAGGAGGCCTGCGGACCGGGGGGATCCCGACGGAGATCCGCCAGTGCATCTTCACCGACAACGCCGCTGAGGTCGGCGGTGGGGTCTACGCCGACCAAGGCACCGCCCTCAAGATCGTCGGTTCACGCTTTACTCGCAACATCGCGCGTAACGGGGTGGGCGGTGGACTGGAGGCGGACCGATTGCCGGTCGACATCGTCAATACCGGCTTCTTCCAGAACCGATGCACGGATGCCGGCGGTGGGGCGAGGATTCGAGGCGGCGACGTCGTCGTCGCCAACTGCGTCTTCGCCGGCAACTTCGCGTACTGGCGAGGGGGCGGACTCGATGTTCACCAGATCGATCATCGGGTGGTGAACTGCACCATCGTCGACAACGAGTCCTACGAGACCGCCGGGGGAATCTGCGTGAATCCCGCCGGCCTCGTCGCCAACAGCATCGTTCGGGGGAATCACGCCGCTCGCTGGCCCGACATCGCCAATCGCAACGAGACCTGGATCAGCGATCTGCGATGGGTGAACGTCTCGGTCTGGGAGGGCGAAGTGCCGGGCCGGTTTGACGGCCCGGCCGGAATCGTCGACCGTCGAGGGCCCGATCGAGTCGGCGGAACCGGAGACGAGGACTACCGGGCCACCGGATGTCTGCTCGGAATCGATGCCGGAGACGCGCTGCTCGTGCCTGCGGATCGGGCGGACGTCGATCTCGACGGTGATCTGACGGAAGCGATTCCGCTGGACTACTTCGGACTTCCGCGGTTCGTGGACGACCCCTCGGTTCCGGACGGCCCCGAGCTTCCCGGCGGGGCCGTGGACCTGGGAGCTTCGGAGTGGAATCTCCGAGGCGTGGCCTGCGCGCCGGATCTGGACTGCGACGGCAACGGGGTGGCGGACGCGCTGGACATCGCCGCCTGTGATGGCGACCCCGGATGCCTCGACTGCAACGGCAACGGTCGTCCGGATCGCTGCGATCTGGTCGATCGATCGGGCCCGTTCTTCCCGATGGTGGGGTACTGGCGGTTCGAGGAGGATGCGACCAATCTCGGCTTCTCGGATCTACAGGGCGACTTGCAAGGGGATTCCGGCGTGGTCGTCGACGTCGGGATCGACGCGGTGCCGGGCATTCTCGGCGCGATGAACCGGGGATCGCTCGAGATCGGTGACACCGGTTTCGTTCGAGTGCGGGATCGCGACCAGCGGTTCGCCATGGGTCGGGTGAGCTTCACGATCGAGGCGTGGGTCCGGCTCGACCAGCTCGGTGCCATGGGCGACCCCAGTCGTCGCCAGTACCTGGTCCAGCGGAAGCCGGGGGATTCCGGGGGTTCGAGGATGGACTACGCGTTCCTGGTCCAGGGTGGAAACCTGCCGACCGGTATGGACAGACGCTATGGAAAACCCTCGGGGCTGAGTGGGCGGGAGATGGTTCTCCAGTTCGGCGACGGGGCCGACACGTGGTGCGTCACCTCGTATCTCGAGATCGAGGCCACCGGCTGGCATCACGTCAGCGCCGCGATCGACGCCCGGTCGGAGACGGTTCGCTTCGGAATCGATGGACGGTTCGAGACCATCGAGTACGAAGGGAGCGACGTCGACCGCTACGCGGGGCAGGGGAATCTCATCCTTGGAGCGCACACGAACAGCTCGGGGCAGTTCAATCAGCGGATTCGCGGCGCGATCGACGAGGTGAGAATCAGCCGAGGCGTCATTCCGGTCGACGCCTTGCTCGATGTCTGGCCCGTGGGGAGCAGCGCCGACTGCAACGGGAACGGTCTGCCCGATGACTGCGACATTCGCGACGGATTGCTGGTCGACGCGGACGGGGATGGAATCCCCGACGATTGCGCGGTGGGTGCAGCGTGCCCCGCCGATCTCGACGGGGACGGCGTGGTGGGGGGAGGCGACCTCGGGAAGCTGTTCCTCGATTGGGGCGGTGACGGACCCGCGGACCTCGATGGTGATGGCATCGTCGGAGGTGGCGATCTGGGGCTGCTGTTCCTCGGCTGGGGCGAGTGTCCCACCGGGTGCGATTCGGAAGACTGTGACGATGACGAGTGCACGCTCGAGGGGTGCCACCCGGTCACCGGAGCCTGCACCCATTTCAGGCTTCCCGGCTGCATCACCGATCCCTGCTTCGGCGATCCCTGCGACGACGGGGACGACTGCACGGTCGATGAGTGCGACCCGATCACCGGGGGATGCACGAATCTTCCGATTCCCGGCTGCTTGCCCGACCCTTGCGAGGGCGTGCGTTGCAACGACGGCAATCCCTGCACCGAGGACTTCTGCGATCCCGTGACCGGCGAATGTCGATTCGAACCGATCGAGGGATGCGAGAATGCTCCCTGCGGCGACCCGGCCGCGGGGGACTGCTTCAAGCCGTCTCCGCTGCCCAGTTGTGACGATCTGGACTGTTGCGACGCCGTCTGCGGTGTCGACGAGTTCTGTTGCGACGTGGTCTGGGATCTCGCCTGCGTCGAGCTCGCCGAGAGTCTCTGCTTGGGGCCCTAGCGGTCCGTCGGCGTTTCGAGAATGTTCACCGACGCCAGGGGTTCGCGGCGGATCGCCGATGCCCCGCGGTCGCTCGGGCGGGTCGAGTACTCCGCTCGGAAGAAGTGCAGCGTCGTTCCGGGAGGGCGGTTTCCGACCACGAGCTCCGCCAGCGCCTGCAGGCCGTCATCCCTTCGATCACCGGGTGGAAGCTTGAGCACTCGGGAGACCATGCCGATCCAGCGGGCGGTGCGCACCGGGCCTCTGCCGGTGGCGAACGACTCCGTGATTCGTTCTCCGTCCGGAGCGGTGATCTCGACCTCGATGATCGAGCGGACCGGTTCACGGATGGGGTAGCCGAACTTCGGGTAGCACGCGAACGGCCAGCCGTAGTTGTCGCCGCGGATNCCGTACCACCCGTTGCCGANGAGAAGCACCGCACCGGCGATCGTCACGGGAAGGAGTGANCCTCGAGGTGCCGGGCCGACNCCNCGNGGNATNCCGNNNNTCGNCGANCGNANGCCNAGTCNNGNGAGCAGNCNNGGCCAGTCGACGAGGCACGGATAGATCGCCAGNAGTGNGTAGAANCCGATGTTNAGGGTGAGGAGATTCGCGAGGTGGAAGAGCGTGCCGAGGACNAGGGCGACGATTCGCGTCGGCCGGCGCAGCATCAGCAGGATGAACGAGATTTCGAAGGCGATCACGCCCAGTCCGCCGACGCGAAGCAGCCACGGGCTTCCGGTGGGATCCAGAACCGGAGTCCAGCTTGCGTGTGTCGTCCACTGGTGCCAGATCTGGTATCGCAGGTGATCGCTGAAGATCCAGTCCACGCCGCCGGTCCAGAGTTTCCAGACGCCGGGGAAGAGATAGACCATGCCCAGCAACAGCCAGGTGAGTCGCAGCGGCAGTCCGTAGCGGAGATCCGGGCGTGGCGACGCCCCGCGTCGTCCGATCCAGCGGTCGAGCGAGAGGGCGTCACCGCACGGTGAGGTCGAGAGCAGGAGTGCGAACCACACCAGATGGTGCGCGTGGTTGACCTTGCCGTGGAGTTGTGGGATGCCGAGCACGAGCATCGTGAGCAGCGTGCTCGCGATGGCCGCGGGGCGGGTCAGAAGGCCGAGCATCGCCATCGCGGTCGCCGCGATCCAGGCGATGAGGATCAAGCGGGCGGTGGACGGATCGGGAATGAGGTTGGTGAGCAGGGGACCGATGCCCGAAGGTGGAAAGAGGATCGCCTCGGGCAGGGCGGCATGCACGAGGAACTCCTCGCGTCCCGCGGGAATCACGAGCAACGCTCCGAAGGTGGTGATCCGGAGGATCGCAAGGTTGAGGGGGGCGTCGGGTTCGGTGAAGAAGGCCTTCGCGCCGCGGGCCAGCGGCGCGCGATGGATGAAGCCCAGAGCGCCGGCCACGAGGAGCGTCCACAGCAGGCCGAGCCGGGTCATGACGGTCCGCCCCACCCACAACGCGTGTTCCGGCGCCTCCCACGCGGGATCGACCGCGCGGCGTCGTTCGATCAGGTCGACCAGGGCATCGAAGCCGCCCCGGCCGGACGCCGCCGAATCGACCACGCCCTCAAGCCATCCATGCCACGCGAGCCACAGGGCCAGCCAGCCTCCGAGGAGCGCGAGGGTGAACGGAAGAAAGAAGTTTCGATTTCGAGCGCGTGGCGTCATGATCGATTCGCTTCGGGGCTCCGGTTTCTTCGGATCGAAGCGGCGTCCGGCGTGAGCGAGGGGCGATGAACGGTCGGTCCATCGGGCGGTGGGTCGCTCGTCGGCGATCGCGGCCTCAGGATTCGGGCCAGGGAACCGGTCGACCAAGAAGTCGGGCGAGCCGATCGTTCTGGGGTGCGAAGTGGGTTCGCAGTCGATCGAGGATGGCGGATGGCGGGGGCTCGGCGTCGCCGCGGTTGGCGATCGGAAGCGGGCCCGCAGGGGGGTTCGGTGGGAGCCCGAGCCGTTCGAGCACCCGGTTGCTCGTGCCTTCGGGATCCTCGAAGTGATCTTCAGAGAAGATGACAAGCATTTTTTCGGAACCGAAGGCTTCAAACCATCGCTCGAGCTGCTCCGCGTATCGACCGCGGGCCAGGTACGAGAAGTGCTCATGAGGTCCCGAGACTGCATCGGGGTCGTCGAGAAGACGTCGCGTCTCACCGGCAAGTCGTGCCGGTTCCTGTTCGATCGCATCCTCGAATTCAAGCGTCTCGACGCCGAGCCGTCTTTCATGTCGATGATGCGACCAGGCCCGCAGGGCGGGATCTCGGAGCAGCACGACGAGATCGAGTTCCGGCCCCAGCAGGTCACGGGCGATCGTCGGCGTTCGTGGATGGAAGAGGTAGTAGGGGCACGCGTCCCCGGCTCGGCATCGGCCACCGAGCCGACGTCGGAGACGGCCGCGTCGGAAGACGGACTCCTGCAGGCTCCGGCAACGCAGTCTCGATGGGTGGGGGCCGGCCAGAACCCGGCACTCTTTCGCCGCTCTCGGGAGAATGCGGGGCGAGCGGGAGATTCGTCGATCGAGATCGGTGGTTCCGGACTTCTGAGCACCGATCAGGAGGAAGTCCGGAAGAATCCGCCACGGTGCGGATAGCCTTCGATGCAGGCTCGGTCGGGGTTCCGGGGTTGGAATACATCGTTGCGTTGATGGTGCCTGAGGCATGGATCTGACGATACAGTTCAAGTGAGGATCCGTCGATGATTCCCTGGCTGCGAAGAACATCCGTTGGAACCCGGTTCCTGATTCTCTTTCCCGGACGGACAGGGAGTTCGTGGTTGGTCGACGGATTGTCACGGCATCCACGCATCCGGATGGAGGGTGAGATCCTCGTGGGCCTCTCTTCCGCGAAGCAGCGATCCGAGCTCGGGCGCCTGTACGGTGGTCGGCCTTCCCGGTCCGCCGTCGGCTTCAAGACGAAGTTGAAGGACGTCCCGGATCTCGACGTGCTGAAAGCCTGCATTCAGGACCATGACCTCACCGTCTTTCGGATGCGTCGCCGGGACCTGCTCCGGCTGGCGATCTCCCGAATCAATGCGCGGCGACTCCATGCCGCGACCGGTCGATGGAACCGTCGTTCGGGCGACCGACCGGTGAGCGGGGCGGATGTCGTCGTCGACGAACTCGTCGATGCGCTCACCCGCTCTCGCGATGACGTGGCGCGGCTTGACGACTTCGTTGCGGCGGCCGGAGTGGTGCCCTGCGAGATCGAGTACGCCGACATCTTGAGCGAGCCTGCCAAGGTGCTCGCCCGGGTCCAGGACGTGCTTGGCGTTCCGCAGCGGCGACTGGTGTCCTCCGTGGCCAAGAACACGAGTCAGGACCTGGCCGCGGCGGTGGGAAACATCGAGGCCCTGCGGGGAGAGCTCGCGGGTGGTGAATGGGCGTCGGTGTTCGAGGTCGATCCGTTCAGC
>NYWY01000001.1 GCA_002685335.1 Planctomycetaceae bacterium
GACGCCACTCGCGGGCGGACCTTCGATCGCGAGCCGTTCGTCCACCGCCAGCGACCATCCTGCGGGGAGCTGCCAGCCGATCAGTTCGACCGCGTCGAGGTAGCAGACCTCCTCCATCGGTTCGCACAGGATGATCCGGATGCGGCCGTCCGAGTCGGGCGCGAGGGCGCCCGCCGGAAGGGGAAACCGTTCGAAGGGACGAGGCTCGCTGTAGACCCCGGGCTCGAGCAGGTAGCCGATTCCCGCCACGCCCAGCACATCGCTCACGAACCGGAAGCCCTCGCCGTCGTGCGCGAAGAGAACGGGACAGGAGGAGACCTGGCGCTGGATCTCGGGGATGCGATCGATGGTGCCGGCGGCGAGCGTCGGACCCGCTCGTTCCCCGTCTCCGAAGCCGGGCACCTCGCCCTGGAAGAGACCATCCGGCCAGTCGACGAGAAGATACGAGAGGGCGGCCGCACCGCCCAGCCCGAACGGCATGGGCTGCCGGGACTGGCCGGGGCCGGCACCACGGCGAAGATTCGGCTGGATCGTCCAGCGATCGTCGGTCCGAGCCGCGACCAGGGCGCCGATGCCGTCTGCATTGGTCCGCAGCGACTGGGTCGCGTCCTCGGTACCGGCGAGTTCGATCGCGGTGAACGGCCAGCGTCCCGGTCCGGCCCCGATGACGAGCGGTTCCGCGGAGCCGGTTCGATCGACCGCGATCGCCGAGTATCCGGCCGAAGGATCCGCGAGGTAGGGGATCCAGCCCGCCAGGTCCTCGACATCGAGCATGTCGTCGACGACCGCTTCAAGCCGGCCGTCACCATCCTGGTCCATGATGACGAGATTGGAGGGGGGGGACTCGAGCTGGCGGATTCGCTCCGCCGCCCAGATCCCGTCGGCGTCGGGTGCCCAGCGAGCGAGGGTGCCGATTCGATCGACGGTGACCAGATCCATCACCCCGTCGCCGTCCAGGTCGCCGCTGGTGGCGAGGTCGAGGTCGGTCTTCCGGAGTGCCTCGAAGCGTGGATCGTCATGGGTGTAGGACCAGAGCCGATCGTTCAAGTGCACCAGGTGGGGAGGATTGTCGCGGAGGATCAGAAGGTCCAGATCCCGGGTTCCATCGAGGTCCGCGGCGATGACTCGCCGAGATCCATCGCCGCCTCCGATCCCCGCGTCCGGCGCGATGTCGCGGAAGCGGCCGTCACGATCGTTGTTCCAGAGTCGGTCGGGGCCGTCGTAGGCGATCGCGACCAGATCGAGATCGCCGTCGTGGTCCGCATCGATCATCAGGCCGTCGACGGTGAGATGATCGCCTCCCCCGACGCCGGCGATGTCCGTGACGTTCCTCCAGCCACCGTCCTCGTCCCGGAGCCAGAGCATGTCCGGGCCGTCGCGACCCACGAAGGCGTCGACCCGGCCGTCGTGATCGAGGTCGCCGAAGCAGAAGAAGGTCGCGTCGTCGATCGATGCCAGGGGATGATCGCGGTCGAGGCGATGTCCCGCATCGGAGCCCATCAGCACCGCATTCCCGCCCTCGTCGAGGCCGTCGGCGACCACGAGGTCCAGGATGCCGTCGTCATCGAGGTCGGCGGTGGCGATCGCCCGGCTGCCACCACCCGACCGCCACCACGGCCGGGTCGGCGCATCAACCCGCCAAGTCTCGGGGGGCGCGTCGCTCTGGAGCGGCGAAGGTTCCAGCCAGACATCGCCTTCCGGACGGGATTGTCGCGCGGCCGCGAGGGTCTGCGGACGGGCCATCGCCTTCGGACCGAGCCGGCCGTAGATCGGTTTCACCGACACCGCTCGGGGATTGGTCTCCAAACGTTCGAAGGTGGCGAGAGCTCGATCCGAGATCTCGTCGTCACCCACGCGAGCGGCGACCGATCCGATTCGGTACCAGCCGCTTCGAAGGTAGGGGTCCAGGGCGACCGCGGCTTCGTACGCCTCCAGCGCCGCCCGGGGGTTCTCGCGTTCGAGCACCAGACCGAGGTGGTACCACGCGTAGGGATCGGTGGGATCGGCATCGACCACGGACTGGAAGCGTTCCGCCGCGAGTTCGTCCTCGCCGGCTCGCTGCTGGAGGACGCCGGAGACATAGGCGACCCGGAGATCGTCGGGATGGTCGAGGTGCATCGCCTCGAACATGTCGAGGGCGTCCTGCTCGTCGGTCTCGAGCTGGCGATTCATGGTGGCGATGGCGAGATCGACCCGGGCATCCAGTCGTTCCGGATCACGTCGGACCACGTCGGCGAGAAGATCGGCCGCGGTTCCGTAGTCGTATCGAGCGAGCAGTCCGGCGGCGGTTCGATGGCTCGCATCGAGCGCGGCGGAATCCTTCGCTTCGGTCGGCTCCGGGGAGGTCTCGTTTCCTCCGCAGGCGACCAGCAGCGGAAGGGAGGACAGAAGGGCGATCGGCAGGCGTCGGATCGATGTCATACCGGGATTCTACGCTCGGTCGATCGGATCCCGGATCGCGGAGATCGATGTCCGGCGTCCGGCGGTTCGTCAATCGAAGATTCGGATGCCGAGGGGGGCCACGCTGATCCTCGGCGATCCCACCGATCCGGTCACCACGTACTTGGCGAGTCGATCGGTGATCCAGCCGGTCAGCCTGCCGACGGTTCCGGCCGTGGCCTGGAGGCCTTCGAGGGGCCCGCCGTTGAGACTGAGGTCGAGGGTGCCGTCGAAGCCGATGCGGCCGGTCCCGCGAAGCCCGATCGCTCCGGCCAGAGCCTCCACGGTCTGGATCTCGACTTGTCGATCGCGGATCAGGAAGGTCATGGTCAACCAGTCCTTCTCTCGGCCGCTGAACGTGACCACCCGCATGAGCCTGGCAAGGCCGGCGATCAACGGCCGGCTCCCGAAGACGCCGTCGACCACTTCGATCTCGCCCCCGCCACCAAAGGTGACCAGCGGTCGCCCGAGGTTGGTGTCCGCTTCGATGCCGGCGGAGAACAGACCCGAGACCTGGTCGGTCGGCTCCTCCTTGATTCGGTGGATCTTGCTCAGCTGGATCCGGTCGACGTCGAGGGTGGTGAACATCCGAAGTCCGGTCGCGACCTTGAGGGCGGCATCGAACGCTTCGGAGGGCACGAAATCCTGTGACAGATTCTGAATCGCCTTCTGGCCCGCGATTTCCTCCTCGCTTCGTTCGAGCTCCGCGGGTTCCGGGCCGTCTCCGGAGTTCGAGGTGGTTGAAGCGACCGCGTCTGGAAGACCGCGACGCACTTCGTCCGCGATCTTCGCGGTGGCGGTGATGGTCCCGTCGAAGAGGCTGATGCTGATCGGATCGATCCGCAGCACCTCGTCCTTGAAACTGCCCTCCATGGTCCCCTTGGAGATCTCCACGTTGTAATCATCGATGGCAAGGCGGGTGGGCCGCAGGCGGACCGAAAACTTGGTGTCGTCACGACGAGCGTCGTCGAGATCGATGGTGCCGCTGATCGAAGCGTCGATCCGTCCGTCGATGCGCCGGGCCTTCACGATGCCCTGGAGCTGGGGCGGAAGGTAGCTGGTGGAATCGTCGTCCACGATCAGGTCGAGGTCGAGGCTGCTGATGTCCAGCATCAAGGTGTCGATGTCGAGGCCGCCGGCGACGGAGATGTCGAACAGGCCCTCTCGATTCAGACGGGTGTCGACCTCGTACCAGCCGGGTCCACGGCCGAGGTCGATGGACTTCGAACCCTGCTTGCTCTTGCTGTCGATCTCGAAATCGAGACCGTCGAGCACCATCTTCTCCTCGACGCCGACGAGCGCGTATTCGACGGCGAAATCCTTCACCTCGATCTTGTCGATGGAGAAGATGTCGCTGATCGGTCGCTCGTTCTCCTTCTCGTCCTCGGCGGGATCATCCCCCTTGAGCAGGTCGCTCCAGCCGAGCAATTCGCCGTCCTGCTTGGAGAGGAAACGAGCGGTGGCTCCGTCGAGCACGAACTCCCGGAACACGATGGGTCCTCCGAGGATCGGTATTCGATCCAGAGTGATGTCGACGTCGGGAGCCTGGAGAATGACCACTTCAGCGTCGGTCTTCGATTCGGAGATCAGTCGAAGCTCGAGAATCTTCACCGAGAGCGGAAAGGTGTACTCGAACCGGGCGATCTCGATCCGGGGCTTCAGGAGGTCTGAGGCGATCTCGAGGACCTGCTTGCGAATCATCGGTTCCGCGAGGTCGGCGGCGAGTGGCACCCACACCGGACTGGTGGCGGCGGCCAAGGCGAGCATTCCCGTCCCGATGCTCAGGATCTTCCAGCGTCGACGCATCGGGACCCTCTGAATCGTGGTTCCTGGGGTGGCAAGCGACGCGACGAGTGATCTCGTCGCGTCGCAGGGGAAGTGGCGATGGGCGGACTCGAACCGCCGACCTAAGGTTTATGAATCCTTCGCTCTAACCAGCTGAGCTACATCGCCTGCAACCTCCGGCGGTCTGAGCCCGTTGGAGGATCGGTGATGGTACCCCGACTGGTTCGGGCGTCAAGCAAGACTCCGAGACGGAATCCGATCGAGGAGCCGGTGGGGGCGTGAGGGGCGTCTCACTTCCGGTGCGGGGGGGCGATTCCAGGGAACGGCGAAGCGATACCGGACTTGGGTTCCCGGGCCGCGGATCAGGCGGGGGTGGTGCAGCCGTTGCTGTGTCGGACCCAGCGTCGGCCGATCTCGGAAGAGGCGAAATCCGGATCCACGCGGGCGATCGCGGCCGCCACCAGGCCCATGAACAGCGGTTGGGGAGACAGCGGCCGACCGGTCAGTTCTGGGTGGTATTGGGCCCCGATGAAGTACGGGTGTCGATCCAGAGGCAGTTCCAGCACCTGCATGATCGGGTGCTTCGGATGCCGGCCGCTGAATCGCAGGCCGTTCTCCTCGAGTCGTTCGATGAACGCGGGGTCGACCTCGAATCGGTGGCGGAAGCGTTCCCGGATGGTGGTGTGTCCGCCGTGGAGGAAGCTCGCGAGGGAACCCGGCAGGAGGGTCACGTCCTGGGCCCCGAGCNGCATGGTGCCGCCCATGATGCCTTCGAGTTGCTTCTGGTCGGGGAGTTCCGAGATGAGAGCGTGGGTCGAATCCGGAGCGAACTCGGTGGAGTCCGCATCCTCGAGTCCCAGCACGTTGCGGGCGTATTCGATGACCGCGACCTGGAAGCCGAGACAGATGCCCAGCAGGGGGATGCGATTGACGCGTGCGTGTTCGACGCACCGGATCTTCCCTTCGACGCCGCGGACGCCGAATCCTCCCGGGACGATGATCGCGTCCATGCCCTCCAGCACCGTGCCGGCATCGTTGGCGTTCTCGATGTCCGAAGTGTCGATCCACTGGGTGTCGATCTTGCAATTCAAGTGGATGCCCGCGTGTTCGATCGCCTTGTCGATCGAGGCGTAGGCGTCGCGAAGGGCCGCGTACTTTCCAGGAATGCCAAGGGTGATCGATCGACTGCGCGAACTGCGGAGGAGGGTGGCGAAGCCGCTCCATCGCTGTCGGGATTCGTCTTCGTGGACGGGATCGACCCGGTCGTGGAGTTCGAGCATGGACAGGATCTCGCGATCGAGGCTGGCCTTCCGCATCTCTTCGGGAATCGAATAGACCGAGTCGCGATCATGCATCGAGAAGATGCGGTTCATCGGCACGTTCGAGAACATGCCGATCTTCTCCATCACCGTCTCGTTGACCGGGTTCTTCGCCCGGCAGGCGACGAGGTTGGGCTGGATGCCCGCTTCCATCANTCNCTTGATNCCCANCTGGGCGGCCTTGGANTTCTGNTCNCCNAGGATCTGNGGNTCGAGGATGTAGGTNAGGGCGACGAAGCAGGCGGANCCCGGNCCTTCNTCGAAGGCGAGTTCNCGNAGGGCTTCGATGTAGAANCCGTTCTCGTAGTCNCCNGCNGTNCCNCCGACNTCNACGAAGACGACNTCNGCNGGNCCNCCGTCNCGNCCNCCGTGCATCGCNAGTTCNCGCAGCTTGTANTTCACGGCNCCGGTNACGTGNGGAATCATCTGGACGTCGCGNCCGAGGTAGCCGCCGCGGCGNTCNCGNTCGAGNACTTCGGTGTAGACCTGCCCNGCGGTGATGTAGTTCCGNCGGTTNAGNTTNAGGTGCAGCATNCGCTCGTAGGTGCCGAGATCCATGTCGGTCTCGAGCCCGTCGTCGAGGACGAACACTTCGCCGTGTCGATAGGGATTGAGGGTGCCGCTGTCGATGTTCAGGTAACCCTCCATCTTGATGGGGGCGACCGAAAGTCCCTTGTCTTGAAGCAGTTTGGCGAGGGAACTTGAGAAGATCCCCTTGCCAAGACCGCTCATGACGGTGCCGATCACCACCACGAACTTGGTTCGGCCGGGCACGTATCCATCGGGTTCCGGGCTGTACCACTCGGTGGATGCATCGCTGCGTCCGAAGCTCGCGAGAAACTCGGAATCCGACGCTTCGCCGTCTTCAGGGCGATTCCCGGAGTCGTCGAGATCCTGATGAGATTCGTGTCCGGAGCCGGAATTTCCGGCGTCGGCGTGACGTTGGATCGGCGAAAGTGGCATAGGGGAGACTACCGCGCCGGATCCGTTCCGCTCAACCGACCATGGGGGAGCCGTCGGGTCGTCCCCAAGCCGTGGTGGTCGATCCGCCGGCCTCAGGCCGGCGAATGGGCGAGTTTCCAGCGGGCGACGAACGCTTGATACTGCTCGGGGGTGTCGATCCCCGCACCGCTGGCAGGGTGGACCGCGACCGCGATCGAGCCGCCGTTCTCGAGAACCCGGAGCTGCTCGAGGCTTTCGAGCTGCTCGAGGGGGGATTCCGGCCAGGCCGCAAATCGACTCAGGAACGAGCGGCGGTAGGCGTAAAGACCGACGTGTCGGAGCGGAAGAGCCGATTTTGCATTCGGATCCGCCGGAGGCCGCACGAACGGAATTCGACTTCGGCTGAAATAGAGGGCGCGTCGGTTTCCGCCGACCGCGACTTTCACCACCGATGGGTCATCCGGATCATCCCGGGGGTCCCA
>NYWY01000022.1 GCA_002685335.1 Planctomycetaceae bacterium
CGCCGGGAAGGCGATCACCGTTCGCAGCACCGACGGTCCCGAGAAGACGACGCTCGATGCGGCGAACTACGACAACAGCGTGGTGGTCTTCGCCAATGGGGAGGGCCGGGCGTCGGTCCTCGAGGGGTTCGAACTCCGAAACGGCACTGGAAACTGCGACCTCTTCTTCTGCTACGGCGGCGGGGTCTTCTGCAACGAGACCTCGCCGACCATCCGGAACTGCATCATCCGTGACAACGAGACCGCCTTCGACGGCGGCGGGTTGTACGCCCGTCGCGGGTCGCCGCTGATCGAAGACTGTGTCTTCGAGGGAAACGTGGCCTCCTGGTACCGGGGTGGCGCCATGTACGTCATCGATTCGCCGGCGATCGTGATTCGTCGGACCGAGTTCCGCGACAACTATGGAGACGATGGGGGCGGCGGGATCCTCGCCAAGGAAACCGACCTCGTGCTGGAGGACTGCTCGTTCATCGGCAACGTCACGACCGGCCCAGGCGGCGGCGTGTCCGTCGAGAGCGGCACCGCGATCATCCGGCGTTGCGTCTTCGATTCCAACGTTTGTGGGGGGCGTGGCGGCGGATTCGCGTTCAGCGGGACGACCCTGGAGCTCGATACCGCCGAATTCGCCTTCAACGACGCCGGTGGGGATGGCGGAGGGCTCGACATCCGGTGCACCGCGGCGAGCGTCGAATTCGCCGACTTCATCGACAACCGGGCCTACGGGAAGGGCGGGGGCATTCATGCTGATCAAGGGGATTCCCTCCGGATCGTGGGGTGCCGGTTCGAGCGCAACACCGCGGACGTCAGCGACGGTGGAGGTCTGAGGACCGGGGGGATCCCGACGGAGATTCGTCATTGCATCTTCACCGACAACGCCGCCGAGGTCGGCGGTGGGGTCTACGCCGACCAGGGCACCGCTCTCGTGATCGTCGGTTCACGATTCACGCGCAACATCGCGCGCAACGGGGTGGGCGGCGGACTGGAGGCGGACCGGTTGCCGGTCGACATCGTCAACACCGGCTTCTTCCAGAACCGATGTACGGATGCCGGCGGCGGGGCGAGGATTCGAGGCGGCGACGTCGTCGTCGCCAATTGCGTCTTCGCCGGCAACTTCGCGTACTGGCGTGGGGGCGCACTCGATGTTCACGAGGTCGATCACCGGGTGGTGAACTGCACCATCGTCGACAACGAGTCCTACGAGACCGCCGGGGGAATCTGCGTGAATCCCGCCGGCCTCGTCGCCAACAGCATCGTTCGCGGGAATCATGCCGCCCGCTGGCCCGACATCGCCAATCGCAACGAGACCTGGATCAGCGATCTGCGATGGGCGAACGTCTCGGTCTGGGAGGGCGAGGTTCCGGGCCGGTTCGACGGCCCGGCCGGAATCGTCGACCGCCGAGGGCCCGATCGAGTCGGCGGCACCGGAGACGAGGACTACCGCGCCACCGGGTGTCTGCTTGGAATCGACGCTGGAGACGCGACGCTCGTTCCAGCGGATCGGGCGGACGTCGATCTCGACGGCGATCTCACGGAAGCGATTCCGCTGGACTACTTCGGACTCCCGCGGTTCGTGGACGACCCTTCGGTTCCGGACGGTCCCGAGCTTCCCGGAGGGGCCGTGGACCTGGGCGCATCCGAGTGGAATCTCCGAGGCGTGACCTGCGCGCAGGATCTGGACTGCGATGGCAACGGCGTGGCAGACGCGTTGGACATCGCCGCCTGTGATGGTGACCCCGGTTGCCTCGACTGCAACGGCAACGGCCGTCCGGATCGCTGCGATCTGATCGATCGTTCGGGCCCGTTCTTCCCGGCGGTGGGGTACTGGCGTTTCGAGGAGGATGGGACCAATCTCGGCTTCTCGGATCTGCAAGGCGACCTGCAAGGGGATTCCGGCGTGGTCGTCGACGTCGGGGTCGACGCGGTGCCGGGGATTCTCGGGGCGGTGAACCGGGGATCGCTCGAGATCGGCGACACCGGCTTCGTTCGAGTGCGGGATCCCGACCAGCGGTTCGCCATGGGTCGGGGAAGCTTCACGATCGAGGCGTGGGTTCGACTCGATGAGCTCGGTGCCATGGGCGACCCCGGTCGTCGTCAGTACCTCGTCCAGCGGAAGCCCGGGGATTCCGGGGGCTCGAGGATGGACTACGCCTTCCTGGTCCAGGGAGGCAATCTGCCGACAGGCGTGGATCGGCGGTACGGAAAGCCTTCCGGTCTGAGCGGCCGGGAGATGGTGCTCCAGTTCGGCGACGGGGCCGACACCTGGTGCGTCACCTCGTATCTCGAGATCGAGGCCACCGGATGGCATCACGTCAGCGCCGCGATCGACGCCCGGTCGGCGACGGTTCGCTTCGGAATCGATGGACGGTTCGAGACCATCGAGTACGAAGGGAGCGACGTCGACCGCTACGCCTCGCAGGGGAATCTCATTCTCGGTGCCCACACGAACAGCTCGGGGCAGTTCAATCAGCGACTTCGCGGCGCGATCGACGAGGTGCGGATCATCCGGGGCGTCATCCCCGTCGACGCGTTGCTCGACGTCTGGCCGGTCGGGAGCAGCGCCGACTGCAACGGGAACGGCCTGCCCGACGACTGCGACATTCGCGACGGATTGCTGATCGACGCGGACGGCGATGGAATCCCCGACGATTGCGTGGTGGCTGCGTCGTGCCCCGCCGATCTCGACGGGGACGGCGTCGTGGGGGGAGGCGACCTCGGGCAGTTGTTCCTCGATTGGGGCGTTGACGGACCCGCGGACCTCGATGGTGATGGCGTCGTCGGAGGTGGCGATCTGGGGCTGTTGTTCCTCGGCTGGGGCGATTGTCCCCCGGGGTGCGATTCGGACGACTGTGATGACGACGACGAGTGCACGCTCGAGGGATGCCACCCGGTCACCGGAGCCTGCACCCATTTCAGGCTTCCCGGCTGCATCACCGATCCCTGCTTCGGTGATCCCTGTGACGACGGGGACGACTGCACGGTCGACGAGTGCGATCCGATCACCGGGGGATGCACGAATCTTCCGATTCCGGGTTGCTCCCCCGATCCTTGCGAGGGCGTGCGTTGCGACGACGGCAATCCCTGCACCGACGACTTCTGCGATCCCGTGACGGGCGACTGTCGTTTCGAGCTGATCGAGGGATGTGAGAACGCTCCTTGTGGCGACCCGGCCGCGGGCGACTGCTTCGAGCCGTCCCCGGTGCCCAGCTGCGACGATCTGGACTGTTGCGACGCCGTCTGCGATGTCGACCAGTTCTGCTGCGACGTGGTCTGGGATCTCGATTGCGTCGAGCTCGCCGAGAATCTCTGCTCGGGGCCCTAGCGGTCCGTCGGCGTTCCGAGAATCGTCACCGACGCCAGGGGTTCGCGGCGGATCGCCGATGCCCCGCGGTCGCTCGGGCGGGTGGAGTATTCCGCTCGGGAGAAGTGCAGCGTCGTTCCGGGAGGGCGGTTTCCGACCGCGAGCGCTGCCAGCGCCTGGAGGCCGGCGTCCCTTCGATCCCCGGGTGGGAGCTTGAGCACTCGGGAGACCATGCCGATCCAGCGTGCGGTGCGGACCGGACCCTTGCCGGTGGCGAACGATTCCACCATTCGTTCCCCGTCCGGAGCGGTGATCTCGACCTCGATGATCGAGCGGACCGGTTCACGGATCGGGTATCCGAACTTGGGATAGCACGCGAACGGCCAGCCGTAGTTGTCGCCGCGGATCCCGTACCACCCGTTGCCGATGAGGAGGATCGCCCCGACGACCGTGACGGGGAGAACCGCCCCTCGAGGCGACGGGCCGGCTCCACGGGGGATCCCGAGGTTCGGCGATCGAAGGCCCAGTCTCGAGAGCAGCCGAGGCCAGTCGACGAGGCACGGATAGATCGCCAGGAGTGAGAAGAACCCGATGTTCAGGGTGAGGAGATTCGCGAGGTGGAAGAGCAGCCCGAGAATCAATGCGAGTAACCGCGTCGGTCGACTGAGCATCAACAGGATGAAGGTGAGCTCGAAGGTGACCACGCCGAGGCCGCCGAGTCGAAGGAGCCACGGGTGTCCCGTGGGATCCAGCACGGGCGTCCAGTTCGCGTGAGTCGTCCACTGGTGCCAGATCTGGTGGCGCAGGTGATCGCTGAAGATCCAGTCCACGCCGCCGGTCCAGAGTTTCCAGACGCCGGGGAAGAGATAGACCATCCCCAGAAGAACCCATGTGAATCGAAGTGGAAGTCCGTAGCGCAGGTCGGAGCGCGGTGCCGGGCGTCGTCGTCGAATCCAGGCGTCGAGGGAGAGGACGTCGCCGCAGCGGGAACTCGCGAGGAGGAGGGCGAACCACACCAGGTGGTGCGCGTGGTTGACCTTGCCGTGGAGTTGTGGAATACCCAGCACGAACAGCGTGAGCAGCGAGCTCGCGATGGTCGCGGGGCGGGTCAGAAGTCCGAGCATCGCCATCGCGGTCGCCGTGATCCACGCGATGAGGATCAGGTGGGCGGTGAACGGCTCGGGAATCAGGCTCGTCAGGAGGGGACCGATGCCCGAGGGTGGGAAGAGCATCGCCTCGGGCAGCCCGGCATGCACCAGAAACTCCTCGCGTCCCGCGGGAATCACGAGCAACGCTCCGAAGGTGGTGATTCGGAGGACCGCGAGGTTGAGTGGGGCGTCGGGTTCGGTGAAGAAGGCCTTCGCGCCACGGGCCAGGGACGCCCGATGGATGAAGCCCAGGGCGCCGGCCACGACGAGCATCCACAGCAGGCCGAGCCGGGTCATGACGGTCCGACCCACCCAGACTGCGTGTTCCGGGGCCTCCCACGCTGGATCCACCGCGCGGCGCCGTTCGATCAGGTCGACCAGCGCCTCGAAGCCACCCCGGCCGGACGCCGCCGAATCGACCACGTCCTCAAGCCATCCATGCCACGCGAGCCACAGGGCAAGCCAGCCTCCGAGGAGCGCGAGGATGAACGGAAGGACGAGGTGTCGATTTCGAACGCTTGGCGTCATGGTCGATCCGCTTCGGGGTTTCGGATTCTTCGGACCGAAGCGGCGTCCGGCGTGAGCGATGGTTCGATGAGCGGTCGGTTCGCCTGATGGTGGGCCGCGTCGCGTCGATCGCGGGCTCAGGAATCAGGCCAGGGAACCGCTCGCCCCAGCAGTCGGGCGAGGCGTTCGTTCTCGGGTGCGAAGTGGGTTCGCAGGCGATGGAGCATCTCGGGCGGAGGAGCTTCGCCGTCGCCACGATTGGCGATCGGAGGTGCGGCATCGGATGGATTCGGCGGGATCCCGAGCCAGTCGAGCACCCGGTTGCTGGTGCCTTCCGGGTCCCCGAAGTGGTCTTCGGAGAAGAGCACGAGCATCCGTTCGGACCCGAAGGCCTCGAACCACCGTTCGAGTTGCTCGGCGTATCGGCCGCGGGCGAGGTACGAGAAGTGCTCATGAAGTCCCGAAACGGCATCGGCCTCGTCGAGAAGGCGTTGCGTCTCGCCGGCGAGTCGTGCCGGTTCCTGTTCGATCGCGTCCTCGAAGTCGAGCGTCTCGACGCCGAGCCTTCGTTCATGTCGATGATGCGACCAGGCCCGCAGGGCGGGATCCCGGAGCAGTACCACGAGATCGAGATCCGGGCCCAGCAGATCGCGGGCGATCCTCGGGGTTCGCGGATGAAAGAGGTAGTAGGGGCACGCGTCGCCGGCTCGAAAACGGCCGCCGAGCCGACGGCCGTTGCAACAACGGCCGCCGAGAGCCGACGGCCGTTCTCACAACGGCCGCCGAGAGTCGACGCCCATTGCGACAACGGCCGTGACGAGGATGGCTGCTGCGACAACGCAGCTGTAACGACGACCGCTGGGACAACGCTATTATGATGCAACAAGGGGCTCGGAGAGTCCCCCGGGCGGTAACCAGGTTGACGGTTTACCGCCCGCACCGAGTTCCGCCAAGGCTAAGCCGCTGGAAAAATTGGGGCGCAATTCTTGGATATTATGTCAAGAAATCTGATCGGATTTAAAGAGAATTTGAAATTTGTGGTTATTCCCGAAAGCGACA
>NYWY01000023.1 GCA_002685335.1 Planctomycetaceae bacterium
CATGATCTCCCGACCGCGGTCGCCATCGTTCATGTCCGCCTCGGTGACGCCGCCGTATCCCGCCCGGTCCAGTCGGCGGGCGACCTCGAGGATCGACTCGACGGTCCCCACCGCGACCGCCCTGACCAGTCGGGGCGTCGAGGATTCGAGCCCCCGCAAGACGTCGTCGACCGCGGCGACCTCCTCCGCCGCCGGCGTCATCGACCAGAACACATCGTCGAGCGAAGTGTCGCGGAGCGAAAGCCCCCCCATGACCGAGGCGGCGTCGGCCTGCCGCCGGCGCACGAGCCGCGCCCGTTCCACGCCCTCGACGGCTTCCTCCCCCAGGGTCGCCTTCACGGACGCGAAGAATCGCTCGTCGAGTCGATGCACGCTGCCGACCACGGACCTCCACCCGTCGAAGTAGCCTTCAAGCTGCTTCAGCGAGGGCATCATTCCGGTGTTGGAGGCCCGAAGCTCGCGACCGACCTTGAGAAAGTCGGCGATCGGGCCGTTCCGAAGCGTCTCGAAGTCCGCGAGGTAATCGTCGTGAATCGCCTCGATCAGCAGCCAGTCCGAGTCTTCCAGCTCGAGGTAGCGATCGAAGAGCTCCCCCGTCGCCCGGAGTCCGAGGGGGTCCGGAACCTCTCCGGAAGCCCCCTGCCCGAAGGCTGCGGTCCGGATCCCGAGCAGCGCGACCGCGATCACGAGCAGACGCGGGAGACTGGCCATCGAGTGATGCTGCATGCCGGGGTTCCTGGAGGTGAGCGGACCGCTTCGAACATGAAAACGCTCCGAGGACCTTACTGGCCCTCGGAGCGTGGTGATTTCAAAGCCGATTCAAGGAGTCAGGGCTTCTTCAAGAGTTCAAGGCTTCAAGGGTTCAAGGCTTCAAGGGTTCAAGGAGCCCATGCCCATGGCCCGACGCCAGAAGCTGACCTGACCGGCGTGCATCATGATGTGGTTGTTCATCATGAAGCTCACCGCATCCCCGCGAGTGGGAAGCATCTCCGCGAACCGGCCCTCCACGGGGTTCGGGGCCGAGAACACCGAGGCGGGAACGTCGGGGAGGACGCCGATGATGGTCTCGTACCGCTCCTTCATGAACGGAAGCACGACGTCCTTCGCCGGGTAGAGCGCGGCGTCACCGGCCCCGTCCTCGCCCTGGCCGAGCGGTGCATCGTCGAACGGACATTCGATCAGGAGATCCTCGCGGTCGAGAAACGCGCCGAGCACGCGGTTGGGATAGATCGCAAGGTGGCCGTAGATGAACGCGGGATGGTTCATTCCGTCCATGCACTTGTCGTGCCAGCGATCGGCGGGGATGTCCTCCGCAAGCCCGAGAAGGTATCCAAGACTCATGGTGGATCCGCGGGCGATCGCGTTTCCGAAGGTGCTGGTGGTCAGGGTCGGCATCGGTGGGGACTCTCTTCCAGAAGAACGGGTCTGTTCGATTCATGCCGGGGAGACACATCCCCGGACTGCCGAATTCTAGCGACACCGGCGAATCATCTCGACCGGCGACGTGAACTCAACGCCCGACGACCCGATCGAACACGCCGCGGGCCCACGCGGGGTCGGTGGCGCCCTCGATGATCGCCCGACCGTCCGCGAACACCACCACCGAGACCGGATCTCCATCCGGCGATCGTTCGTCGCGGAGCCGTCCGCGGATCGATCCGTCGACCTTCTCGATCGTCCCGAGTCCCGCGAGCCGTTTCGCGACGGCGTCGAGATCGATTTCCACGTCGCCCGCCTCGCTTCGAATCTGGACGGCGTTCCGTCCGCAGAGGATCCGCGTCGATGCCGGTGCCGCGTCGAGATGCTCGTACTGACCGCGAGCGCAGCACGGACAATCGGGGTCGATCGACGCCTCGATGCCGAGGGATCGATTGACGTTGGTCCAGAGGTCGAACGAACGAAGCGAGCGATCGACCGCACCGACGTCTCCGACCAGGAGCTTGATCGCCTGAGTCGCCTGGTGCGCCGCGACCGTCATGGTGACGGATCCCAGGACCCCCGCGGTGTCGCAGGTCGGCGTGCTTCCCGCGGGCGGCGGCGTCGGAAACAGACATCGAAGACACGGGGTCGTTTCCGCGTCGTTCCAACGGATCGTCGCGGACGATCCCGGCCCGCGACGGGAGAGCACCGGCATGGACATTCCCTGCGTCGCGACGCCCGCACCGTAGAGATAGGGGACGCCGGTGGAGACCGCGAAATCGTTCAGGAGATACCGGGTCTCGAAGTTGTCGAGTCCGTCGAGAACGAGATCGCACCCCTCGGCGAGCGACGCGATCGTCTCCGAGTCGATCTCCTCGACGAAGGCCCGGACCCGGACGTTCGAGTTGGCCTGGGCCAGACGCAGTCGCGCCGCCTCGGCCTTCGGCGTCGACCTCGAGGCGTCCCGCTCGGTGTAGAGGGTCTGTCGCTGAAGGTTCGTCGACTCGACGAGATCGCGGTCGACGATCACCAGGGTCCCGACACCCGCTCGACAGAGGAGGTCCGCCGCCACGGTGCCCAGCGCACCACATCCGGCGATGAAGACGGAACCGCGGCCCAGTCGGGCCTGGCCTTCCGCCCCGATGCCGGGCAGTCGCATCTGTCGGTGATATCGATCGAGATCGGTCATGGCACCAGAGCGTACCCGGCCACGGTTCGGACTCCACCACGAACGACGACGCCTTCGCCTCCGGTCACGGGGGCGAAGGCGTCGCGGGATGCGGGAATCACCGGCCTCAACCGCCGGGCGACGTCCGCCAGACGTCTTCCGTCGCGAGATGACGGCCTTCCACAAGCCCGGCATCCGCCTTCTTGGCGGGGTACCACGGTGCCACCGCGTCGATCGCGGCGAGGAGCTCGTCGGTCGCCGCGGGATCGAGATTCTGGGCCGCCTTCATCGCCGCCACCGTGATCCGGTGGAAGGCGGCGAGCTGACGGTGGTAGTCCTCCCGTGCCGCGACGTCCCCACCGGCGGGGGCCTTCACCCGCTGGGCGACGAAGTACCAGGCGACGGTGTGCTGCAGTTTCCGTCCATGCTCCTCCTTCACCATCGCCCAGCGGGTGATGGTGTTGAGCGAGGCCGCATCGACCTTGCCGGAGAGTGCGGTGATCTGCGCCGAGGCCTTGCGCATGGTCATCGCATCGAGCCGCATGCCTTCGACCTCCGCGTGATCGTCGTAGATCCCGCACGGCACCTCGCAGTGGGCGGGCAGGGCCGAGGCGACGTTCGATCGGGCGGCTTCGACGACCGCCCGGACATCGGGTGCCGCCGCATCCAGCGCGTCGACGGCGGCGTATCCTCCGAGAAGGGTGGCGACGACGGCGGACGCAATTACGGTGTTCTTCATGGCGGAGATCTCCTCGAATGATGGATCGGAAACCGGAGCCTAACGACGCCTCCGCGAATTCGGAAGCGGACGCCTCCGCTTTGGACCGAGGCTGGGGCGCAAACCTCTCGGAGAGACGCCGCCGGGAAGCCGTCGAACTCGTCCGCGATCGAGTCGTCGAGCTCGAAGCCATGCTCGAGCGGAAGGCGCCGGGCTCGGGCGTGCTCACCGGCTCCGCGACCTGTGCCGAGGTCCGACTCGTCGATGCCGACCGGGCGCACCGTTATCTGCGAATCGCCCTGATCGCGGCCCCCGACGTGCTTCCGACCCTTCGATCCGCCCTCGAAGAGGCCGGCTTCATCTCGACCCCCGACGGAAGCGACCTCGCGATCATTCGAATCGCGCACGCCAATGGAAGAAGACCGCATTACGTGGTCTACGACGGAACCCGCGATCGACTCGACGGGCCGGCCGCCCCGCATCCCACGAGCGAGGCCGGACGACGACTTCGGGCCCGACGACTCGCCGCGGCCACTCGAAGGCCCGCTTTCGTCATGAGCCGCCACCGCGAAGTCCACACCGACCGGGGTACGGACGCGGAGACGCTCGAGGTCCAGGTCACCGATGACGCGGCGTCGAACTGAGGGCCGGCGCACCACCTTCCTTCGCCCCGCATGGAACGCGCACCCCCCACCCCTTCGGTGCGAATCTCGAACCGCCCACCGATCTCGTCTTCACCCGAAACGACACGAGCCGGCTCGCAGGGAGCCGGCTCGTGGACTGTTTCGTGGGATCGCCGCCCGGTGCTGCGTGAGCTTGGAATCAGCGGCTGCGACCGAAGTGGGCGAATGCCCGGTTGGCCTCGGCCATGCGGTGGGTGTTCTCGCGGGTGGTGACGGCCTTGCCCTCGTTGTGGGCGGCGTCCCAGAGTTCCTTCGCGAGTCGCATGTGGATCTGCTTGCCGCGCTCTTCACGGGCCGCGACGATGATCCAGCGGAAGGTCAGCGACTGCTGGCGACGCCGGTTGAGCTGCATCGGAACCTGGTAGTTCGCACCACCGACCCGCTTCGAACGGACTTCGACCTGCGGCCGGACGTTGTCGAGCGCGAGGTGGAAGACCTCAAGCGCGGTGGGCGGGAGGTCGGGCGCCTTGCCGTCGTCGATCCGCTTCTGAATCTCGTCGAACGCGTTGTAGACCACGCGGAACGCCGTGGCCTTGCGGCCGCCGAGCATCATGCAGTTGATGAATCGCGCGAGGACCAGATCCCCGAACTTGGGATCGGGCTTGAGTTGAGCATCCGCCTTGGTGATACGACCGGCCATGTGTCGACTCCTTACGGCTCGTCCGTTCCGTCGCCCGGGGGGGGGGGCGAGCGGAACCTTCGTTCATCGCGGTCTGGGACTTGGGGATTCCCGGGGTCTGGGTGACCGCGATTACTTGCCGATGGGTTGTTTCCCGTGGGACGCGACGAACGTTCGTCACGAGCCTCCTCGGGGGAAGAAGAATGGGACGCGAGGTCCCGATTGGATCAATGGAGCGTCGGGCTCACTTCTTGCCGCGCTTGACGCCGTACTTCGATCGGCCCTGCTGACGGCCGTCGACGCCGAGGCAGTCGAGCGAACCACGAACCACGTGGTACCGGACGCCCGGGAGGTCGCGGACTCGTCCGCCACGCACGAGCACGATCGAGTGCTCCTGCAGGTTGTGGCCTTCACCACCGATGTAGGCGGTGATTTCCTTGCCGTTGGAGAGCCGGACACGTGCCACCTTTCGAAGCGCGGAGTTCGGCTTCTTGGGCGTGACGGTGCGAACCTGAAGGCAGACGCCTCGCCGCTGGGGGCACGCGTCGAGGTCCTTGACCTTCGACTTCACGGCCTGGGGGCGTCGGGGCTTGCGAACGAGTTGGTTGATGGTCGGCATGCAGGTTCTCTGTCGGTCGGGTCGGCACGCCCCGAGAAATGGGGCGAGCCGGACAGGATACCGGGACCCCGCTCGAAGGGCAAGGATCGATTCGATCCCGATCTCACTTCACATCCCCACCGGGGGGATCACTCGACGACGCCGCCGATGCTTCGAATGCCGTCCTTGACCAGGGCGTCGCAACGCTCGTTTTCGACATGGCCGGTATGCCCCCGAACCCACGTGCAGGTGAGCCCCAACTGGGCGACCAGAACGTCCAACTCCTTCCACAGCAAGACGTTAAGGACTGGCTTGGCCGGTTTCCCTGCCTTCATCCAACCGCGGGCCTTCCAGCCTGCCATCCACTCCTCAATCCCCTGAAGCACGTATTTGCTGTCCGCGACCAGCTCGATCACCGGCTTTTCAGTGGTCGCATGAGCCAGTGCCGCCTCGAAACCGCGGATCACCGCGGTGAGTTCCATCCGGTTGTTGGTGGAGTCGGGCTCACCCCCGAAAGCCTCCTGGCGTTCGCCCTCGGGGGTCATCAAGACGAACGCCCACCCACCCGGGCCGGGATTCGGGGCGGCACCACCATCGGTATAGAGTCGGTAGCCATTTTTCGGCATCGTTTGTGGATTCCTTTTCCCCGGGCCTGGGGCATCTTGAGATTCCTTGACACCCCATCGGGGGCTTCGTAACCTATCCGATTCCCCCGAGCACACCCGTGCCCGCGGGCCGCCGACCGAATTCTCCGTTCTTCTCGATCCAGGAACACCGACGATGTCCGTCCCCGCCTTCCGACAGTCCCCCGGTCGCACCCGACGCCGTCGGTCCCACGACGCGCTCGAGCGGCCCCACACCGTCCTCTGCCCGAACTGCGGCAGCGCGAAGCGTCCCCACACCGCCTGCCGGGAATGCGGCTACGTGCGCCCCGGCCTTCAGGTGAAGCCCACCAAGCCCACCGCCTGAAGCCCCCGCGGCCAAGGCCCTGTCATCGAGCCTCCGGGACGCGCGAGC
Organism: Planctomycetaceae bacterium; assembly: GCA_002685335.1. Next base: position 6,223 of record NYWY01000023.1, read on the forward strand.
GGATCCCGAAGCGGATACGCTCTTCAACATGCGCATCGGCATCGACGTGACGGG
>NYWY01000024.1 GCA_002685335.1 Planctomycetaceae bacterium
AATCCCCCGCCGCCGGCCCCCGGCAACTCCCACGCCGCGAGATCCCGGGCGTGACCCGCCGCGATCGCATCGATCCGAGGATTGGTCGCCGCCGGATCGAACGCTCTCTTCAACCGCCAGTATTCCGCGAGACGTCGAGTGAACTCGTCGATGTCACCGCTCCGGATCGCCGAGGCCATCGCTTCCGCCCCGTCCTTCAACCGGCCGATGATTCGAACCGCCCCACGCTCCCGGGTGAGGTAGCGACCCACGACCTTCTCCAGAATGTCCCGCGCGAGTCGCTGCTCGCCCGAATAGAGAAGAATCGCGCGGGCTTCGATCGCCTGCAGAAATTCCGAGGGAGCCGCGAGTGATTCGACCACCGGTCGCTGGCTCGGGCCCGGCGAGGTCCGCGCGATCTTCAAGCCACCATGAATCCCTCCGACCTGGTCCTGCCAACCACCTCGGGTGGTCATCATCTGCTCCAACGCACTCGTCCGCTCGATGATCGACGCCCCATCGATGCCATCACCGAAAAGTCGCTCCAGGCAGGCGAGCACCGTCGCCCCGAGGATGGAGCTGGTGCCCATTCCAGACCCTTTCGGCACCGCCGAGTGCAGGGTGAGCACCACCCCTCCTCCGAGTCGCTCCAATCGTCGGCGAAGACTGCTCCGGGGGTCCGAGGGCGTCACCCCGGCCAGGCGGAGGGCCATCCGAGGCAGGGTCGTCCAGTCCGCGGGATCCCCGGGAGCATGAAGCTGACGGGTGTTGGTGAACACCCGACTCGATCCAAGATCCACGCTGTGCACCACGATCTTCGGTTCATCAAGACGCTTCGAGAATGCCTGGATCGGCGGCTTGCCATGAAGCAGCACCGCGGCGTTCACCACCGTTCCACCATGGTCGACGCACATCGGCGGGGTATCGCTCCATCCGCCTGCCAGATCGATCCGGACCGGCGCGGTGCACCAGACCGCTTGATCCGGAAGCACGGTCGCCGGACGATCATCCGACGCGGGTTCGATCGGCGCGGCGATCAGATCTCCGACCCGGGCCAGTGCCCGACTCAGGTCGTCGTCCCTTCGATCATCACCCCCACGCTCGGCGAACCGACTCGCCGCGGCCGCCAGTCTCGCCCCCTCCAGATGATCGGACGCGGCATCCGAACTCCGTCGAAGCTCGGATGCGACCGACCGGGCGACCGAGCCGTCCAGACGATCCGCGATGGCTCCCACGGGAACATCCGGACGCCGACGAATCAGATCCGCTCCTTCGGATTCAAGTCGGGCCTGCTCCCATCGATCCCGATGAGCCAGCAGTCGCGGCACGTCCAGCCGTCCCAGGGCCTCGACCAGGGACCACCGAGTCCCTCGCGTCGCCCGCGGTCCTTCGCGAAGCGTTCGGAGGGCATGCGCGAGACTCGAGCCCACGGAACCGATCGACCACAGTCTCGCTTCCCGCAGCGTGCCACCGGGCTCCACGAATTCCTCGGGCGAACCCGTCCGGTCGAGGAGTGATCGCCCGCCCAGAGTGCCGCCCGCATCGATCGGCGTCTTGAAATCGTCTCGTTCGTGATGTGCGACCACCAACCAGCGGCCTCGATCCCGCCGATCCCGAATCGGAAGGGCGAGGACGCATTCACCCCGTCGAAGTTCCAACCGCGTGTTCGCGGAGATCCCGGTCACGAGATTGCGGCCGATCGATCGAATTCGTTCGTCATCACCGTCGCGCCCCGAGTCGCGGACGAGATCGAGGTACTCCGGCGTGGTTCCCGGATGCAGGAAGGATCGCCCTCGATCCGTCTCCACCCGAAACTCCATGCCTCGGACGCCGCGACGCCATTCGGACAGGAGTCTTCGGCGATCCGATCCCGGCTCTCCACCCGCCACCCTGCGAAAGGTCACGGCATCGACCGCGGCTGGAATCGCCTTGAGCATCTCGTTGTAGAGTTCGATCGGTCCCGTCCGGCCGGCTCGGATTCCTGCGAGCAGTCCCGGGCCGACGACCAGGCGGCCGTTCTTCAGTGTCACGCCCGCAACCCGCAACCATCGACCGATCGATTCGGAATCAAAGGAAAGCACGCCGGTATCGACCAGCAGCATCCTTCCGCGACGCACCGCTCCGGCATCCCGGGCCTCGAGTTCATCCGGCTTCTGCAAGATGTCGCGCACGGAGCCATCGCTCGCTTTCACGTAGACCCCGTGTCGAGACCCACGCTCGATCGATGCCGACTGGGCAACCCCCACCAGCCCGGGAAGATCAAGCCGGACTCCGTCCAGGGTCACCAGCGCATCACCGCTGGCCACCACGACTCGGGCACCTCGCGTCGCCCCGGCAAGCGAGGCGACGATCGCCTCGAGCATGGTTCCGGAACCCGGCCGGCCATCGTTCCGCGGGAATGGCATGAGAATCTTCCCCGCCGCCGCGAACGCCGGCAGCCGGCGGCTTTCACCCCCGGAATGCACCACCGCCACTCGCTTCCCATGCAGGAGCGAGGCGGGATCATCCGGACCGGTCTCCGCCGCGAAATGTCGGGCGGCTTGAAAACCGGCCTCGAGCGTCGCGCCCCCGGAACCGACCCGGCGCCCACCGGGATCCGGCACCACGAGAAGATCCCGGGCCGCCACCAGCCCGTCTTCGACCATCCGACCGACGACGTGACGGTAGATCTCGGCCTGCCGGGCATCCGAAGCGGTCAGGACCAGAAGGTCGAACGGGGGCGGATCATGAAACGCCGTCATGTTCCCGATGCTACCCGTTCGATCTCCATGCTCCAGCGGGTTCGCCGTATCCTGCGGGGTCCCGATCCCCGGAATCAATCGTGAAGACCTTCGCACAGGCCCTTGATCTCGTCGACGACCCCCTCCGCATCGCGGAATACGAGCGTCATCACCGGGAGGCCTGGCCCGAGGTGATCCACGGTCTTCGATCCATCGGGATCCGCGATCTTCGGATCTGGCGGACCGGCACCCGTCTCTTCATGACGCTCCAGGTACCGGAAGATTTCAATCCGGCCCACGACTATCAGTCCTACGCCGAGGATCCCCGGTGCCGGGCGTGGGATGAACTCATGCGGGACTACCAACGGCGGGTCCCTTCCGCCGACCCCAGCGACGGTGGCTGGTGGACGCCGATGACCGAGATCTTCAACCTCGAGGAGCAGGATCAATGACCGATCAGAATCCTTCGAAGACCGAACCTCGTCCGCTGATCTCCGCTCGCAGCTCCGCTCGGCGCCCCCTGCTCGGAAGAGGCCTTCTGATCGCCGGCGTCGTGCTGGCGGCCACCGGTCTGGTCATGGCGGCGGTCACCCCGTGGTCGGAACTCTCCGATCTTCGAGTCAGCATGCAGAAGCGGGTGGCCAACCAGACCCCGATGCGTTTCATCGCCCCGGGCGATGCCACCTTCGATCTCCCGCAGGGGCGGATCTTCGTGGCCTACCTCACCGATACCGAACTGGACGGGACTCGGTATCTCGCCTCTTCCGAACTGGTTTTCGAACTCACGGTCACCGATGCCCAGGGCAGCGTCATGGAGATCGAGTACGAAACCACCCAGCGGGCGAACCTTCCGTCCTCCCGTCCCGGAAAACCATCCACTGCGGTGCTGGTGGGCGCCGTGACGATCCCCAAGCCGGGCCCCTACGACATCACGCTCATCCTCGGAAGGAACGAATCGAGTTCCGCGGTCGCCGACGTCTTCCTGGTCCAGGAAGACGAGATCGAGACGCTGAACGAAGCATTCCGTCCGGTACTCGCCGCCTTCTGCGGCCTGGGAGGCGGCGGTTTCCTGTTGCTGCTCGGGGGAATCACCGTGTGGCTCGAGAAGCGAGCCCGCCTCGCCGCCGCGATCCGGTACGAGGTTCACTGACCGGCCGAAGATCCTCGCCCGAGACATCGACCACCCTGACACCTCAGGTCACCCCACGCCGGAACGGTCGGACGACGACTTCGGGCGATGGATTCGGAACGAGCCCTGCTCGACCTCGATCTCACCCGGTACGAACCGGATCCACCGTCGCCAGATCACGGAAACCACGGGACGGGATGTGAACGACGCCCCGCCGTGAGGCGGGGCGTCGGAAGCCACCAACCGGACTTGAACCGGTGACCTAAGCTTTACGAAAGCTTCGCTCTACCAACTGAGCTATGGTGGCGGTGATCATTGCCTCGAGCATCCAACGGGCCTCCCCGGTGAATGATCGGCGGTGAAATCAGCCTTCAGTGATCAGGCTGACCGCTTCATCCGTGGGGAGATCGAGTGAACCGTAGAGACGACCCGCGGCATCGGCGATGCCTGCGTTGCCGCCGGCTCCGGCATTGGCCGCGATGAGTCGCCGAAGCGCCTCGCTCTGTCGAGCATCGACCCGGGATCCGAACGAGCGGGCGTTGGACGCCGCTCGGTCCAGAAGGGCGATCTGCTCGCTGGCGTTGTTGGAGGCGAGCGCCGCATCCATGAGGGCTCGCTGAGCACGTTCGGTTCCGATCAGGGCGACCACATCGGCGACCAACAGTCGCATGCCGCCGGAAATCGTCCCCATGGCTTCGAGCAGGGCGGGCTCCGCGTCGTCGACCTTGTAGACCGAGCCTTCCGCCCGAGCGATGGTGGCCAGAGTCTGAAGGGCGTTCCGGGTGTAGGTCATCGCATCGACTTCCGTCATGCGACCCCCCGAGGCCACCTTCATGAGTCGATCGACCGTGATGCCGAACTGTTCGTCGGTTCCGGCCCCATCCCAGCTCACGGTGGCTCGATCTTCCGTGAACTCCCGGTCGAGGCGGATACCGTCGATCGAGTTGGAGACGAGGAGCACGGGCGTGGCACCGGTCCGGGCGAAGGACCGAACCCGACCCACGGTTTCCACCGCGTTGGGAACGGATTCCTGAACGATGATCAGGTCGATTCCGTTTCCACGGTTGATTTCGGCTTCAAGCTCGTAGAAGTCACCACCGGCGGCGACGACTCGGAAACCCGCGGACTTCAACATGGCGGCAAAGCGGTTTCGATCCTCTTCGCTGGACGCGACGACCGCCGCGAACGACTGGTTCCCCGCGCGAACCGCCGAAGCGAGCAGCGGTACGACCTGGCCGTCACCCGCGAACGCGGAGGACGGGAGGGCCGAGCCGAGGACGAGGGCGGCGTCGTACTGAACCCGTCGATCGGGGTACAGGAGGCACTCGAGCAACGGCGAACGGCCACCGGCAGCGAACATGCTGCCTCGGCCGACGGTATGTCCAAGGGCTTCGATCGCATCACGCACCAGGGCGGTGTCGTCGGCGTCGATCGCCATGGCGAGCACGTCGCGACAGATCGAACTGCCGGAGGCGGTGGCGAAGAACTGCGGCGAATAGGTCGAGTCGGCTTCAAACGGATCGGACTCGTCGCTTCCCAACTGGTTCTCGCGCCGAAGGTCCGCGGCGACGAAGGTCGACAGGGCCATTCGATTGGTCGGCTCGGCTTCCAACGCCGCCCGGGAGCAACGCATGGCCATCACCTGACTGAAGATCGAGGTGGGCACCGGCGTCGGGACGAGTCCCGAGTGAGCCCCGTAACTCCAGACGATGTTCTCGGAATCGCCGGGATAGGCGACGAGCGACTGATCCTCGGCGAAGAACTTGCGACCGAGCGCGGTGTAGGCGGCGGCGATGTCGGTGGACGTACCTCCGAGACGACGGAACGCGACGTTGGCCGCGTCCCGGACTTCGGGGGTCGTGCGGCGGTCATTCGCCACATCCAGCAGGAACGGGATGGCCGTGGGCCAGCCGATCGCGGAGAGGATCCGGCAGACCTTGGCCTGGACGATCGGTGAAAGTTCGGGGAGTGCGGCACAGAGCGGAAGAACCGCCTGCCGCTTGATCTCTTCGAGCACTTCGGTGACGCGGAGTTCCGCCTCGGGACTCTTGGTGGTGACCAGCGTCTCCAGAAGTTCGGGGACCGCGTACTCGCCGGCTTCGACCAATCGTCGGCGGCCCATCAACTGCGAGCGAAGGGAACCATCCAGCATGCCGATCGCTTCGCGGATTCGATCCTGGTTGCGAGCGAGATCGTCGCGTCCTTTTTCGAGGCGGTTCTCGAAATTGGTGACCATCGGGCCGACGCCGCTCATGCCGCGGCCTCGCGTGAGTGCCCGCTCGACCTTGTCGTTGAGGTTGTTCTCGCGAACGATCTCTGCGATCTCGGCATCGGTGGTGCCGGATTCCATGAGCTTCTGGGCGGCCGCCTCGGCGAGGTCCGGCTTTGCGATCAGCAGGTAGTGGAGGAAGTCCTCGACCAACTGCGTGGGGTTCGTCGCAGCGTCCTGCACCAGCAGGTGACTCGATGAAGCGGCAGTAGCCGTCAGCGGCGCGATACCGGCGACGATGACGCCACCAACCGCGATCGAGCGAAGAAGTCCAGCGGTGGTGGTGCGGGAGTTGCGAGCCATCGAGCGTTCCTCGGAGGGGGGGGTTGGTCCCGCCTTCAGCGGGAGCAGTGGACGAAAGAACGATTGTCGGCGATCACCATCCTGAAAAAGGATGGCCTTGCCTCGAATCTGAGCCCGATGCCGATCGGATGATCGGCCGCGAGCCCGTGCGGAGCCGTGGCGAGAAGGCCACGAGGGTCACCTGACGCATTTCGCAACCTCGGCGGGAAGGGTTCCGCGGGATCGCGCGACGGGTAGAACGAGAAGAGTACCGGGCCTCGGAAGAGGGTGTCAACGGGTCCGATCATCGGCGCGGCGTCCACAGAGCCCAGATCGGTGGAGTTGGAGGACGCCCGATATACTTTTCGCTGGAACGGGTCCCGCGTCGTCGCGGGCGGCCTGATGCCGACCCCTCGGGGCGGATCAGGTCGAAGGGAAGGCGGTGAAAAACCGCCACGGACGCGCCGCCGTGACAGGTGAGGGTCGTTTGGAGACCCTCGAAGCGGGCCGAACACGCCACTGATCCCCAGGTCGTTTTCCAGCGACCGCCCACGGGAGGTCGGGAAGGCCGGTCCGCAGTACCTGGAGTCGGAAGACCTGCCCGGTCATCACCGTTGCCCGCTTCGGCGGGCCACTACCTGAGGCCGGCGCGATTCCGGTCCTTGGAATCCATTCATGCGTGCAGGCCTGCTCCCCCCCCGTTTTCTCACGATCTCGCCCCTGGTCGTCATGAGCCTCGTTTTCGAGGTCCCGGCAGAATCTCCCTTTGCGACCGAAGTGATCGATTTTCAGCCTGGTCGAGGCGGAGTTCCTGGCTACGACCTCCCCGCTGCGGCCCTCGGAACGCCGACCCGGATGACGGGCGGCGACTTTCTCCCGGAAGCGATCACTCCGTTTCAACCGGCCTGGCTGCCTCAGGAGATCGTCTCTCTAGGGATTGGCGGTTCGATCACCCTCGCCTTCGATCATGACGTCCTCGACGACCCGAGCAATCCTTTTGGCATCGACCTTCTGATCTTCGGTAACGCGTTCTGCACCGATCCCGCCTATCCCGCCGCGGTCTGTGGCGGTTTCTATGCCGAAGGCGGTCAGGTGGAGGTGAGCTTCGACGGGATCGACTGGCGAATCGTTCCCGATCTCGCCGCGGATGGTGCCTTTCCCACCGTCGGCTGGCTCGATACCGGTCCCTACGACACGGTGCCTGGATCGAAGCCGACGGATTTCACCCGTCCGGTCGACCCGGCCCTCGAGTCGAATCTCCAGGGACTCGACTTCGACGCCATCATGGTGGGGTACGACGGCGCCGGCGGGGGTACCGGCATCGACCTGGCCATCGTGGGTCTGCCAGCCGTACGATTCGTCCGCATCTCCAACGACGGCCTGGGATTCACCCCGGAGATCGATGCGATCGCTGACGTCTCACCCGCACGATCGAACCCACAGGATCCGGATCTCGATGGAAACGGCACCGTCGGCGGTGGCGACCTCGGCCTGATGCTCGTCGCCTGGGGAACCACCGGCCCTCTCGGAGATCTCAATGACGACGGGCTCGTCAGCGGTCCCGACCTGGGCCTGCTGCTGGTGGCGTGGGACGGATGATCAGTACACCTCCTCTCCATCGCCGCGGCATGACCATCGTGGAAGTGATGACCACGATGGGAATCATCATCATCCTCGCAAGCCTCGTCGCGACCGCCGCCGGTGTGGCCCGAGATTTTTCTCGGAGCACCGTCTGCCACGCCAACCTCCGGCAATTGCACCTGGCCGCGGAAACCTACCACGCGACCAGCAATGGATACCCCGCCGCCATCCTCTTCTTCCTCGACAACGGCGGGGTCCGCACCACATCCTGGGATTTCGATCACCGAGGCGACGGCACGATCGAACCGGGCCCGATCTGGAATTATCTCGACGGACCCGAGTCCGTCTTCC
>NYWY01000025.1 GCA_002685335.1 Planctomycetaceae bacterium
GGGAACTGGTCGCGATCCGGGCGGCCCGTCCGATGTCCCCCGCCAGCAATCTCAAGGTCGTGACCACCGGTGCCGCCCTGCACGAACTCGGGCCCGACTTCCAGTTCGAGACCAAGGTGATCCGCTCCGGAAACGCCTATGTGTTGATGGGCGATGGTGATCCCGCCCTCGGGGACCCGGCGTTCTTCAATCTCCTTCGCTACCGCGATCGCCAGGGCGAACGTCGGGAGATCGACGAGGAGGCGCTGCTCGGATTCTGGGTCGACGCGATCGTCCGGGATCATCGGGCCAACCATGGAGCCGGCGCTCTGCCGCCGATCGACATCGTGATCGATGATTCGATCTTCGAATCCGAAGGTTGGCACGACGGGTGGAACGACAACGATCGCCTGAAGCGGTATGCCGCCGAGGTCGGGGGTCTCAATTTCCATCGGAACACCTTCCACTTCCGACCCGATGCCACCGGTGGAGGCTCTCCGGACTGGTCCGACATGCGACCCGCGGCACCGTGGATCCTCGCGTCGTCACGAAATCGTTCGACCCGCGTGAAGAAAGGCGGCAGCTCCACGGCCTGGATCAGTCGCAGCCCGACCTCCAACGAACTCACCTTCCGAGGCGGCGTCAAGGGTCGATTCAGCGAAAAGCAGGATCCATTGGAGTTGACCATCCACGACCCCGGCCTGATGCTGGGTCGATTGCTCGCCTACCGGCTCGAACAGAACGGACTGGAAGTGACCGAGGTCCGGCGTGGGAAGGTGCAGGAACCCGAAGGCGTTCCCGCGATCGGACCGGTGATTCGATCTCCGATCGATCGAATCGTCGAACGCTGCAACGAACAGAGCCAGAACATGTACGCCGAAGCGCTCCTCAAGCGAACGGTGCATGAACATCTCGGCACGCCCGGACGCTGGGCGGATGCCCAGGAGACGATTCTCGACATCGCCGGCGAACGCCTGGGACCCGCGTCCTCGGGCCTGGTCGAAGACCTGAAGATCGACGACGGTTCCGGACTGTCACACGACAACCTGGTCACCGCATCCTTCATGACCGCCTGGCTCGACTCCTTCGACGACGATGATTCGATCCGGGATCTGTTCGTGGAGAGTCTTTCGTCCGGAGGTGATCCAGACGACGGCACGCTCGGCCGGCGATTCCGGGACTTCCCCGCCGGATGGCGAGTGGACGGCAAGAGCGGATACATCAGCGGCGTCAGCACGCTCAGTGGCTACGTCACCGCGCCCGACGGACGACGCTGGACCTTCAGCGTGCTCTGCAACGGCGTCGCCGCGAACGTACGAGGCGCGAAGGCGCTGCAGGAACGAGTCGCCCGCGAAATCGCGAATCACGGTCGCGACTCATGAACGATCCGGCAGGATCATCGATGACCGAATTGGAAGGTGATCTCGACCGGGCGGATTCCATCCTCCGCGAATTCTGGGGCCACGATGCGCTGCGTCCCATGCAACGCCAGGCCGTGACCTCGGTGCTCGAGGGTCGTGACACCCTCCTCGTCCTCCCCACGGGTGGCGGCAAGTCGGTGTGCTACCAGCTCCCACCCCTCGTCCGCGAACGACCGGCGATCGTGCTCAGTCCGCTGGTCAGCCTGATGAAGGACCAGGTCGACAGCCTCCGAGCCAGCGGCGTTCCGGCAGCCGCGTTGCATGGCCTGCTCAGCGAAGAAGAAAATCGGCAGGTTCTCCGGGATTTCGTGCACGGGCGGGTCCCGGTGCTCTACCTCGCCCCCGAACGCCTCGCCCTCGGACCGATTCTGGAGATCCTGGCCGCCGCGGACCCCTGCCTCATCGCCATCGACGAGGCCCACTGCATCAGCCAGTGGGGGCATGATTTCCGTCCCGACTACCGACGACTCGCGGACATTCGAGCCCAGATGCCGAACGTCCCGATGCTCGCCTGCACCGCGACCGCGACGCCTCGGGTCCGCGACGACATCGTCGATCAGCTCCGACTCGAGGATCCCGCCCGAGTCGTGGGATCGGTCGATCGGCCAAACCTGATCTATCGGGTGAAACCGAGAACCGATGCCATCAGCCAGATCCTCGAAGTGCTCAAGGGCCATCCCGGGGACGCCTCCATCATCTACGTCCAGACGCGAGCCGAAACCGAACGAATCGCCAAACGACTGGTCGACCGAGGCATTCAGGCCGCCTGCTATCACGCCGGCCTGCCCGCGGCGAAGCGGGCATCCGTGCACGAGAAGTTCCAGGCCGATCGCCTCCCGGTGGTGGTCGCCACCGTCGCCTTCGGCATGGGCATCGACCGCAGTGATGTTCGATGCGTGATCCACGCCAACATGCCGAAGTCACTCGAGCACTACCAGCAGGAAGCGGGGCGAGCGGGGCGAGACGGCCTGTCCGCGGAATGCGTACTCCTGCACGCGGCATCGGACGCCGCCAGATGGCAAAGCCTGATCGAACGCTCGGCCGAGGATGCGATCGCGGACGGCGGGGATCCGACCCTGGTCGCCCGAAACACCCGAGCTCAGCTCGATCTTCTGGCGGAGACTTCGGCCTGGTGCCGAGGCCTCGGATGCCGGCACCGAGCCGTGGTCGAATATTTCGGGCATGAATGGAACGGATCGGACGCTGAAGAAGGCGGATGCGGCGCCTGCGACGCCTGCCTCGGGGAAATCGAACGGCTCGAGGATGCCACCACCGTCGCCCGCAAGATCCTCTCCTGCGTGGCTCGCCTCGGCACGCTCGGGCAACAGTTCGGAGCCGGACATCTTGCGGACATCCTGGTTGGTGGCAACACCGAGCGAATCCGCTCGATGGACCACAGCGGACTCTCCACCTTCGGAATCCTGAGCGACCTGACGAAGTCCCAGGTGACCGATCTGATCGGTCAGCTCACCGCCCTGGGCTGCCTCGTGCGGACCGGCGGAGACCGACCGGTCCTGACCCTCGCCACCGACGGTGTCCCGGTGCTCCGGGGAGAGCGGGAAGTCGAACTCGCCAAGCCGGCCCGAGGTCGGGCCTCACGAGTTCAACCGTCGGTCACCGGACGCGACGCCGCGGACTTCTCCGGGGTCGACCGGGAACTCTTCGAAGAACTTCGGGCCCGACGAAGAGAACTCGCGACCGCCAAGGCCAAGCCCGCCTACGTCATCGCCACCGATGCCGTGCTTCGGGATCTGGCTCGAATCCGACCCTCGAGCGTCGAGACCATGGCCGGCATCCGCGGTCTCGGCCGACGAAAGTTGAGCGAGTACGGGCCAACGCTGCTGGAAGTGCTGGATGCGTGGGATCGCAACCACGGTGGCGGCCGAGATCGTACGATCTAGCCCGACGCGTCGGACCCGAGACCGTCTTCGTTCGCCGTCGGCGTTTCGATCTCCGCCTTCATCGCAGCGTCATCCTCCGCCTCCGCCAACGCCGCCTCGTCACCGTCCTGATTGACTTCCAGATCGATCTCCCCCATGTCGTCCTGATGAAAGACGATGCGACGCTGTCGCGCCAGTTCGAGCAGGGCGAGGAACAGCCCGATCATCGCGCCGCGAGTACGCCCCTCGAAGGCCTCCCGGAGCCCGATGCGACCTCCATCGCTGCGACTGAGACGGTCCATCAGATCCTCCTGATGGAGGGTGATCGGCGTGTCGTCGTACTCGACGGCGTGTTCACCCAGCCGGCTGGGATCGATCGCCGCCATGATCCGTTCGAACGCGGCGAAGAGATCTCCTGCGTGGACATCATCCAATTCCAGCGCGGGTGCCTCGGGTGGGTCGTCGTGCTCAGCCTCACCGATGCGAATCCGCACCGGCCAACGCGAAGCGAATGCTTCGCGACGATCTTCCAGGTCACCGGCGGCCGAACGGTATCGCTGATACGCCAGCAGCTGCCGGACAAGATCCTGACGCGGATCCGTGGCTTCCTCGGACTCACCGTCCGCAGCATCGTCCTCATCGCCTTCCTTGCGGGGCGCAAGGGTGCGTGATTTCAACTCGACCAAGGTGGCGGCCAGCACGAGGAACTCGCCCGCAGCGTCGATGTCCAGTGATTCCTCACGATCGAGATGAGCGATCGCATCCAGATACTGGTCGGTCAGTTCGACGATGGGAATGTCGTGAATATCGACTTCCGCCCGCCGAATCAGGTAGAGCAGCAGGTCCAGCGGCCCTTCAAAGGTGCCGAGACGGACCGTGTAGTCATCCTGGAAGGTCATCCGGGCATGATATCGGGGTGCCGCTCCGAGGTCGCGTCCGCCAGGCCGAGAAGTCGATGGCCGGCCGCGAGTACAATCCGGCCATGACGACGGAACCGTCCATCACCTCCACCCACTCCTCAGGCCCGACTTCCGGCGAAGAGGTGGCACTGCTTCGATCCGTGCTCGATGCGGAAAGGGACACCCTGGCCCGGATCTCGGATCGCCTCGGAGACGACGCCGAATCCTGGGATCGTGCCATCAGCCTGGTCGCCGGCTGCGAAGGCCACGTGGTGGTCTCGGGAATGGGAAAATCCGGCCTGGTCGGCGCCAAGATTTCCGCCACCCTGTCCAGCCTTGGCCGACCGTCACACACCCTCCACCCGGCGGAAGCGGTGCACGGTGATCTCGGGCGGGTTCGTCGGGGAGATGTCGCCCTGCTGCTGTCCTACAGCGGCGAGACCGAAGAGATCGTGGCCCTCGCCTCGATCCTGAAGGCGGACAAGGTGCCCTGCATCGGGATCAGTCGAGACGCCACCAGCACCTTGGGCACGCTCTGCCCTGCGCATCTGGCCCTCGGGGAGATCACGGAGGCCTGCGCCCTGAATCTGGCCCCCACCGCCAGTACCACCGCCATGATGGCGATCGGCGATGCGTTGGCGATCGCCGCGTCCCGCCGTCGTGACTTCGATGCGGATGCCTTCCATCGTCATCACCCGGGCGGCATGCTCGGAGCCGGCCTGCGGCCGATCGTCGAACTCCTTCGGTTCCGAGTGGGTGAAAACGTCGCGGTCGTCCGCGATACCGGGGTCGTTCGCGACGCCCTGGCCGCCAGCGGAGACGGCCGTCGTACCGGCGCCATTCTGCTCGTTGATGCCGAAGGACGCCTGAGCGGTATCTTCACAGACGGCGATCTCCGCCGATTGATCAACCATCACGGACCGGAAGGCCTCGACTCACCGGTCGCGGACATCATGACCCGGCAGCCTCGAAGCCTGACCGATGAGAACCTGGTTCGAGATGCCGTCCGACTCGTCCGGGAACGGCGAGTCGATGAAATCCCCGTCGTGGATACCGACGGCCGGCCAGTGGGCATCCTGGACGTTCAGGATCTGGTTGCCATGAAAGTCGTGAGGGACTGACCACATGCAACTCTTCACGGTCGAGGTCGACGGCGACATCCATGTCCTTCGAGCTGAAGGCGGTATCGACAATCGAAATGCCGATCGATTCCTTGAAGAAGTGACGGTGCTGGTCAAAGGCGGCGCCCACCGGATGATCATCGACTGCGGCGAGCTGGAGATCGTTTCCAGCGCGGGACTGTCGGCCCTGCTTCGGGTGCACAGTCGCCTTCGAGAGAAAGGCGGCACCGTGAAAATCGCCGGAGTCCGGGGCGCGGTCGCGCAGGTTCTGCAGATCACAGCACTCAACCGAGTCTTCGATCTGCACGAGGACGTGGGACGAGCCAAGCTGTCCTTCCGCGACCGGGAAGACTGAATTCCCAACGTCCGCCTCCCGACCCGGACGTGAAACCCAAAAAAACTTCGCGCCACCTCGACCACCAGTGGTTGTGGTCCGCGCGGATGCACCCCCTGCATCGTGCCACAACCGGGGCTCCTGGTCCCATAAGAAACCCCGATCATCGTGCAAGGCGAGATTATCGGTTTGACCTCGGTCACCCGTCGTTCCGACAACCTTGGCGTCGACGGTTGCATTCCGTACCGACACGGAACACCGACGACGCCTCTCCCCTCCCCGAAGTCGAACCCTGGAGCCTCGCCATGCCCGCCAAGGACCACCTCATCAAGTCCATCCGCGAGTACAACCACACCGCCGGCCGCGATTGGCTCAATCAGTTCGATACGGCCAGCCTCCAGCGATACCTGGACCACCTGCTGCATGGCAGCGAGCCCAGAGGCGGCAGCAGCCGTTGGAGTCGTCCCGGTGACAGTCCGGCCCTGATCGCCCGCACGGCGAGCTGAGGAAGGCTCCACCGCAGTCCAGAGAGAAGGAACGAGACGCCCCCCGCGACCA
>NYWY01000026.1 GCA_002685335.1 Planctomycetaceae bacterium
CTGGCCGCCATGGCCATGCTGGATGCGAGGGCGGTGAAGATCATGGTGCTGACTGTTCGCATGAAAGTCTCCTGGCCGGGCTCGTCAGAAGCCCTGACTCTTTGAGTGCGAGTATTACAACTCGTCTGGCAAACGTATCTGGGCGAGGTGTGCTGCACGAATCCGAATGAACCACGAAAAAAAACGTGTGTCGGCCCTGGCCGGTCCCGGCAGGGCATATCGGGCGGGCGAGAGGTGGCTCAAGCGACGTCGGAGGATGGACCATCCGAACGGCTGGCCTGACCCTGTTCCGCGGATTTCCTGGGCGTCCTGCGGACCGCCCGGTACCACCAGACGGCGGCGATCAGCCCGCAGGGAATCACCGCCGCGGCTTCGGCCACGCTCTCGACCAGAGCCAGTTGCTTGAAGGTGGCGTCAAGTGCCTCACCATCGGTCGGGGTGGCGAGATAGCCGGCAAGCAGGCTGACGGCGGCTTCACGAAAACCGATGCGGCCGAGGGGGTTCATCGCCACCACGAGGGCGGCGACCGCGATGATCAACAGGTCGCCGGATCCGAGTTCGATGCCCAGGATCTTTGCGGCGATCGCGATTCGGGCGGTCCACATCGCGAGGTCGACGGTTCGAAGCACCAACCCGGCGGACAGCCAGCCGCGGTGGGTGAGCATCGGGAGACATCCGGGAATGAATCGTTCGAGCGGCCTGGCGAGCAAGGGAATTCGGAAGAGTGCCGGTGCGGCCGCGACCAGCACCAGGAGAGGAATGCTGAAGATCGCCAACCAGAAGGGATCGAGGGAGGGATGGACGACGGTCGCGCCGAACGCCGCCCCCATCACCGCCAGCATCGCGAAACTCACCGTGCCGAACCAGGCCATGAGCAGAAGAATCTTCATTCGATCGACCCGCAGGTGGTAGATCACGCGGCTGAGCATGCCGATTCGGACGGGAGCGTAATTCAGAAGCCCGGAGGTGAAGTTCACCCCCTGAAGCACCCAGAATCGCTCTCGTCGAATTGGGCGGATGGTGGCCCAGAACAAGGCGCCGTTGGCCAGTTGGCTCACCAGTGAGGTCGCGACCATCGCGATGACCAACCAGGGGCTGGCCGCGCGAAGCCGTTCCCAGCCTTCTTCGCCACCACTCAAGGCGCCCTTGATGCACCAGCCCACGAGTACCAGGCCGATCGCGAATCCGATCAGCTGTAGCGCCAGTCGTCGACCGCGAGGCATTCCGGTGGTGACGTCGGACATGTCTTCGGTCATGCCTCGCCCCCCCGATGTCGGCGGGTCCTTCGCCATTCGCGGAGCATCGCCAGCACCGCCGCGATGCCATCTCGAGCACCGATCTTCTTGCCTTCGGAGAATGATCTCGGTTCGTAGGAGACGGGAGTCTCCATCAGCTTCGCGCCGTGTCGGGCGAGTGAGGCGGCAAGCTGAGGCTCAATGGCGAATCTGTTCTCATCGAGATCGGGAAGTATTCGTCTGAGCATCGGAACGCGAATGACCTTGTAGCAACACTCCATGTCGGAGAGGGAGAGGCCGGTCAAGACGTTCGAGATTCGCGTCAGCGTCTGGTTTCCAAGCCGGTGGATCCGTCGAATCGTCGTTCCACGCGAAGTACTCCATCGATTACCGAAGACGGCATCGATTTTCGGAGTCGCTTCGATGAGTATGGTGACGATTCGGGCGAGATCCGTGGGGTCGTATTCCAGGTCGGCGTCCTGAACGCCGACCAGGTCGGCTTCGTCGGCGGTCTCGAGGATCTTCTGGAAACCGGTTCGCAGGGCGGCGCCCTTTCCCCGGTTCGCTTCGTGTTGCAGCAGTCGGACGTCGATCTCACGGTCGGATCCGGCGAGTCGCTTCGAGGCGTCCGCCGCGTTCGGGCCGCTGCCATCGTCCACCAGAACGACGCTGGCCGACCAGCCTTCGGGCCAGGGGCAGGCTTCGAGGCGGTCGACGATGGTGTTCAGCGTCGATTCCTCGTCGAGGAATGGAATGACCACGTGCAGGACGGGCACGGTGTGCTCCGGCGGATGTCGCCGCGGGGTCAGTCGTCGGTTCGGTCGTCCTCGTCCGCCACGGTGTTCCGCATCGCGGTGTCGGCGATCACGTTCTGCATCCGGTAGTAGTCCATGACGCCGAGGTGGCCATCGCGGAACGCGGCGGCCATCGCCTTGGGCACTTCGCTTTCGGCCAGAATGACCAATGCCCGGTTCTTGGCGGCGTCGGCATTGTGTTCCGCTTCCTGAGCCACGGCCAGGGCCCGCCGCTGTTCCGCTTCGGCCTGGTATCGCTTGGTGTCCGCTTCGGCCTGGTCGGTCTGGAGCTGGGCGCCGATGTTGGCCCCGACGTCGATGTCGGCGATGTCGATCGAAAGGATCTCGAAAGCGGTTCCGGAATCGAGTCCCTTCTGAAGCACGGTCTTGGAGATCCGATCCGGATTCTCAAGCACCTTCTTGTGGCTTTCGGCCGAGCCGATCGTGGAAATGATGCCCTCGCCGACCCGGGCGATGATCGTTTCCTCGGTCGCACCACCGACCAGCCGTGCGATGTTCGTGCGGACGGTCACCCGAGCTCGAGCTCGAAGCTGGATGCCATCGCCGGCCACGGCATCGATGGTGGTCCGGGTGGAACCGGGGCTCGGACAGTCGATCACCTTCGGGTCGACCGAGGTTCGGACCGCTTCGAGAATGTCCCGGCCTGCGAGGTCGATCGCGGTCGCGCGGTCCCAGGGAAGATCGATCTTCGCCTTGTCCGCGGCGATCATGGCGCGAACCACTCGCTCGATGTTGCCACCGGCAAGGAAGTGAGCCTCGAGCGGGGCCGCCTTCAGTTCGAGGCCGGCTTTCTTGGCCGAAATCCGGTTCAGCACGATCGCGGAGGGTTGAACCTTCCGGAGTCGCATCATGAAGAGGTCGAGCAGGCCCACGGGGGCGCCCGAAACGACGGACTGGATCCAGAGACCGACGAATCGACCCAGTACCGCGATGGCGATGAGCAGGACCAGTCCGACAACACTGAGAGCGACGATTTGCCAGGTGGGCATGGGGGGACTCCGAAGACGAGAAGACGGCAGTCTACGTCCGATTCAACGGCGAGGCCGAACCTTGATCTGGTCATCGACGATCTCGACGATCTCGACTTCGACGCCTTCCTCGATGACTCCGGACTCGGCCAGGGCGTCGCGGCGATGATCGTCGATGCGAATCACGCCGATCGGACGGAGCGGGGTCACGGTGGTGGCCACCCGGCCGATCATCGATTCTTCGCGGGCGACGGCCTCTCGGCGATCGGCGGCGAGTTCGGCTTCCACGCCTTGTTCATCACGACCCTCGGCGTCCACCGCATCGGTTCCTCCCAGGATGAGCCGGCGCCCGATCGGACTCTGGGACCAGAGTTTGACGCCGTAGACGAGGAGAAAGGGCGTGGCGATCAGGTACGTGAGGATCGCGAGTCCACCGGCGCTGCCGGAATACTGGAAGAACGCGATGATCGAACCGACGGCGGAGATGCCGCACAGGATCCCGACCATTCCGGCCGTGGGGATGAAGATCTCCACCGCGAAGAGGATGAGGGCGAGAACTCCGAGCCCGAACCCGACGGAAAGCCAGAAGGGATCACCTGACTCCGAGCCACCGGTGACACCGGTCTGGGCGAGCACCATCAGCGGTTCGAAGACGAGGCCGGACCGAGGTGTGATGTTCATGATTCGAGGGTCTCCACCTGAACGCCGAAACGGTCTGAGGCGACGACTCTAACCGGCGTGTCGACGTCGATGAAGGCGCCGGTGCTGCGGGCATCGACGATTCGCCCGCCGATTTCGACTCGCCCCGCGGTTCGCAGGGGAGTGGTGGTTCGACCGATGGCACCAAGGGAGATCGGAGGATGGCGGTCCGATCGACGTGATCGTCCCGGAGGTCCCTCGGAAGCACCGTCGCCGCCGATTTCCGCGGAGAGGATGAAGCCTCGGCCGAGCTTCGTGTGGGGAAGGGATCGCCACGCGAGCCAGATTCCCACTCCGGCGACCAGCATCCCGATCGAAGTGGTGCCGATACCGCGAAGAAGATCGGATCGGACGGCGGGCGAGAAGGGATCTCCGGAGACGAAGGTCCCGACGAGCCCGGCGAAGATGCACAGGCCGCCGAGGATTCCCACGAAGCCGATCCCCGGCAGGAAGAAGAGTTCCAGGGCGACCAGGCCCAGCCCGATCACGACCGCGACCACCGTCCACCAGTCACTGAGTCCGGTGAGCAGCGGGGCGCCGAGAAGGATGGCGAGGCTCACCAGGGCGATCAGACCGAAGACCCCGTAACCGGGGGCGGACGCCTCGAGGAAGAACCCGATGAGAAACGCCGCGATCAAGACGGCGCGGACGGGCCACAGGGTGAGCATCCGGACCAGCGACTCGGACCAGGTCTCATCGAGGCGGATCGTCTGGTTGGAGCCGAGGAAGGTCTTCAGTTCCGCTTCGTTCGCGATGGTGCCGCTGCTGAATCCGTAGGCGATCGCCTCGTCCGCCTGGAGAACGAGGAGTTCGTCCGAAGATACGACCTGACCGAGCGAAACCCAGTCCGCGGCCGCTTCCGGGCCCAGAACCGGTCGGCTGGATGGCATTTCCTGAACGAATTCGATGGCGAGATCTCGCTCTTCCGGGTTGGTCGGGGCCTCGCCCTGGTTGATTCGGGCCGGCCCGGTCAGCAGGCCGGTCTCCTCGTCTCTCGCCGGGGGTGCGGGGAGCCGTTGAACGCGGGTGGCGACCGGTGGTTCACCGAAAATGCGTTCGTATTCGGCGGCGTCGACGAAGAGTCGATCGCCGTTCGTCCGATTTCGGATCAACCAGAGTTCGATGTCGACCGCGACGAATGCCTGGACCAGTTTTTCGTCCCAGCCCTGACGCCGAGCATCGGAGACCAGTTCCGAGAGGAGCGGTGCTTCGATCTTGGCCCGCTCGGCGGCGGGGAGTTTCTGAAGTCCCGCCAGCGGCACGGCTCGAATCGGGGCGGCATCCCCGAAGACCCCCGTGGGCGTGGTCACGATTTCACGAGTCGCCAGTGCGATGATCGTTCCGGCACTGAAGGCTCGCGGTCGTATCCACGCGATGGTGTTGGCCGGTGCCTTGGTTCGGATCAGTTCGAGGATTTCGAACGTGGCCTGGAGATCACCGCCGGGGGTGTCGATCTCGAGCACCACGGCATCCGCACCCTGGGCGGTGGCGGCCTCGAGGCGTCGCTCGAGCGAGTGTTTCGTGATTCCGTCGATCGGGCCATGGATGGAGATGATCGCCACGGTGTCCGCTTTGCGGCCAGCCGGAATCACTTCCTCGCCGAACGGCCGGATCACGGTGGCGGCGAGCGTCGGTGCCACCGCAAGGGCGAGGAGGAGCGTGGTCGTGAGCAGCAGGACACCGCGTCGAAGGATCCTGACGGCGGCGGAACTCGTGGTGCTGGTCCTCATGATCTCCATGGTACGCATCGAAGATGATCCGGGAGACCGCCGCAAGACCGATTGTCGGACCAAATGAACACCGCCCGTGGCCAAGGGCCACGGGCGGTGCATTTCGGTCGGTGGTTCCGGGCGGACGGCCGCCGGATGGAACCGTTGGGATCAGTCCCAGGTCTCGTTATGGACGTAGTCGTCCGAGTTCTGACCTCCGGAGGATGCGGATCCTCCGTTGGTGAGGCAGAGATAGACGTCGGATCCGTCGATGCCTTCGTCGTCCTCGAGCGAGAACAGGCCGTCGTTGTCGCCGTTGACGCCGATGGTCTCGAGCGTCTCGGGGAAGAACGTGTTGTGGAGTTCGGTGTGTCCGTCTCCGTAGCACGTGTTGCCGACCCACGCCTTGCGGCCGCCGTGGATGAGCAGGGTCTTCGACGAGAGGTACACGTTGTCCGAGTAGTCGGAATTCTCGACTCCGCGGTTGCCGACGAGGGCGTGGCGGGAGTTGAGGGAGTTCGACCAGTTACGAGCCTTGCGCTGCCCGGTGAGGGCCATGGTGCCGTAGCTCATGTGGGCGACCTCGCCGAGGTCGCTCTGCATGACGCTGGCGCCGCCGCTCGAGCCACCGTCGTCCCAGTACACATCCGACTGGGGGGAGTAGCGCTCGATGTCGTAGATCGGGTTGGCGATGACGTTACCCGAGGACTCCGACGGATCGACCATGATGTTGGGGTTGAAGTATTCGGCGGTCACGCAGGCCGCATAGAGGTTGTCGTGCGTGTTCTGCTTGAGGTCTTCCTTGCCTCGGCCGGGCTGGTTGCCGACTCGGTTGATGAGGCCGGGGAGAGGAAGGGAATCCTCGTTGTTATCGACGGCCCAGACGAGCCATCCCTTGTAGATCTGGTTCAGCTGGGTACCGCTCTTCACCTGTCTCGCGGTGGCACGGGCCTTCGCGAGGGCGGGGAGGAGCAGGCCGAGGAGCAGGGCGATGATCGCCATGACCACGAGCAGTTCGATGAGCGTGAAGCCTTGTCGCTTTCGCATGTGATTTGACTCCGAAAGGGTCGTTGTGCTTGAACTTGAGTTCGAGTGAGGGAGGGGTTGTTCAGTTCTCGGCGTAGTCGTAGATCGCGCGAGGCTTGGGATCACCACCGCCACCGTCGGTCACGAGCTCGTTCATCGCGAGCCAGGCGTCGCCTTGCTTCCAGTTACCGGTGACGGAGCCGCAACTTTCGAATTCCGCCGCGAAGATGTTGTCCTGGACGATCGAGTCGAGGCCGCATTCGTGGGAGACGTTCGGGGGGAAGAAGCTCTTGCTGTACTCGACGTGGTTGTCGCCGAAGACGACGTGGCCCTGCCATTCCTTGTCGGGACCGTGGAAGCGGAGGGTCGGGCTGTTCCGGTAGTCATCACCGTTGGTGTTGCCTTCCTTCACGCCACGGTTGCCAAGGACGACCTTGGAGCTGTCGTTGGTGTTTCGCCACGTGTAGTTGCGGCGATCTCCGGACATCATGCTGTGGGCGTACGAGGTGTGGGCTCGGCCGTAGGGCGCGGGGCGATCGATCTTCGCTCGGAAGATCTCGTTCGCCCCTCCCTGGGGCTGCGTGCCGGGCTGGACACTCGCCGGGTCGGCTTCGTCGCCGTGCCAGTAGGTGTCGGAGGCGGGGTCGTAGGCCGCGTAGTCGTAGGCCGTGGTCTCATCCTCGGAGTCGGAGCCGTATTGCGAGATGATCGCGCTGGACTCCACGGGGCTGATCGGCAGGTCGACGTTGAAGTACTCCTGGGCGATCATCGAGGAGTAGAGGTGGCCCGTCGAGTCCTTCTTCCAGTTCTGGGGTCCCTTGCCCGGAACGCGGCCGAGGTTCGGGTGGGTGAACCGGTTGATTCGACCCGGCATCGGGAGGTAGCCCCCGGGATCGGTCTCGGCGAAGATCATGAACGCCTTGTGGATCTGGGCGAGTTGGTTCGAATCCTTGACCGTTCGAGCTGAGGCCTGAGCCTTCGCCAGAGCGGGCAGGAGGAGTCCGATGAGGAGCGCGATGATCGCAATGACCACGAGCAGCTCCACGAGCGTGAATCC
>NYWY01000027.1 GCA_002685335.1 Planctomycetaceae bacterium
CAGCATGTCGGCCTACTTCCCGGTCGCCCGAGGCGCGGGATTCACCGAGGCGTTCGTGCCGCTCGTCGACTACATGGGCCATCGCGGACCACAGAAGGCCACCGGTGGACAGTGCGGGCTCTTCCGAGTCAGGCGGGAAGCGGTCGGTGACGCGTGGCAGATCGATCCGCTGATCGAGGTCCATTCGCGCTGGGAGAGCGAAGGCGAGCACTTCCACGTCGCGGGCTGGACGCCCAACGGCGTGGTCATCGCCGTCGGCGACGGCGAGAAGAGCCGGGTCGTGCTGGCGCAGTGCTCGGACTGGGACGAGTACGACGACCCCGCGAATTGGACGGTGATTCCAAGGTGGCAGGGTGTTCTCCCCGATGCGTTCACGCAGGTCACCTGCAATCAGTTCTGGAGCTGCTGTCCCGGGAACGCACCGGATCGACTGCTGTGTGGTGGAGACAACGTGGCCGGCGGAATCTTCGGCCTGGACGTTCCCGCCGAAGTGCAGGGACCGCCGACGTTCGAGGAGTTGAGCGGTGTGCAGCCGGCGACGCTGACGAACGGTCTGTCCGGAAACACGGTCTCCTGGATGCACCGCAAGGCTCCGGAAGTGAACGGACCGGTCATCGCCCGGCAGGTCCTCGATCCGAGTGGTCACGACACCTACAGCCGGGTGCTCCTGAGCAACGATGGGGAGAACTTCGCCACCGTCGCCCGGCTCCCGGAGGACGTGGAGCAATACGCGGTGCCCTTCCTGCTCGACGGCGGTGTCCGAGTCCATCGGTACAAGAACCTCGGCCGCCGAGGAATCTTCGCCGCCGCGGTGCCGAGCGAGGACCGCGTCCAGGCCGGCCTGCTCGCGCGGCCCCGTTCGGTCGATCTCCTCCGCGCCGAGAATGGCACGCATCGGACCCCCAACTACGTCGTGCCGTCGACGGGGGTCGTCGTGAAGCGGCTGGATCGCGACGAAATGCCCGATGACCTGATCGGTGGACTGGCGCCCGACGCGGTGTGCTATCGGGTGTCCGGCACTCCGGTGGGGGCGGGGCGTCTGCTCACCGCGCTGGTCGTCGATCCGAGGGACCGCAAGGACGGGCCGGGCGAAGCCACGTCCACCGCGGTCCACCTCCAGGTGTGCAACCTTCTGAGCGGGAAACTCCGACTCCTCACGAGGGTGACCCGGGGCCAGTACGTGAACGATCGAACGCACTCCATCGTGTCCACCGGTGCGTGGAACCACGTCGACGCGTGGAGTTTCACCATCGACGACACCGCGTCCAGCATGATCGCCATCTCGAATCCGGTCGGCGGCGAGTTCGCCATCGTGGATTTCCTCCTCGTGTTCCGAAGTCTTTCGGAAGGACGAGGCATGCCGAGCTGGCCGCTCGAGGCGGTTCCGGGCGGCATCGTGCCCTCGACCCGGGTCGCCCAGCCGCTCGGAATCCGGGGTGGTCGATGGCGGGTGGGCGCCGAACTCCAGATTCCCTCCGACGGACTCGACTACTCGATCGGCACCCGCGTGGAGTCGATGCCCCTCTGCACCTTCGAGTTCGGGCCGGGTCGGTTCCTCACGCTCCGTTCGGGCATCAACAACGGATCGATCCTGATCGAATCGATCGCCGACGGGAACACCTGGTACGCCGGTCAGATCGAGGATCTCCGCCTGAATCGAGGCGACACCATCAACGTCGATCTCAGTCGCCGAGGCGGCGTGATGTCGATCTCGGTGGTGGCCGCGGGAAGTCTCGGCGAGACACCGGCGACGGTGACGCTTCCGATCATCCATGAGACGCCGCCCACCCGATTCATGCTCGGTGACGAGAACCACGAACTGGTGTCGTCTCTGATCCTGCGTCGCGTCACGGTGGACACGCCGCGGTCGGCCCTGCCGGGGCGGATCGTGATCTCGGACGATTCGGTTCGATCGGGCGGTACCGCGGGTGCCAGCGCGATCGACGAAGGGCGGCCGGAGATCCGGCCCGAAGACCTCGTGTTCGAGATCATGCGTGGTCTCGGAAGGGGCGCCGACGGTCGATTCGATCCACGGGACGTCGACGGGGACGGGACCATCACCTTCCTCGATGTCCGCCGGCTGCTCGCACCGCCCGCCGCCCGCGGACGATCCGGGCCACGCCGGCGCTGACGAGGATCGGTCCGGTGATCCGGAATCAGTCCCGCCGGATGGTGACGAGGCCGCTCACCACGCCGATGTCCAGTCTTCGGTGGTCTTCCCCGAGTTCGAGACGCATCGACGGTTTGTCGTCGTTCAGGAGCACGCCACGGGCGTCGAAGCGGATGCATCGGTCGTCGACGTCCGTGACCACCCGGATCCCGGCGAGATCGGTCGTTCGTGGGTCGTCGAACCGAACCGTCCAGGCATCACCATCGCCTCGGACGATCGACATCGTTCGATCGGCGTCGTGGACGAGTGACCAACCGAATCCATCCGCGTCCACGACCAGCGCCACCGGATCGGCGGGATCCGAGATGGTGCGATAGCGAGCCTGCTCGAGATCGTCGCGCAGCATCATGGACGCGGCTGCGAGCCGCGAGCCGGCATCGTTTCCGAGCATGGGGATCGCGAGCCCGGCGATCCCGAGGACCACCACGACGACCGCCATCGTTTCGATCAGGGTCAGGCCACGTCGATTCATGAACCCCTCCGACGGGCGATGCGCCATTCACGTCGCTTCATCCGGATCTCGGCCCGGCTCAGGCCGGCCTGTCGCCAACCGCGTCGCAGTTCCCGAAGGGTCTGTTTCCAGTCCTTGTCGGTGTTGCGGTTCGACTGATCGAGCGACACCACCGGTGTTTCGAGTTCCGCCGCGATCGAGTCGACCGCGGCGGCGCTGGTTCGATCCTCGACCTGGAGGGCGGGCAGGAGATCGCCGTCCTCGTCTCGATGAGGCCCCTGCGGCGAGGTGAGACCGACGACGCTTCCGTCGTCCGGCGCCGCGTAGACCACGGCACGTCCGCCGATCTCGATCGCGTCCGCGACGATTCGTCCATGAAGAAGCACGTCGTCCTCGACGCGGACGTCCGCATCGGGGGCGATCACGACGGCGGTCACCATCGCGTCGCCTTCCATCACGATGGTGCATCCCGGGCCGCCGGTGAGATTGACGGGCTTCGGATCGACGTCGACCGGCAGCATGCCCGCCGGGGTCAGCGCCTCGCGGTCGGTCGCGTCGCGCGGGCCGATGCCGCCGTCGTCGATTCGAAGTTCCCGGCCGCCTCGAATCAGCAGCCGGCCGGCGGGGGCGACGGCGATCTCCGCGTCGTGGATCGAGACCAGGGCGTCCCCGTCGATGACGAGGGTGCCGCGGGCGACTTCGATCTCGGCGCCGGATTCGATCCGGAAGTCACCGCGACTGTGGAGGATCCGGTCGCCCTCGATGAGCATCCGCGTGCCGGCCCGGATCCGGATCGAGGGAGCGTCGATGTCGGTGACGGGAGCCGCGTCGAGCACCACCGCCGTTTCGGTCCGGCCTTCCCGCACCACGGGAATCGCGGGCGCGGAAATCGGCGGGAGCGGGTCGGGAATGAGTCGGATTCCGGCGGTCTCCTCACCCATCTCGTAGCAGCGAGCATCGACCATGACCACTTCGCAACCGCTCGTGATCGCGGTATCGGTGACCTCGAAGTCGTGGGGGTCACCACCGAGGGTTCCCACCACGAGCGGTGCGGCGGGGCCGCCGTCGGAACCCGCCCACGCGAGCAGGGCCGCATCGTCTTCGACCCTGATCGCCGACTCCGCGAGCAACGCGGTCTCCCCGAAGGCGAGATCGAGGGGGCGGTCGATCATCGGTGAGATGTCGAAGGTCTCCTCGGCGACCATCGCGAGTCCGTCGATGTCGGCGGTGCAGGCGATCCGGATCTGCAGCGTTTCGCCGGTGGGCGGCAGATTCGTCGTCGCATCGAGCACGCGTGCGGTGCAGAGGCCGTCGGCGATCCTGAAGGGCGCGTCGAGCGAGCCCGATGCGACGTCCTCGATCCAGTCGTCGGAGGCCAGGATCGACGACAGGACCAGTTCGAGTCCGCTGTCCGCGGTCCGCCTCGCCTGGGCGGCGTCGCTGATCCGGGCCGAGACCGGCACGGATTCCCGTCGTCCGTCGAGGAAGGTCGCGACCATCATGAGGCCGATCGCGAGGGCGACGAGGACCAGCACGAGCGCTGCGCCACGTGGCGTCCGTCGATGAAGTCGATGGTCGGTCGGATGCATCGTCATGCTCCTCATGCTTCTCATGGTCGCCATGCCTCGGGGTGAAGGTCGTGGCAGGAGACGATCGCGGTCGCCTCCAGCGGACCGGTCGCGAGATCGAACGTGAGGTCGACGCGAATCTCCCGGGACCGTGGATTCGAGATCGTGGATCCGATCACGGTGTCGAGAAGTCCGTCGACGAGCACGTCCCGGTGCAGGATTCCCGCGTCGTCGGCGTGTCTGAAGGCCTCGTCCAGTTCGATCGCGCCGGAGATGGGGCGGTCGTGTTCGGCGCGTTCGAGCGGGGTCCAGTCGTCGGGGAACCGGATCTCGGAACGCAGGAGTTCGCCGCGGATGGGATCGAATTCGAGCCAGCGAAGTTCGCTCGGCTCGACCCGACCACCGGGAACGAGATCGCCGTTCCAGAGCACCATCGCCCGGCCGTCGTCGCTGCGTTCGAGAACCGATGCGATGCCCGAGAGATCCTCGGTCAGTCGTCCGTGGGTGGCCGCGGTGGCGAGGAGTCCGGTCCTGGTGTCGGAACCAAGCGCGATGCCGGTCGCGATGCCGCCGAGCATCGCGGCGACGCCCGCGGCGACCAGGACGGTGATCGCGAGCGAGAGGACCAGCTCGAGCATCGTGAATCCGGGTCGTCTCATGAATCCTGTTCCAGGTCGGGAATCCAGCGGGAGATCGATCCGGTGGTCCGATCCTCACGGTCGAAGATCTCCACCACGATCGATCGACCGGAAATCCCGACCGAATCAAAGACGGTCTGTTCGCTTCGCTCGATGCGAACCCGGCGTCCGACCCGCTGCATCGCGGGGGCGAGCCGCATGCCGTTGGCGTCGACCAGTTCGCCGGCGGCTTCCTCGTGGCCGTCCCAGTCGTCGATTCGATCGAAATCGGATCCAAGAACGCGGGCGAGCAGATCCTCCGCCGCCACCGTCGCCGCGAGTTCGTCGGCGGCGACCTCCGCATGGGCTCGACCGGAGGCGACCGCCGAGAAGACCGCGGTGATCGCGACCGCGAGAATCGCGGAGGCGACGATCGATTCGACGAGAGTCAGGCCGCGGTGGGCGGATCCGGGACGTGGTCCACGCATGCTCTTCTCCTCGAGTCGGGTTGCGAATCGCTCGAAACCGACCCTCCTTGGGAATCGGCTCGATCCGCACGGTGCCCGCGACGGCCCGGCCGCTCGCCGGATCGAAGGGGGTTCTCGGGTCCTCCTCGCCGGGGAATCCCGCACGACCGGGACGACCGGAGGTCCGAGAGCGACCGTGATGCCCGTGGACGGCTTGCGACTTCGGCGTTCGCCCGCGACGATGCCGGGATGCCCCGCCTGCTCACCCGCTATCTGGCGGGAGAACTCCTCAAGACGATCCTGCTCACCACCTTGATTCTCGTGGCGGTGATCGCGTTCGGAACCGCCATCAAGCCCCTGTCCAGGAATCTCCTGGGCGGGGCGGACATCCTGAAGTACGTCTTCTTCGCCGCGGTTCCGATGATGGAATTCGCACTGCCGTTCGCGGCCGGATTCGGGGCGACGCTGGTGATGCACCGCTTCGCGACCGACAACGAGATTCTCGCGATGGGGGCGAGCGGACTGTCCCCGGCCCGCATCTTCCGGCCGATCTTCGCATTGGCGGCGGTCCTGCTGCTGGTGATGCTCTCCCTCGTCCAATTCCTCGTCCCGATGTTCTGGTCGAGGATGGAATCACTTCTCGCCCACGACGTCACGCGGCTGCTGGCCTCCGCGGTGGAGCGGGGCGAGGCGTTCTCGATGGGGAACACCCGGATCTACGCCGACGACATCGTGGTCCAGGAGGCACCCGACGGCTCGACCGCGGACACCCGACTGGTCCTGGTCGGCGTCGCGGCGTTGCAGCTCGATTCTTCAGGGACCCCGGAGACCGAGTTCACCGCGGACTACGCCACCATGGATCTCTATCGTCTCGACGGCCGATCGGTGCTGAAGCTCGTGCTTGGTGATGCGACCCTGTTCCGAGCCGGTGACGCCACCCTGGTGCGGCTGCCGACCGCCGAGCCACGGGCGCTCGATCTCGGCCGCGGCTTCCGACTCGGTGTCAAGATGCTCACCCTCCCCGAGATGTACCGGATCAAGGATGAGCCGACCCGGTTTCCCGGACTCGCCGCCAGCGTCGGGAACCTCGATGATCTCCTGCTTCAGGATGCCACGCACCGCCTGCTCGCCGACGCGTTCGCGACCGGGGAATCGATCGAATTCCGGGATGTCACCCGAGATGCGACGTGGCGGATCATCTCACATCAGGGCGTGAACTTCGAAGATCTCCTCTTCACGATCGACGGGCCCACCGTGGAGACGGTGTTCCCCGACGGTCGCATCGTCCGGGCGAAGGGGACCAGTCTGCTCCTCGAGGAGTCGTGGCGGGACGGGGAGGTGGTCTTCGACGCCGAACTGATCGAGCCGGTCACGATCGATGAAGGTCTGGCCGGATCGCCGGGCTTCCCCGCGAAGATCCGCAATCTGGTCGTTCCGCCCGGCCGCATCCAGTTCGACGAAGACAGGACGCCGGCGGACATCGTCGCGCGCGTTCGCGGCATCGACTTGGCGTCGATCGACTCGACACGACTCCGTGCGAGATTCGAGTCAACGCTTGCGGCGCACGACCTCAGCGTGCGAAAACTGATCTGGGACATCGAAGGGCGGATGCAGCAACGTCTCGCGCAGGCCTGCATGGGTCCTTTGCTCCTGATCCTGGGATCGGTGCTCGCGGTCGGCATGCGCTCGTCTCCGCCGCTCACCGTCTACGTCTTCGCGTTCATCCCGGCCATTCTCGACATCGTCCTGATCTCGGGCGGCGAGCAGCTGCTCCGACGCGAACCCGACCTCTGGGGATACCTGCTCATCTGGTCCGGAAATCTCATCCTCGGCGGATCCTGCCTCTTCGCCTGGTTCCGTCTTCGTCGAAACTGAATCGAAGGTCATGCTGCTTCTCGACCGTCACATCATCCTCCGATTCCTTGGGAACTTCGCCCTCCTGTTCACGCTGTTGTTCGTCTTCGCCATCTCGATCGACGTCGTGGTCCAGTTCGACGAGTTCGTCGAGGCCGCCGAGTTGGTGGCGGAGCGCGACGGTCGCTGGGTCCCGGTCGTCTTCGTGGAGGGCGTGCTGGATTTCCACGGGCCGCGGATCTTCCAGTTCTACGCCTTCATGGTCGGACTGGTCGGCGTGGCGGCGGCGGGATTCACGCTCGTCCAGATGCACCGGAGCCGTGAACTCGTGGCGATCATGGCCGCCGGCGTCCCCCTGCACCGGATCGCCGCGGCGATCATCGCCGCACAGGTCGGTCTCGTGCTGCTGCAATTGGTCGATCAGGAACTGATTCTTCCCCGACTCGCCACGAAACTGAACCGCGTGCACGATCGAGTGCTCCAACCGGGGGTGGAGACCTTCGAGGTTCCACTCGCCCGAGATGCTCGAGGCGCGCTCCTGTTCGCGTCCTCGATCGACCCCAACGCCGGGACCGCCACCTCGCTGCTCGTCCTGCGGCGGGGCGAGACGGGCGTCGCGG
>NYWY01000028.1 GCA_002685335.1 Planctomycetaceae bacterium
CCCGCCGCACCGTATCCGAGGTGCTCGGGCAGGTCGGTTCCTACGACGCGGCTCCCGAGCTCTATCGACAGCGGCGGATCATGGAGATCCTCAAGAGTTCGCTGGCGGGAGTCCGGGCGAAATACGTGCTTGGGGTCGATCCGCAGCGGACCGACCTGGACTTTGAAATGCAGGAGCCCTCGCAGGGGCTCGATCTTCGTGAATACCTTGAGAATCCCGAGGAGGGGTCGTGATCACGGCCCGACGTCTTCGACTCGCGTCCCCCTTCATCGAGGCAACATCGTCATGAATCGCACCATCACCGCCGTCATCGCCGGACTCATCGTGCTCGTGTTGATCCTTTTCAACACGACCTTCACGGTGAACTTCCACGAACTCGCCGTCACCACCCGTCTGGGACGCCCCGCAGGGATCGTTCGAGAGCCCGGACTTCACCTGAAACTACCGTTCTTCATCGATACGGTCGCCAAGCTCGACACTCGCAGCCAGCTCTCCCGCTCGCCGCTGGTGACGGTGCAGACCGCCGACGACCAGCAGGTGCTGGTCCAGGCCTACATGCTCTGGAAGATCGGGGACGAGGACGATCAGGCTCAGGCCTTCTTCAACAGCTACGGCTCGCTGGCCGGCGTCCAGCGGGAGCTCGAAACGCTCCTGCAGGGATCGCTCGCCCAGGTCGGTGGCTACCGGTTCGACCAGTTGATCGGCACCGAAAGCAAGCTCGGAGCGGTCGAGGGTTCGATTCTCGCCGACGTCCGCGAGAACGCCACCTCCGGTGTGGTTCCGCTCTCGGTGGGTATCAGCCGGATCGTGTTCCCGCCCAAGACGACCACGGCCGTGATGCGGAGAATGTCGGCGGTCCAGGAGACGCTTGCCAACCTCGAGGAGGCCAGGGGCCAGTCCGAGGCGAACACCATCAAGCAGCAGGCCACGGCCAAGGCCCAGATCATCCGCGACTTCGCGGAACAGTGGGCTGCGAGCATCGAAGCCCAGGGGAACGAAGAGGCGACCCGCTACTACGCGCAGATGCGGGAACACGCGGACCTCGCGATCTTCCTCTCCTGGCTCGAGACCCTGCGGGCAGGGCTTCGTGGTTCGACCACGTTCGTGACCGACATGACCAAGGCGCCGTTCCACCTGATCGATCTGAACGCGCCGTCGGACGAGTCCGGCATTCCGCAGCCCGTGACCAAGTACGTCGAAGGCGACGAAGAAGGGGGTGGCCGATGAGCGACGATTCGACTCAGGGACCCGAGGAGGAGTTCAGCGGCGTCGCGGAGGAATCCGCGGAGCTTGAAGCGCCACGGCGTGAGAAGTCCGCCGACTTCGAACTTCGGGACGGCGACGAAGGCGATCAGATGCTCGACGCGATGGATCCTGCGAATCAGAGCCTCGGCGAGGCTCTCAAGCTCAGCTACCGGGTCCTGCAGGTCGCGATCCTCGGTCTTGCGGTGGTCTTCCTCTTCAGCGGCTTCCAGACGGTGGGGGAGAACTCCACCGGTGTTCGAACGCTGTTCGGAAAGATCGTGGGTGAAGGAGACGATGGACAGATCGGAGCGGGACTACAACCGTTCTGGCCCTACCCGGTGGGTGAGATCATCACCGTTCCCATGAAGCGGACGATCGAGGTCAATTCCGCCTTCTTCCCGAACCTGAGGAAGAGCAATCAGCTGGGGGTCCAGGATCAGTCGCTCGAGCAGGCCACCAGCTTCGCGGCGGTCGATGTCGCGATCAAGCCCGGGCGGGAAGGCTCTCTGCTGCTGCGCGGTGGGGACATCGGCCACTGCCGGATGACCGCGGAGTATTCGATCGACGATGCGGTCTCCTTCCTCGAACGTTTCACCGCAGCGCAGGCGGACGAAGTGGTCAAGATGGCGATCGAGCGGGCGACGGTCCACACCGCAGCCGTCTTGACGCTGACGCAGTTCGTCGATGATCGGGACGGAGTCTCCCGCGACATTCGGAGCCAGGCTCAGGCGACGCTCGACAGCGTCGATTCCGGCATTCGGATCTCGTCGATCAACGTCACGGATCGGATTCCACCGCTCGCGGTCCGCAAGAGCGTGCAGCGGGTCACCGCATCCCGGGAGAACGCGAAGACCGCGGTGGCAATGGCGAGAACCGAACGCACCACGATTCTCGACGCCGCGGTCGGCGCCGCCGCGTTCGATGAGATCGTGTCCCTGATCGGTGATTACGAGACCGAGATCGAACGCGGAAATCCCGCGGCCGCGGACGCCGTTCTGGCCCGGATCGGAGAACGATTCGAGCAGGACGACATCGGAGGCGACGCCGCGACCACGCTCACCCGGGCTCGAGCCTCCAGATCCATGATCGATTCGGGACTCGGCACCTTCGCTCGTCGCGTGGGAAGCCTTTCGGAAAGCTACCGTCAGAATCCTCGCCAGCTGGTTCGGCAGCTCTGGCTCGACGCCTATCAGGAGGTTCTCAGCGGTCCCGAGGTCGAGGTCATCTCGGCCCCTCCGGGACTCGGAGGACTCGCGCTGAAGATGAAGAGTTCGACCGACGTCTCCAATGCCCGCCGGGACGGAGCGCTCAATCGCCGGACGATGGAGGCGATGCAGGGCACCGATTTCAGCGGGTACCAGCTGGGTTCCAGGCAGATCAGCATCGATCGTGCCGGCAGGCGGCTCGAGCGTGACGCCAGCGGCGGCTTCGGTCGCCAGGAGACCGGCGAATGAGTGACCGTCCCGATCAGAACGCGACGTCGGACCGTCCGGCATTCGGAGAACCGGTGGTGGAGGCCGTCGGCCTCTCCAAGACTTTCACCGACTTCTGGATGCGAGCGAAGGCCCGGGCGGTCGACAACATCGACTTCGAGATTCGTCGGCACGAGATCTTCGGACTGCTGGGTCCCAATGGATCGGGGAAGAGCACGACGATCAAGATGATCCTCGGCCTGCTCCACAAGTCCTCGGGACGTCTCAGCGTCTTCGGGCGCGAACCCTCGGACGTCGCGATCAAGGCCCGCATCGGTTACCTCCCGGAGGAGTCCTATCTCTACCGGTATCTCGACGCGAAGGAGACGCTCGACTACTACGGTCGGATCTTCGGGCTCGACCGCCGGACGCGGATGCGTCGGATCGACGAACTCCTGGAGATGGTCGGTCTCTCGCAGGTGAAGCGTCGTTCGGTCGGCGAGTACTCCAAGGGCATGAGTCGTCGTCTCGGCCTGGCGCAGGCGCTGATCAACGACCCCGAGCTTCTGATCCTCGACGAACCGACCTCCGGTCTCGACCCCATCGGCACCCGCCAGGTCAAGGATCTGCTGCTCGAGCTCGGGCGACGAGGAACCACGATCCTGCTGAGTTCCCATCTTCTCGCCGACGTCGAGGACGTCTGCGACCGAATGGTGATTCTGTACGGCGGACGGATTCACGCCGAAGGCGCGACCAACGAGCTGCTGGCCGACTCGGACCGCACGGTCATCAGCACGTCGGCCCTCGACGAAGACGCGATCCACGAGGTGGAATCGACGCTCCGCCGTCGCGGTCTGGCGATCGATTCGGTCGAGCGGCCCCGGCAGCGGCTCGAGGATCTGTTCATGGGCATCGTCAATCAGGCCCAGTCGGAGGCCGAAGAGACCTCGGGCGCCCTGCAGGGCGGCGCGACGGCTTCCTTCCTGAGCGCCGACGAATCGGCCGGCGAAGGCGAATCGCTGATCGCGTCGCTGGAGGAGGAACGTGGTCAACCGGATGCCCGGATGGTCGAACGGCGGAACGGGGAGCCCGCGAAGACGGTCGAGCCCGCGGCGGACACCGGCGTTCTCGAGAATCTTCTGGAGCAGGAGGAGACGAAGGACGCGGTCGAGAAGCCCGCGACCGAAGTCCCGCACAAGCCGGAGGATCACGACAGTTCGGTGATCGACGGTCTGCTCGGTGAGAATGAAGGAGACCCGCGACCGTGAGTCCTCTCAAGCGAATCTGGGAACGACTCGACGAACTGCAGGATCGTCTTTCCGTGAAGATCGCCCTCACCGTCCTCGTGGTGGTGGCGGTCGCCGGAGGTTTCGGGCGGGTCTGGTTCGCGGCCGAGGACGCTCGCGATCGATTCAACGGCGTGGTGGAGGTCCTTCGCGAGGCGAACAATCTCGAAATGGAGGCGGTCGCGACCCGATTGCTCGAGTCGGGCGAGGTCGAGGCCGGCGGGCAGGTCTACGGCGGGTCCCGCATCCAGGCGAGCATCGCGAACTACTTCGAGGAGACGTCGGGTGACCTGCTGCAGATCGCGGAGATCTCGGCGATCCTGATCGCCGAGACGATCCCCGTCTGGCTCCCCACGTCGATCATCGACCGGCCTGAATTCGTCGCCTGGAGCGCCGGCGGACTCCTGATCTGGCTGCTGGTCGTGATCTGGACCGGCGTGACGGTCCCCACGACCCTCGCCTTGACGCTCACGTCCTGTCTGGCGTTTCCCGCCTGGTGGTGGGGATACGACGGGCTGGTGGTTTCGATCGTCGGAATCGGGGTTCTGATCACGACCTTCGTACTGGCCACCCGACTGGTGCTCATCGCCCTCGGAGCGCTTTCATCCTCCCCCGGTCGGTCGGGTCGTCACGGCCACCCCGGGATGTTGACCCAGATCGCCGCCGTCGCGCAGACGCTGATTCGTGAGAGTCTGAGACTTCGAA
This sequence comes from Planctomycetaceae bacterium, assembly GCA_002685335.1. The sequence goes on from NYWY01000028.1 coordinate 4,649, forward strand.
TCACGCTGGCCTTCATCATGTTCATGCTGATCACGCTCCCGTTGATCCCGCTCTGGATCGATCCGGAGGAACCGGTTCGCTATCAGATCCAGAACTTCCTCAGTGATTCCATGACGCTGGTCTATGCGATCGCGGCCTGCATGACGCTGATCCTCGCCTGCGCCACCGTGAGTTTCGAGATCCGCGACCGTCAGATCTGGCAGCTCATGACCAAGCCCCTGGGGCGGATCCAGTATCTCCTCGGCAAGTGGGCCGGCATCTGTCTGTTGAACTTCATCCTGCTCCTGATCGGCGGACTCTCGATCTTCGGCTTCACCCAGTATCTGGGCACCCGGGCCGATGATCCGATGTCGGTGATCGAGGTGTACGACGAGGTGCTCACCGCCCGGGTGGGGATCCGACCGAACTACGAGCGGCTCTCCGAAGTCGCGGTCCGTGAACTCGCGTACGAGGAGTACCGCAACGATCCGATCACCATCAGCAAGGTGGAGAGCGGGGAGTCCGATGAATTCGTGGTGATCCGCGACATCGTTCGGCGTCTGCGGCAGGAATTCCTCGACCGTCAGCGTTCGGTGCCGCCGGGCGGCTTCAACGAGAATCGCGAATTCGACGCCCGGATCTACGAGTTCAGCGGATTGGGCTCCGCCGCTCGATCGGGGCAGAATCTGACTCTTCGGTATCAGTTTCACATCGGTCGCTCGGAGACCAGCGACCGCTACCCGGTGGTGTTCAGATTCCCCGGAGTTCCGGGAGAGCCTCTCGGGGACGAGATTCAACGCGAGGTGATACCGGAGCAGTGGCAGCGACTGCTGCTGCCTTCGGAACTGGTGAACGAGGACGGCGTCCTCCGCATGCAGGTGATCAACGGGGGATTCTCGATGACGCCGAGCGAGGAGACGCGTCGCTTCTTCCCCAACGGGGCCACGCTGATCTTCGACCTTGACGAGTTCGAGATCCTCTGGCAGGCCGCGAGTTTCGAGTCCAACTTCACCCGGGCGATGATCGTGAACTGGGTGAAGCTGTCGTTTCTCGGAATGCTGGGGATCGTCGCCGCGACCTTCCTCAGTTTCCCGGTGGCGATCCTGCTGGCCTTCACGGTCTTCGTCGGGGGATCGATGACTCCGTTCATCTCGACCAGCCTGGCCCAGTTCCGGCCCGACAAGGATGCCTTCATCCTGATCACCTGGATCCAGTACGTGATCACGGCGGTGGCCCGGACCGCGGAATGGCTCCTGCGTCCGTTCGGCGAGGCGAGTCCGAATCGACTGGTGGTCGAGGGACGACTTGTTTCGATCTCCGGGGTGATCCGGGACGGATTCGTGATCGGGGTCTTCTGGTGCGGCACGATCCTCCTCCTCGGCTGGGCCGTGCTCCGACGTCGTGAACTCGCCACCTACTCGGGGCATGGATGATGCCTGCGCCTCGGATCGAGAACCCCGAGAACCTCGCGGATCGCCGCTTCGTATTGACCGATGTCGCTCGAGCCGGTTTCGGTGATCGAGCCGGGATCCGCGTCGCATGAAAGATCGTTTCGTCCAGTTGTTCGCCATCGTCATCGCCGCCGTCGCCATCGGTGTGGGAGGCGGTTTGCTTCCGACCATCCTGGAGAAGGCGGGCCAGGATCACCTGGTGATTCTTCCGGTCGATCCGGAAACTCGCGAGGTGATCGAGGGTGCTGAGCCGGAAAAGGTCTACACCAGCCTCATTCGTCGAATCAAGACCATCGACGGGCTCTCCGAGGAATCGCGGATCGAAGTCGGCTACGACGCGGGTACTCGCGACTGGGAAGGCAATCTCGGGGATCTGATCGAGGTCGCGTGGCGGGATTCGGGTTCCACCCGGACCGTGGTGGGCCTGCTCGAAGCGCGGGACGGCTACGGCCTTCGCTACACCGATTCCTCGGTCGAGGGAGCGCCGCCGATCGTGGCTCTGGGAACGGCGATCGGCGCCCTGCGGGGAGTGATCGTCGACTACCTGTGGCTCAAGGTCAACATGATGAAGGAGAAGGGGGAGTTCTACGAAGTGATGAGTGATGCGGAACTCATCACCCGGCTTCAGCCTCGTTTCGCCCAGGTCTGGGGATTTCACGGCCACAACATGGCCTACAACATCTCCGTTCTGACCAACACGCCCGAAGAACGATGGGACTGGGTCACCGCCGGGGTCGATCTGGTCCGCAATCAGGGACTTCGCTACAACCCCAACGACGTGGTCCTGCACAAGGACCTCGCCTTCTGGTTCGCCCACAAGATCGACGGCGTGAGTGATGACGCCCACTTCCACTACAAGAAGGAACTGGCCGACGAATGGCACTATCTGCTGGGGCCGCCGCCATTCGACCACGAGGATCGGATCAAGTGGATGAAGGCCCTCGCCGAGGCGCCGGAATCGATCGAGGAAGCCGAGGCGCGGGTGCCCGGCACGCAGGCGGTGATCGACGACCTCACGACGGCGCTGGAGATCCAGGACCCGCGGTTCCGGCTGCGGCTGGATCGTGAATTCCTGCTCAATCTCGGGCGATGGCTCGCGGTCAAGAACTCCCCCTACGCTCGACTGCTCGGACTGGACGCCGCGTTCAAGACCAACGATCCGGTCTACGCCGCGTTCGACGGGGTGCTGAGCGATCCGGAACGACGAGCCGAGGTGATGGAGTTCCTGGCCTTTCTCCGGGCCAAGGTCCTGCGGGATGAATACAACATGGATCCCGGGATCATGTACGAGTACACCCGGGACATCGGTCCGATCGACTGGCGGCACCCGCAGGCTCATGCCCTGTACTGGGCGCGGCTGGGAACCGAGCGGGGCGCGAAGCGATACGAAGGCACCGACGACGTCCACAAGGTGATCAACAACGATCGCATCTGGCTGCAGGCGATGCAGGCCCTCGCGCGGAGCGGTGTGATGAGCGTCGATCCGATCAGTGAGGAGAATCCCGGTCGACTCAGCGATCCGCGCTGGATCCGTTCCATCGACAAGTACTTCCGCGAGGTCTACGACAAGCACTACGACTCGCGCGGCGGTGGAGGGGACACCTTCTCGAACTTCCATGAGAACTTCATGAAGCAGGCGGTCCGCGAACTCTGGCGGGCGGGCGAGTACAAGGACGCCGAGGAGATGTACGAGTACCTCGATGGTCTCTACGGATCGGGCGGCGTGCTCCCGAGTCCGGAATACTCGGTTCCGATCGAGCAGTTCGTGAAGCTCCAATCCACCGGTGAGTACGAGATGCAACCGGAGGTGGCTCGCAGCGACGTCTACGCCGCCCTGCGAAGAGGATTCCGTGAAGGCCTGCTGCTCGATCGACCGGAAGTCCTCGAGGATGCGGTGAAATTCGCCGGTGAACTCACCGCGTACTTCAAGGGCGCCGAATACAACGACTACGTCAATCGCTTCGGTGCGGGCCGGATCAAGGATCTGGTCGGAAACCTCGAGAACAGCGTTCGGGACGTCTTCCGCGGAGTGCTGCTGGATCGGTCGCTGCCCCTGGTCGATCGCCTCACGATCTACGCCCGGGCGGGGGACAATCAGAAACGAATGGCCTATGACGCGGTGAAGCCCGAACTTCAGGTCGAGTTCGAGGAGACCCCGCTTTCCCAGGCCTACCAGTTCGATCAGGCTTTCCCCCAGCCTCCGGGCATGGAAGCCTTCCGTCGATCGCAGGCGCAGGCGGCCGAACTGGAGAAGGCTCGTCGTGACGCCCTGAAGGTGGGAGCGGAGAAGAAGTGAATCCCCGCCCGTCCGCGATCTGGTGCATCGGTCGGAACTATGCGGATCATGCGAAGGAGCTGGGCCACGCGACGACATCGCGGCCACTGCTCTTCATGAAGAATCCCGCCTCGGTGATCGGCGACGGCGAGGAGATCGTGATCCCCGAGATCTGTCGCGATCCCGGCCCCCAGGTCGACTGGGAAGGGGAGCTCGCGGTGATCATCGGTGCGGATGCCCGTGACCTGGACTCCGAAACCGCGCTGCAAGCGGTGTCCCACTATGCGGTGGCCAACGATGTGACGGCGCGATGGTGGCAGAAGGAGGGAGGCGAAGGGCAGTTCTGTCGCGGAAAGAGTTTCGACACATTCTGTCCGCTGGGGACACCAGTGGCGGCGGCGGAGGTCGGCGATCCGGGAGATCTCGGGATCGAGACCCGGCTGAACGGAAAGGTGGTGCAGTCCTCACGCACCTCCGCGATGATCCATCCGGTTCCCGAACTGCTCGCGGAACTCAGTCGTGGAATCACCCTCCCGGCAGGCTGCGTGATCCTGACCGGCACGCCCGCGGGCGTCGGCGCGGGGATGAAACCTCCGCGATTCCTCGAGGACGGAGATGAGATCGAGATCGAGATCGAACGAGTCGGTCGGCTTCGGAACGGTGTCCGTCAGTCTTGAATTTCGGGATCGGCGGGCTTCCCTTGGGGAACCGGGTCGAATCCAGCGCCGCCTCCCGGCCGGCAGCGACAGACGCGCCTCAGGGCGAGGCTTCCGCCCCGCCAGGGGCCGTGAAGCCGAATGGCGTCGCGGGCGTAGCACGAACAACTGGGTTCGAATCGACAGTGTCCGCCGAGCAGTGGCGAACCGAATCGACGATAGCCCGCGATCACGGCGAGCATCACCCCGGCGGCGAGGTCGCGGCCTCGTCTTCCTTGTCGAGTCGTTTCTGCCATGCCTGTGCGAGTCTCCCGATCGCGGAACCCAGGTGTTCCGCGTAGGACCGGACCGAAGTCGGATCGTGGGGGCGGACGACCACCAGCAGATCGTATCCGGCCGGCCAGTCGTGTCGATGATTCCGAAAGGCCTCTCGAAGTTGCCGCTTCACGCGGTTTCGACGGACCGCGTTGCCGACCCGCCGCCCGACCGACAAACCGATTCGAAGCCGGGCAAGATCATTCGGTCGCGCGTAGACCAGGAGTGGTCCAGACTCGCGCCGGACCTTCGCGGCATGGATCTCCGCGAACTCACGCCGACCTCGAACCCGCCATTCGGGACCGAAACTTCGATCAAGGGGATTCATCGGATCACGACTCCGAGAGGGCGTGCTGATATTCACGCATGAGTCGGGTTCGAGTGAGCACGCCGATCACGCGTCCGCCGCCGTCGGTTCCACTGACCACGGCGAGACTCGCGGCGTCGTGATCGCTGAATCGATCGAGGGCGACGTCCAGAGTGTCATCCAGCGTCACGGATGGAAGGTCGGTTCGCTCGATCTCCTCGACCTGGAGCAGGGGTATCGCTTCGCGAAAGACGAGGGCAGCCTGAAGATCGGCACCGGTCACCATCCCGAGATAGTTCTCGGATTCGTTCACCACCACGAAGTCGGTGACCGCGAATCGTTCACTGAGCTCGAGGAGTCGCTGGCCGCTGTCGCTGGGGCGGACGGTCACCGGCGGCATCAGCGGCACGTCTCGTACGCTCAGCTGCCGCAGCAGGGTGAGATCGGTGGTTCCCCCCAGGCGGATGCCCGCGGCGGCGAGTTCGGCGGTGTAGGCGTTGTCGCGGCAGAGCAGGCGGCCGATGATCACGCTGATCACCGCGCAGAGCATGAGCGGCACGATGAGGACGTAGGTCTGGGTTATCTCATAGACGAGCATCACGCCGGTCATCGGAGCGTGGGTGGTCGCGGCGACCATCGCGGCCATGCCGACCAACGCGAAGTGAGCGGGGTTCACCTCGGGAAACCAGCCGCTGTTCGAGACCGCGACGCCGAACGTACTGCCCACCAGAGCGCCGAGGACCAGAGAGGGTGCGAAGAGGCCGCCGGCGCCGCCGGAACCGAGGGTCAGACTCGTGGCCACGATCTTGAGCCCGGCCCAGAGCACCAGCAGGCCGACCAGCAGTGGCCACCCTTGCGCGAGGAGCGACCCTTCTGCCGCGACATAGAAGTCCGGGCTGAGGACCCGGTAGATGACCATGTAGCCGTTGCCCATGAACGGGGGAAGGGGCTCGGTCTGATTTCCGAGGACGTCCGCCCCGACCACCAGCATGTAGATCAGACCGAGCAGGCCGAGGAAACCGGCTCCGATCGCAGGTCGGACGAACGAGGTGATGGACAGTCGTTCGAAGAGTCGTTCGGACAGCTGGAGGCCGCGGGTGAACGCGACCGCCACCACTCCGCAGGCAAGACCCAGAAGAAGGAAGGGCGGCGTCATGCCGACCGTGAAGGCCATCTCATCACCGGCGAAGAACGAAGGACCGACGCCGAAGAGCGGCTCGTTGGTACCGAGAATGGTCTGGGTGGTGGCTGCTGCCAGCACCGCCGCGATCACGATCGGGGTGAACGTCCGGAGGGAGAAGTCCCGGAGAAGGACTTCAAGCACGAAGAAGATGCCGGCCAGTGGGGCGTTGAACACCGAGGCCAGTCCCGCCGCGGCGCCGCATCCAAGAAGCGTCGTTCCGCCCTTGGCATCCAATCGAAGAAGCCGCGAGAGGTTGGCGCCGATCACCGCACCGATGGTCACGATCGGTCCCTCGGGACCGGCGGAGCCGCCGCTGCCGATGGTGAGGGTGGAACCAAGCCATTGTCGGACCAGCAGTCGCAGGCGAAGTCTGGACTGTCGACGGGAGACCGCGAAGATCACCGCGGAGACACCGTGTCCCTTGAATTCGGTGGGCAGGAGTCGATTGAGTATCCCGGTCAGCAGCGCCCCGACGACCGGGACGATCGGAAGCAGCCAGAGCAGCAGGGAGGGACGTTCGAGGCCGAGTGATTCCGCGGTGTGCTCGAGGGCCTGGATCGGGAGGATGAAGCCGAGGGCGGCCACGCCCATGAAGAGACCCAGAGCCGCCGCGACGACGAGCAGCCACCATTCCCGGCCGAAACCGAGTCGGGCGGAAGTGCGGAGGGCGAAATTCCAGAGTCGTGACGCCATGAGGTGGCGTGTTCTCCGAGGGGGGGCTGACCGGGCCGGCGGTGCCAGAGGCGGGGCAGATCCCGTCGAGGGTACCCAACCCGAGCCTCAAGGCCGTGATTTGAGGGCCTCTTTCCGGATTCAGGGCCAAGTATCGGGGGGTGATGGGGGACTTTGGCCGGAGCGGTGGCATTGACCTCCGGGGGTGGTGTATGATCTTGGATTCGGCTCGACCCCCGTTCAGGCTCCCAAGAAAAGGCGAACACACCCATGATCGAAGCTCTCAAGAGCGACGAGATCGTCCAGAAGGTCGGCGGACGCTTTCGTCTCACCGCCCTGATCCAGAAGCGTCTCGGCGAAATCATCGATGGCGCCCGCCCTCTCGTCGAACGAAACGGGATGTCCGATCTCGAAATCGTGATCGAAGAGATCATGCAGGACAAGATCACGATCAACGACGGCACCGGCGGCGACGCCTGACCACGGCGTTCGATCTCCGGCCCGCGGAGTTCACCGCATGACTGCACCAGAAGGCTCCCCCGACGGCATGTCCGCATCCGGGGAGAATGCTGCGCGCCTGGCGGGCTCGAGGATCCTCGTCGGCGTTTGCGGGGGAATCGCCGCGTACAAGATCTGTGCCGTGGTGTCGGCCCTCGCCCAGAACTCGGTCGAGACCACGGTCGCCATGACGCCGTCGGCGACGCGATTCGTCACGCCTCTCACGTTCCAGGCCCTGAGCGGGCGTCCGGTCTTCACCAGTCAGTGGGATCAACTGGATCAGGCCGATCCCCAGCACGTCCGGCTTGCCGAGGGGCTCGATGCGGTGCTGGTCGCACCCTGCACGATGAACACGCTCGCAAGACTGACGGCAGGCTTCGCGGACGACGCGGTCACGGCCGTCATCGCGGCCGTTGACCGATCCCGGACTCCGGTGCTGGTCGCCCCGAGCATGAACGCCGAGATGTGGAACCAGCCGGCGACGCGACGGAACCTCGATCGACTTCGGGAGGATGGATTCCGCATCCTCGAGCCGGCGGAGGGCTGGCAGGCGTGCCGGCGGTCGGGGCCCGGCCGACTGCCCGAGCCGGCCCAATTGATCGCCACGCTTGCCGAGGTCGTTCGCCCCGGTCACTGATCCGCCATCGAGTGGTCGGTACTTTTCCTTCTACTTTTTGCTTCTCTCCGGGCTTCCCTGCCGGCTTCTGGGGGCTTTCCGGGGGGCTTCTGGGTACGTCTGGGGCTTCCGGGTCGGCCTGAGAAGAGGGGCCCGTACCTATAACGACCGATCTCATCCCGATCCGGCTGGCGGATCGCGTATCCCCTCCTACACTCGGGTGGATGCGTTTCGCGGGCCGCCGGCCCCGGAGCGTGGGGCTTGGTTGCCATCCAACGGGCTATCACCTGAGTCGTCGGTCTTTTCAAGACCGGCCAGGAGTCGTTCTCACATGGTCTCACCTTCAATCCGCTCGACCCCCTGCCTGATGTCGCTGGCCCTCGCCGCCGGTCTGGTCGCGGGTGTCGCTCAGGCCGGTCCGCCCGCTCCTCGGGAGGTCGACGTTCGACGCGTGGCACCTCGCTCGTTTGAAGTGGGGGAGGACCGCGGCGGTGGAGGCGTCGCAGGCGGCTGTGACCCCGTCGTGGTCGCGCATACCGCCAGCGATTTCCAGCCCGGTGAATACGTGGCCCAGGGCGGAATCATCGAAGGCGAGATCATCGCCACCGCCTACGAACTTCCGGCCGAGGCCTTTCCGATCCGGGTGGATCTGATCGAGACGCTTTTCGCCACCAGTTCGGCGGCGGTCGAGACCACGACGATCTGGGCGGTCCATGTCTGGTCGGGGCCGCCGAACAGTGGCCCACCGATGTTCTCCATCACCTCCGACGGCGACATTCTTCCTCATCTGCAGATGCCCCCGGGGACGAGCGGGGTCAACCTGATCTTCTCGGTGGATCCAAGCGATCCCGATCAGATCTGGGTTCCCGACGATGGCTCGCACACCGTGACCGTGGGCCTGGAGATCGTTCAGCACAATCAACCGGAATCAAATCCGTGCCTTTCCGCCCCCAGTCCGTTGTTCAATGCGTTCCCCTGCACCGATACCGACGGCCTGCAGCAATCCAACGGGAACTGGATCTACGTTCAGGACTGCGGGATCTTCGGGTGTCCGGCAGGTTGGAAGCGTTTTTCGGATCTGCTTTCAGTGTGTCGACCCAGTGGTGACTGGGTGCAGCGATTGACCTGGACTCCGAGCGTTTGTGACAACCTCGGAGCCTGCTGTCTCGGCGGCACGTGTTCCTCCCTCGATGAAACGACCTGTCTGGATTCCGGTGGCCTCTGGCAGGGAGCCGGCACGACCTGCTTCGATATCGACTGCAGCGAAACCGCGCCCTGCTGTTTCCAGTCGACCGGCGGATGCGTCCAGCTCGATCCCGGCAACTGCCTGCTCGCCGGCGGCGTGCCCGGAGCCATCGGTGAGAACTGCGGCGACGTGATCTGTTTCCCGGAAGGCGCCTGTTGCCTGCCGGATGGGTCGTGCGTCGATGGTCTGTCCCCCGAGGACTGTGAAGCCTTGTCCGGTCTGTTCCAGGGAGATGGCACCGAGTGTCTCGGTACCGACTGCCCCGAGCCGACCGGCGCGGCCTGCTTCGCCGATGGATTCTGTCTCACCCTGACCGCCGGCGAGGCGGAACAGGCGGGGGCGAACTGGAGGGGGCCCGGCACCACGTGTGAGGACCTGGACGGCGATGGCATCGCGGATGCGTGCGAGTCACCCGGGATCCCCGGTGATTTCGACGGTGACTCGGATGTCGATGGTGTCGATCTCGGGCTGTTTCTGCTCGGCTGGGGCACTCCGGGTCCCACGGATCTCAACGGCGACGACACCACCGACGGGGTCGATCTCGGGCTCTTCTTCGCGAGTTGGACCGGCGGCTGAGCGAATCCGGTCATGAGGGTCTCGCCAATTCGGTGGGAAGCCACTAGAATCCACGACCCCAAACGGGAGAGGTGGCGGAGCGGTTGAACGCGCCGGTCTCGAAAACCGGTATGGCCTCCGGGTCATCGTGGGTTCGAATCCCACCCTC
>NYWY01000029.1 GCA_002685335.1 Planctomycetaceae bacterium
GACATGAAGTGCACCGAGGTGGTGGTGCTCGACGTGACCGGTCTCAGCCAGGTCTCGGATTTCATCGTCATCGGAACCGGAACCAGCGATCGCCAGATGCGATCGGTCGCACAGTCCCTCGAGGACTACGGAAAGGAATGCGGTGACCCGCCGTTCCGGACCAATCGCGACACCGCCACCAGTTGGGTGGTCTCGGATTTCGTGGACACCGTGGTGCATCTCTTCGAGTCTTCGCAGCGGATGTACTACGACATCGAGACGCTCTGGCGAAATGGAGCCAGGGTGGAGTGGCGCCGCCCCGAAGATCTCAAGGGAACGGAAGCCGAAGACGCTCCGGGAACCTGAGTCGCAGGAGAGTGTGATGCTTCGGGAAGTGTTGTTCGCAAAGATCCACGGCGCCGCGGTCACCCAGTGCGACCCCGATTACGTCGGATCCATCACCATCGATACCGAACTTCTGGATGCCACCGGCCTCCGGGTCAACGAGAAGGTTCTCGTCTGCGACGTCGACAGTGGCAGTCGGTTCGAGACCTACGTCTTCAAGGGTGAGGCCGGCAGCGGGATCATCGGGATCAACGGGGCGGCCGCAAGGCTCACCGCTCCCGGAAACACCGTGCTCATCATGTCGTTCTGCCACATGACCCTCGAGGAGATGGAACGTCATCACCCGAAGGTGGCGATCATCGGTGAGGGAAACCGCATCGAGCGGATGATCTCCTACGACCCGGACTGAGCCCGCGTGCATCGCGGGTGGGGACGAATTCGTTCGGCGGACCGGGACTGGACCGATAGGGTGAGGCTTCGGTCGGATCGGAAGAACGGAGATCTGCATGAGATTCAGTTCGATTCGCATTCAGATGCTGGGTTCGGTGCTGCTGCTTCTGCTGGCCATGGGTCGGACGAACGCTTCGGATCTGGTCGGCACCTGGTGGGGTGATGCGCCGGTCCCCGGCGGTGGCGTCTTCGTGCAACTCGACGTGGTGGAAGCGGCGAATCCGATCGACGGGATCGAGGTCTCGGTTTCCATTCCGAAACTGGGATTGTTCGCGAGCCGACCACGGTCGATCGATTTCAATGGGGATGAACTGGACATCACGACCTCGGGGTCGGGAGTCGGGGTGGAGATCAAGGTCTTCAAGCCCGACGCCGACGGCCGGTCAGCGGCGAGTTTCACCTTCACCGAAGGACCCCCGCGGTTGGTCGCCCTGGAACGCTGCGATTTCACCGTGCAGAAGGTTCCCGCGGTGCGAGCCCTCCCGGGTGCGGTCCGTCACGACGGGATGCTCGAGCTCCCCGGTGGGGGGCGACTTCCGATCACGGTCGTCTTCGCCGAATGGAATGGTGTTCGGCATGGCCTGATCGACATCCCGGCCCAGGGTGTACAGGGCCTGGTACTGCTCGCCACGGGGCTGGAGGCCCCGAAGGAGGTCGCCAAGGGCGAGGCATCGATCGAGTCCCATCCGGAAGCTCGTGGCTGGCGGGTGCCGGTGCCGGTGGAAGCATCTCTGGTGGTGCGGCCGGAGGGGGATTCCCTCGTGGGGCGGTTCCGTCAAGGTCCGGTCACGATTCCCGTCGCGTTCAAGCGAATGGCGGATGCGAAGCTTCTGGTGAGTCGTCGACCCCAGGATCCGGTTCCGCCATTCCCGTACCGGGAGATCGAACTCGAAATCCCCACGCCTGCCGGGCACGTGCTGGCTGGAACCCTTCTGGTTCCTGGCCTCGACCCGGCGATTCAAGGGCATCCGGCCGTGGCCCTGGTCACGGGGAGCGGGCAACAGAATCGTGACGAAGAGATCTTCGGCCATCGTCCCTTTCGAGTACTCGCAGATCGCCTCGCGCGGGCGGGAATCGTCTCCCTTCGATTCGATGACCGAGGCATCGCCGGAAGCACCGGTGATTTCGCCACCGCCACCACGTTGGACTTCGCGTTCGATGCCGCCGCGGTTCTGGCATACCTCCAACGTCGGCCCGAGACGGACCCGGATCAATGCGGGGTGGTCGGTCACAGTGAGGGCGGCGCGGTCGCGGCGATCGTCGCGGCAGGCATGGCTCCGGGGTTCCCTGACGTTCGGGGCGCTTTCGTCGTCTCGATCGCGGGCACCGGGGTCGATGGTGGGGACGTGCTCGCGGATCAACTCCCCAGGACGTATCGCGCCATGGGAGTCGACGAGGCTTCGATCGAATCGATCTCCGAGGTGCAGCGACTGGTCCTCGAGCTGATCCGGGACCCTGATTCAGCCCTGGAGGCGAAGGTGGAGGCGATTCGGGAGCTGCAACGAAGACAGTTGGCCCTGCAGGGGGCGGAGATCGACCAGGAGATGCTGGCCTCGCTCGAAGCGGCGGGTGTCGAACAATTGACTTCCCCCTGGATGGAGACCTTCGTGCGATTCGATCCGGCGGAGGCCTGGGGAAGGGTTCGGGTTCCCGTGCTCGCGGTCAACGGCACCTTGGACACGCAGGTGTCGTCGGAACTCAACCTCGGATCGATCGTCACCGCGGTGGAGGCGGGAGGAGGCCGAGTGGAGGCGATCCGATTCGAGGGCCTCAACCATCTGCTCCAGCCCGCGATCACCGGGGGCGTCGACGAGTACGGCTCGATCGACATCACGATGGACGAAAAGGCCCTCGCCGTGATCACGGCCTGGATCGGCCAGGTCACCGATGATGCGAATCCCACCCGGAAGGAGACCCCGTGATGTCGTTCGGTCTGAGTCGAGGACAGGAGCAGGATTTTGCAGGCTATGGACTCGATCGACGGGATGTTCCCCCGTTCGAGACCGGAGCCTGGGACCCGCGGTCGCTCTTCGAAGACCCCGAACATCCCTTCGAACTCGAGATCGGTTCCGGCAAGGGGACGTTTCTCGTCCAGCAGTCGGGGCTTCAGCCCGACACCAACTTCCTCGGCATCGAGTGGGCGGGGGAGTTCTTCCGATTCGCGGCGGATCGTATTCGGCGTCACGCCATGTCGAATGTCCGGATGCTCCATGACGACGCCACGGAGATCGTCTCGCATCGACTTCCGGAAGGATGCTGTCGGGTCATCCATCTCTACTTCAGTGACCCGTGGCCGAAGACCCGTCATCACAAGCGAAGAGTCCTTCAGGATGAGACGGTCCGGGCGTTTCATCGGGTTCTCGAGCCGGGGGGGGAGTTGCGGCTGGTGACCGATCACGATGAACTCTGGGCCTGGTACGAGGATCATGCGACTCGTCACCAGGATCTCTTTCGACGCGAGGTCTTCGAACGTCCGGAATCCGCGGGTGATGGCGAGGTCGTGGGAACCAATTTCGAACGGAAGTTTCGACGGGAGGGTCGACCGTTTCATGCGATGACCCTGTTCCGACGCTGAATCAATGGAGTCTGGAAACCACCCTCGATGAGCGCTCAATCTCCTAACCTCGATCTTCTCGCTCGTCTCGTGTCATTCGACACCACCAGTGCCCACGAACGACCGACCACGCCTCTGGGCGATTTCGTCCGACAATATCTCGACCATCCTCGGATTCGTTGCGAGCGATTCGATTGTGGCGGCGGTCGAGAGAATCTCTGGTTCGAGACGGGGCCACCGATCACCGAGGAAGGACATGGCCTACTCCTCTGCGGTCACGTCGACGTGGTTCCCGCGGACGAGCCCGAGTGGACCGGAGATCCGTTCGCGCTTCGGGTCGTCGAGAGCGAGGACGGCCCGCGAGCGGTCGGCCGGGGTGCGTGCGACATGAAGGGATTCGATTCGGTCGCGATCGATCTTCTCCGCGACCGGGCCGACGACGAATCGCTCCAGGAGCCCCTCTGTCTTCTCCTCACGTGTGACGAGGAGATCGGGACCGTGGGAGCCGGGCGATTCGTGGGGCAATGGGGCGATCGCCCGATTCCTCACCGAACCATCGTGGGCGAACCGACGTCGCTTCGACCGGTACGGGGTCACAAGGGGCATCTGTCCATCTCGATCGAGATCGGTGGACGTGGATGCCACACCGGATTCCCTGATCGGGGCGCGAATGCCGTCGAGCGGGCCCTCCCGGTCTTCGCCGGGCTCAAGCGTCTCCGGGAAGAGATGGTCGAAGAGCGCAGCGACGCCAGTTCCCTTTTTCCGGAGACTCCGTTCCCGGTATTGACCATCGCCTCGGTCCGGGCGGGTACCGCGATCAACGTGATGCCCGATCGGTGTTCCCTCCGCGTCGGCGCACGGCTTCTGCCGGGTTGTTCGGCGGCCGAGTTCCTGCCTCGCGTCGCCGCGGCGATCGAGGCGCAAGGAGTCGAGGTGGATCTGCGAGCGGGACTCGAACATCCGATCCCGGATTCGGCGAACGGTCCGGCGGAGAATGCCTGCGTGGTCATCGCCACCAACGACACGCCTTCGTACGCGATTCCGGGCGACGATCCGTTCCTGGCCGAGGTCGGTCGATTGGTGGGCGCCGACCAGGAGCTGGGCGCGAACTTCGGCACCGACGCCGGGCGTCTCGCGCCGCTGGGATGCCGGAGCGTGGTCTTCGGACCGGGGGACATTTCCGTCGCTCATCGGCCGGACGAGTGGATTCCGGTCGCTGAACTGGTGCGGGCTCGAGGTCTGCTCGAATCCCTGGTCCGTTAGGACCATGAGCTGGAGTCCGTGGTTCGTCCGGACCGTGGCCTGAAATTCCGGGTCCGTCAGGGCCGCGGGCCGGATCGGATCATTCCGCCATGGCGGGGACCCGTTCCCCTTCGGCACCCGGCTGAAGCTCGTCGTCCATGGACATGACGTAGCCGATCAAGGCCAGAATCATCAGCGCGACCGCGATGATGGTCATCTTCTTGCTGGCTCGTCCGGAGCGGAGGGACGAATCGTGACGGCTGGGGGAGGTGCTAGGCATGCTCGAGAGGATACCGGGGGACCGACGATCGAGTCGGTTGAAGCCGGGCCTGGAGCGGGAGGAGCCGGTCATCGACCTGGGGGAGGTGGAGTGTCGAGCGATCGAACCGGCCGCCGGTTGGCGATCTCCACCAGGTTCCCGTCCGGATCACGAAAATGAATCGAGCGGAGCGGGCCGGTCGTCCCCGGACGGTCCACCGGGCCGAGGGCGATCGGAATCCCGAAGCGGCGGAGATGTTCGAGCCAATCTTCGATGGAAGCTCGGGACACCAGGCAGAGATCCGTCGAGCCCCAGGTCGGACGACTCCCGGAGATCGCTCCATCATCCTCCTCGGTTCGCAGTTCCAGTCTCTGGGAACCGAATTGCAGGGATCTGACGTCTCCGTCGTGTCGGACCTCCTCGAATCCAAGGACTCGCCGGTAGAACCGAACCGCATGATCCGGGTCCCGCACCGTCAGCACCAGATGCTCGATCGAATCGATCAGCGGAGCGCCGGTCGGGGTCACGGCAGGAGTTTCATCGTCGATGAAGGATGCCACGCCCTGTCGGCGACGGTCGACGGTGAGATGCAGGACATCGGGTCGGCTGTAGTGTCCCGCGACATCGAAGTTCTGACGCTCACCATGAATCGGATCGGCGTCGATCTCGACCAGGAGCATTCCCTCCTTGCCGGGAGGAATGCCATCCGGCGGCGAGATCCAATTTCCGTCGGGGCCGGCGATGCAGGACCCTCCAGCCTGAAGGACCGTCGGATCTCCGTGTTCGTCGAGCGCCTCGCGGAGCTCGGCGAGTTCCGGCAGGTCGGCGGGAACGTCCTGGGCGTTCAGGACGCCGCAGACGCTGATTGCGTAACAACGCCCTTCCCGGGCGACCACCCGGGTGAGGTCGGCGGTGTTGGCCGGAGCCCCCGGCCAAAGCATGAGATGCACATCGAGGCCGTCGGCCTGCAGGGCGGCCCGGGCCATCGGCATCCAGTTCTCCCAGCAGTTCAGTGCGCCGACCCGGAATCCATCGACCATTCGAGTCCGGAGTCCGTGCCCGTCGCCGTGGGCCCAGCAGAGTCGCTCCTCGTAGGTCGGCACCAGCTTGCGGTGGCTGTTGACCAGATGCCCTTCGGCATCGATCCAGAAGGCGGTGCAGAAGAGTGAATGACCTCCGCGATCAGTACCTCGTTCCACCGCCCCGAGCACCACTTGAACCCCTCGGACCGCGGCGGCGGCGCACACCGATTCCAGATGGCCGTGGGCCGGAGCCACGGCCTGGTCGACGTAGCGAGCGTGAATCGCTTTTTGTCGTGCGGCGTCGAATTCCGCCCCGCCGGTTCGTGAGAGCCAGACGGGATATCCGGGAAGGCAGGCTTCGGGAAAGACCACGAGGTCGGCGTCGGCATCAGCCGCCGCATGGACATGGGCGACGATCCGATCGGTGGTCGCACCACGATCCAGCAGTGAGGATCGACACTGGATCGCCGCGATCTTCATTCGTCGCCTCGGTCCGTACCGGCTCCTCGATCCGAGACCGCACCACTGGAGGGCTTGTGCCAGTCATGGTCGGGATCGGAGTGGAGGGCTCGGCCCGCCAGTCGGATGCACCGACGGCAGACGAAGGCTTCCGGTCGAACCGGGCTCTGGAAGGCCGGATCGGTCCTGGGCTCGAGGCAGAGCGTGCAGACCCACGAGGGGGGGGCATCCGGGGCTTCGGAGGTCGTGGGCGGTGGGGCGTCGTTGATTCCCGCGTCGATCACCGCCCGCCAGGCGGTCGAGAGGCAGTCGCCGCAGATGCAGGAGCCCTGGTGGCCCTCCACGAGGGGGATTTCGTCCGTCCAAGACCTCATGCAGAAGTCGCAGAGGATGTCCGAGGGGAGGATTGCCTGAGGATCAGCGCCGGGTCGTTGCATGGAGCCGTATCCTACGTCGGTCATGGCTGCCGGTCCGTCTCTTGCCAACAAGGTCCAGGTTCTCTTCGCCACGGCGTTGCTGCTCATCGTGGCGTCGACGCTGGCGATTCCGTGGATTCTCACCGAGCGATTGGTCCATCAGAGCCAGTTGGAGGTTTCTCGGCAGCTGGCGGATGCCTGGCTCGACTCGCCGACCCGGCTGGCGAGTGGGGGAAGTTTTCCGATTCGGGTGGTGGACATCGATGCGATCGATGTCGCGGGGACGGATTTCGCCGCGGAGGTGACCCGGAGAATGGAGGCCGACGTCGAGCTGGAGGAACTCTTCCAGCAACTCGACGAAGGCAGTGACATCGTCTACCGCTACGCCCGCGCCCTGCGAGGTTCCGAATGGCGTGGGGTGGCCAGCGCAAGCGGGCTGGATGGTGGGGTGGGGACGCAGGACGCCGGATCGCTGGGAGGACTGTTGCTGGTCGAACGTCCGAGTCCGCTCGCCGCGGGGCAGCTCCTGTCCAGTCGGATCTACCTCGTCGCGGTCGGCATGAGCGCCGTGGGCGTCGCGATCCTGCTCTTCTGGTTCATTCTCAATCGAGTCATCTTCGGTCCCGTCCGTCGTCTTCGGGACACCGCGGAGCGGGTGGAGCAGGGTGACTATTCCGTCCGGGCCGACATTCGAACCGGAGACGACTTCGAACAACTGGCGGACGCCTTCAATCGGATGCTGGACGAGACCGAGCGTTCGGCCGCTCGACTTCGGGGGGTGAACGAAGCCCTCGATCTCAAGGTCACGGAACTGAGCGAAGCCAACATCGGGCTCTACGAATCGAATCGTTTGAAGAGCGAATTCCTCGCCAACGTGAGTCATGAACTGAAGACGCCGTTGAATTCGATCATCGGCTTCGCCGAGCTCCTGGAGGAACTGGCCACCGGTGAGCAGAATGCCGACCCCAAGCGAAGCCGATACCTGCACAACATCATCCAGAGCGGACGCCGACTGCTCGAGATGATCTCGGAACTTCTGGAGATGGCCAAGATCGAGGCGGGACGGGTCGAACTCGCGATCGCTCCGGTCTCGATCATGGAACTGCTCGAGGGACTCCGGGCGATCATGCGGCCTCAGGCCGAAGCCAAGCGGATCGAGATCCAGGTGCATGCGGAGTCGAACCTTCCGACCATCGAGACCGACGCCGGGAAGTTGCAGCAGATCCTCTTCAACTTCCTCTCCAATGCGGTGAAATTCTCGCCCGAGGATTCGGTGGTGATTCTCAGCACCGAGTCCTTCCGTCGTCTGGATGGCTCCGACGGCATCCGTTTCCGAGTGACCGATCACGGACCCGGGATTCCGGTCGATCTGCAAGAGAGCATCTTCGAGAAATTCCGTCAGGCGGACTCCAGCCACACCCGGACCCACGAGGGAACCGGGCTCGGTCTGGCGATCTGCAGGGAGTTGGCGGCGCTCCTCGGGGCCGAGGTGGCGCTGTCGAGCGAAGTCGATCACGGTTCGACCTTCATCGTCGAGATACCACTGACCTGGCGATCTCAGGAACTCCAGCCTCTGATGAGCTGAACCGATCGATCCTCAGGCCCGCAGCAGATCCGCGATCAGGCGGTCGGCTCCGGGTACGAGATGGCGGGCGATGGCCGCATCGAGACGGTCTGGAAGTGGTTCGAATTCAGGTCGGGTCAGTGCGAAGGCCATGACCGCCTCCGCGACCTTGACCGGAGGCATGCTGCCATCCGGATTCCAGACGTCGTAATCGACCCACGCGAGGCGGATGGATGATCGCTGAAGCCCCCCGTCGGGGTCGATCCGCTGGACGGTCCATGAGGTACCGGTGGCATCCTCGATTTCGTCGATGAGTTCGAACACGAGCGTCTTTGTACCACGTCGGCGGCATTCATTGCGACCATCCACCCCGGTCCGCATAGGATGCCCGCCATGGCTTTCCTGCTTGAAATCATCCGGCTCGGCCTTCGCAACCTGGCTCTGCACAAGTTGCGGTCGATCCTGACCAGTCTCGGGATCATCCTGGGCGTCGCGGCGGTCATCATCGTGGTCTCCATCGGTGAAGGCAACAAGTTGGCCACGCTTCGCGAGATCCAGGCCCTGGGTGCCACGAACATCATCATCCGAAGCGAGAAACCGCCTCAGACTTCCAGCGTCAGCAACCGCACGAGCCTGGTGGTGAAGTACGGACTCGAACGCAAGGATCTTCGACGGCTTCAAAGCTTCCTCGACGACGCGGCGTACATCGTGCCGCTCAAGTCGGTGGGAGGGGAGATCCGGCGTCGCACGGAACGGACCGTCAGTCAGGTGTTCGGAACCATCCCCGAGCTTGCCGAAGTCGCCAATCTGCGGGTCCGCGCGGGTGGTCGATACCTGGTGCCCGCCGACATCGATGCCGCGGCCCCGGTCGCGGTCATCGGTTCCCAGGTCGCCGACACCTTCTTTCGTCTGGAGGATCCGGTCGGCAAGGATATTCGGGTGGACAGTCAGGTTTTTCAGGTGGTCGGAGTATTGGAGCAGGTCGGTCTCGCCGGAGGAGCGGGGGCGGCGCTGGTGGGGCGTGATCTCAACAAGGACATGCACATTCCGATCTCCACCGCGAAACAGCAGTTCGGAGACACGTTCGTCCGTCGGTCCAGTGGTTCGGTCAACGGGGAAGAGGTCCAGGTCGGCGAGATCTACCTGCAAGCCGCGACCACCGACGACGTCATCGAGCTCGCGGCGAGGGCGAGTCGGATTCTCGAGGTCGCTCACGACGGGCTGAGAGACGTCCAGGTGATCGTGCCGTGGGAGCTGCTGGAGAATGCCCGGCGGACCATGCTGGTCTGGAACATCATGCTCATATCGATCGCGGCGATCTCCCTCCTGGTCGGCGGAATCGGGATCATGAACATCATGCTCGCCTCGGTGGTCGAACGGACCCGGGAGATCGGCATTCGTCGCGCCCTCGGCGCGACCCGGGGCCACATCATCGCCCAGTTCCTGGTCGAGACCGGATCCATTTCGACCCTCGGTGGCATTCTCGGCATCGGATTCGGCGTCGGCGTGTCCCTGGGTCTCGGGCCCTTCGTCGGCTGGGCGCTTTCGCTCCCCGCGTTCCGGGGGCTGGTCGAAGAGACGTTCGAGCTCACGCCCGCGATCACGTCATGGTCGATCGTGGTGAGCTTCGCCGTGGCGGCCGGGGTCGGACTGATCTTCGGCATCTATCCCGCCATCGTGGCGAGTCGGAAGGATCCGATCGAGGCGTTGCGTCACGATTGACCTCCGCGGGCGTCGCCGCTCAGTTCCCGCTCGATCGAGGTTCACGACCGAGTACCAGGACGTCACCTCGTCCCCAGTCGAGCCATCCTTCGTACCGTTCGATCGGTCGGAAGCCGGCGGACTCCAGTCGCTCGAGCGTGGTGGGTGCGACGAGATCGGGATAGAGCATGATCGCCGTGTCGGGGCCGACGGCCAGGGTGTCTTCATCGAGACCGGCCCCCAGGCGCGGGGCGTGCAACAACGTCGGTCCCCGACCCTCGGTGTAGAACATCGCGACATCGTCGCCGAGACCGATCGACCACGCGGTTCCCTCCACGCCGGTGAGGGCTCGCAACCGATCGACCCCGTCCCGGATCGGCTGTTTCGGCGGCAGGATCATCAAGGAGGTGATCCAGGCGACGATCAGCACCCCGGTGGCCAGGATCGCGGGCTCCGCTCGTCGACCGAAGTGCGCGGTGGCCCGGATGGCGGCCGCGATCAGGAGGGCCGCGGGAATCAGGGTGAACACCAGGAAGCGGGCGTAGATCCAGCTGCCGCCGACCACCGCGAACGCGAACGCCACGAGCCCTCCGGCCAGGCCCGCGTGGGCGGCGAGTCGAAGCCGCGGCCAGCGGGTGGCTTCGGTGAGACCGATGAGCAGGAGCCCGAGACCGGGGATGGCGGCCCACCAGGTCCATGATCCGCCGAGCTGGAGGATCGCATGGAATCCTTCGATCCCGAGGGGTGATGGTTCATCGCCATCCAAGGCGATGAATTCGGTTCGCTGCCGGACCAGGTCCGGCAGCAGGGGAGCGACCACGACCAGGGTGGTCGCCGCGCCAAGGACCAACGCGAGGGCCCAGCGGATCACGGTGGGATGGTCTTCAGGACGTCTGATCGTCCGGGCCAGTACTTGCATCGCATGACCGATGGGAACGCAGGCGAACACCAGGTGGGACCAGCAGCCGATCGCGACGAGCAGCGCGTACCCCATGATGGCGAACGGTCGTCCATCGGCGATCCGGAGCCACTGAAGGGTCGCGAGGATCGCGCACAGCATCATCAGCGAGTACCCGCGCGATTCCACGCTTTCGAGAATCGCGACCGGCATCAAGGTCACGATGGTCGCGGCAAGAAGTCCGAGTCGATCTCCATCGATCGCCCTTCCAAGCGCGAACATCGCAGGGACGCAGGCGATGCCGGCGAGGAACGCTGGGAGCCGAAGGGCGAGTTCGGCATCGGTCGCACCAAGGGCCTGGAGCGACATCGCGGTGAGGGCGGAGTGAAAGGCATGGTTCGCCAGGGCGTGATAGTTCCCGAGGGCTGGCCCGGGACCGAAGAGCGAACTGGAAATCATGGCCGCGATCTCGTCGTACCAGAGGCTCTCCTGAAGTCGGATCCCGCGGAGGACCAGGCCGATCGCCACCAGACCGACGAGCATCGCCAGGGTTCCGCGGCCGGTCGTTTCCCCGTATTCGTACCGTTGCTGCGGGCGGCGACGTTGGATCACCTCGAGGACGAATGGAAGCAGCATCCAGGTGAGTCCGGCCAGCACCAGGGCGATCCGCAGCACGGAAACCCCGGTCAAGGTCGTCTCCGGGACACGACCCAGGCGTTCGACTCGGATGGGATGCTGGAACCAGTCGATCCAGAACGCGGAAGGTACGGCGATCGCGGTCAGCAACATCGCCGCGCCGAACACCATCCCCACGATTCGGAACGAACCGGGGAAGGGGTGGATGCGGGACTGATTCGGTCGGGGGGAATCGGACACGTTGGCCGGAATCTACCCCGAGTCGGCGATGGAGGGGTGATCAGCGACGCGGAGCCGACTTCGGGCTGGGCAGTCCGGTGATGCCTCGCATGACGAAGGCGGGGGCTCGAACCACGAGCCGGTTTCCCTGGAGACGGATCGTGGCCCATCGTCCTTTCACGAAGATGGGGGCGGGCGAACCGGTGACCGGATCGATCTTCCGGGGATCGAGGTTCCGTCCCCCGAGAGGATCTCGGGGATCAATCGGATCCGGGAGTCCGGAGATTCGATCCTCGTCGGTCAACGGGCTCCAGGCATCCGGTTCGACCGCATCGACGATCGAGCGCACGAGTTCGGAACCGATTTCACGCGGGCTCTTGCGACGGGTCTTGGATTCCGGGTCGGGATTCCCGAGGCCCATCCCCATGCGAATCGAGTCGGGAGGGACGAAGTAGGGGGGTTCGAGAAGGAGGTCCGTCACATCGATCACTCGAGTCACGGGCATGGTCCGGGTTGCGAGGATTCTTCGCGGACCGACTTCAAGGATCCCCTCGCGTACCTGCCAGGTCGGACGTCCGGTGGTGAACGAGAATCCAAGAATGGTTTCCAAGGCATCGATGCCGGCCACATCCCGAAGGCTGACATCGATTCGAATCGGGGCCTCTTCCGCGCGAGGAAAGTGATCGATCAGATTGAGGCCGAGGGCCGAGGCGAGGCGGCGTCGAGCGGTTCTGGGGGGCGCGTCGAGGCAGTCGATGTCAAGCCGGTGTGACACCAGGCGGCCGTGAACCTCACCACTGTCCCGGGCGATGGGGAGGGCGGAGGAGTCGGATGGCCCGCTGGCGGTGATGCTGATCAGTGGGGCCGGCGTCGGGGGTGCGGGTTCATCGGGCGGGGCTGCGGCGGCGGTGATCGCGCAGGACAGGATCGCCACGGCTGCCGAACCGGCGATGGGCAACTGATGAATCATGATGTTCCTCCGGAATCTCAGCCCCCGGTGGATCCGGTGACCTTCACGGAATCAAACGAGACGTTTTCGATGATCGAGATCGGTGCCGTGAAGGTGACGTAGCGTCGATCGATCACGGCTCGGGAGACGGTGGTCGTCCCGGTGGCACCACGGGTCGGGTCGCCGGCCGAGGTCCGAGGTCGCGCTGGAGCGGAACTCTTTCGGCTCGGCGCGAACGGATAGCCGCCGATCTGTCGCTGGATGTAGTCGGGGGCTCGGATGATCAGGACGCCTTCGTAGTATCGGATGGAGGCGGCATCGCCACCGTTGTCCAGCCAGGCATCCGGTTCGATCGTCTCCAGGATGATGTCCACGATCTGCTGGACCTTCTCGTCTTCGCTCAGACGATCCGGTTCTTCGCCCGGTTCACCGAAGGGGGCGCCACCGCCACCACCTCCGCCACCACCGCCGCCGCCGCCGCCACCGGCGCCGCCACCACCACCGCCGAAGCCGCCGCCGCCGCCACCGCCGCCGAAGCCACCACCGCCGCCTCCGCCACCTCCGCCGCCGCCACCCTGGGAGAGCGAACTGTTGAGGTCGAACTCCGGGGCGTTGTCGAACATCGGGATTTCGAAGAGCAGGTCCTTGATCGGATACATGCGGAGCACTCGGGCCGCGGGAATCGAGAGGCGTTCCTTGGTGCCGATCTCGATGTAGCCCTTGCGGAGTTGCCAGGTGCACGGATCGAGATCGGTGCACAATTCAAGCATTCGTTCGATCACCGTCAGGGCCGGCTTCCCGGTCACCTTCAGCGTGATGGGCGCGTCGGGGTCGATGCCGAGACCACTTCGACCATCGTTGTAGCGGACCACGATGTCTCGTCCGAGGACCTGCTTCACGTAGGCGAAGGCGTCTCGGGCGGGTGTCTCGTCGAAATCGACGCTGATGTCGGTGTAGAGCAGGGACCCCAGCAATGCGGCCTGGGTGTTGTCACGGGAGGCCGACGCCTGACGTTGCCTGGCGACTTCGGCGATCCGGTCGGAGAGATTCTGGGCCGACGCGGTCGGAGTCGCGAACATCGAAGCCACCACGCAGCCGCCAAGGCAGGAAGCGATGATTCGGGATCGGTGAAGAAGGTGGCGTCGAGACATCAACTGGGCTCCGGTGTGCAGGTCCGACCGTCGGAAGGGTTTGAGAAGGCGTTTCGCCCTTGCCTGACCCAAGTATACGGAACGGATCCGTGAATCGGATCCCCCCGATTCCTCGCATTTCGCGCTCTTTTCGTCGCAGAATCGTCAGAAATGCGATTTCAAGGGGCCTTGGGAGCCTCCAGGTCCGTTGAAGGCTCCGCTCGGCGCTTCTCAGCCTCGGTCGCCGCCGGGAGCCGATCGATGGCCAGCAGGGCGGTCGCAGTGGCGGCCAACGGCTGGCGAGGTTCGTAGAGTCCCAGGGCGACTCCCCCGGAGGCCGTCCGGCCACCCGAGAGGTCCGCGGCCTGATCGTCATCGAGCATCAGCTGACGCACCAGTCGGAACAAGCCTTCGAGTCCCTCGCGGCTTCGCCTTCGGCCGGCATCATCATCGCCCGGAAGACCGTCGATCAATCCGATGGCCAGCATCAACCTCAGATTCCGGGCATCGATCATCTCGGCCCCGCCTCGGCGAAGCGGAATTCCGCCGTCTTCATCCCGTCCGGCATCGTCGATCTGGCGAATCAGCAGGGCATCCCGCACCGCCCGCAGCGAGATCGCACGTTCGGTCGGTTCGCCGTCGCGACGTTCGGTCAGCCGATGCTCGGCAAGGGCCAGCCAGTCGAAGGCCGCGATGATCTCGGAGGCGGTCTGGCAAGCCGCCCAGGCATCGTCGTGGGCTGCCTGAACCGCTTCGTCTGAAACGGCCTCCTCGTTCACGGATCCGATGGCCGCGGCACGCCGAGCGAGTCCGACGCTGGAGTCGTCGGGCGGGAATCGTTCCGTCGCGGCGAGCCAGGCGACGGTGGCGTTCGGGAGGCCGGCCGCGGTCGACGCGAGCAGGCCGAGGTCCACGATCTCCGAGTCGAGCAGGTCCTCATCGGGAAGTGTGAGATCCCGCTCCTCGATCAGAGCGGGATCGATACTCGCCACCGCTCGAATACCCAGCAGGCGATCACGCCACGGCGCCTCCACCGGTTGATACCGGTCTCCGACGGGGTCGTGATCACCCAGCCAGGGCCGAGCTGGTGGTTCTTTCTCGTCGGTCATCCGCTCGATGCGCGGATCAGCTTCCGGTCTCCAGCGTGCCAGTCGGTTCGACAATCGGTCGCGGACCGTCTCGATCAGATGCTCATCGAGGACCGCGCGGGGGATGAACGTACCGCTTCGGGTTCGGAGGCCCGGTTCCTGATCGGAGCCCGCCTGTCCGATCCGAATGGTCTCGAAGCGTTGGAGTTGAATCGCATCGAGTCGACGCAGTTCCTCCAGGTCCCGAGGAGGCAGACCGAGTTGGTCGATGAGGCGGAGCAGGGTCGATGCCGTGGCACCCGCGGTCCCGGTCGCCAGTTGTCGGCCGGGGAGGGACAGCGCCACCCGATCGCCTCGGAGAATGGCGATCCCGTCGATGCCGGGTCGGATGCGGGCGGCGGCGGCGGCGAGCGATCCGGCGACCAGGGTCGAGCGGGGCCCGGCGATTTCGAGTTCGAGCGCGAGGCGTGATCCGACTTCCCGACGGAAGTTCTCGGGGAGATCCCGAATGACCCGGTCACCCAACGCCTGGGAGTAGGCGCGGCCGGCGGCTCGACGAATGATGTCGGCATCCCGGACGAGATCCATGCCGCGACCGACGATCCGACCGTCGAGACGAAGAATCACGCCAACCGCGGATGCCGCATCGATCCGGATCTCGGACGCGGACGTTCCCGGTTCGGGGAACTCCCCGTCGTCGAGCCACTCCCGCACTTCGAACCATGCCGAAAGGGCCTCACCCACGGCGGGGGGGCCGGCGGCGACGGATCCACCTCCGAGAATCGACAGAACGGCGAGGACCAGGAACATCGTCCGGGAAAAACGTTCCCTGCCGCGTTCAAAGGACCCGAGGCGATCGGCGAGAAAGACGGGGGATGGAGGAGTGCGGTCTGTGCGGGTCATGGATCGACTTCTTTGGCCGTCAAGTCTGGGAGCGAGTTGCGAAGGACGAGGCCCGGGGCATGATTGAGCAGACATTCAAAGATCGGAGAATACGCCATGATCGCGAATCAGCTGCTCAATATCTCATCGCATCGACGTCGGATGCTCGTCCTCACCTGCCTCACCTTCATCGCCATGTGCTGAAATGATCCCCGTGGTGGGAACCACGCGCGATCATCACTGACTCTCTCTCCGGCTTCGGCCGGCAATCTCCTCCCCGCGTGTTCGGTTCGTTCTCACACCGAACACGACGCGGGCCCGTCCTTCTGGACGGGCCCGCGTGTTCATTGATGGAATCACTGGCGGAGGAACGGTCAGAACTGGATCTTGTCCGTACCCATCGCACCGTGACTGTCCATGCCGCCACGCTTCGGCGGCTGGCCTTCGAAACCATCCTCGGCGCCACCACCGGAGTAGTCGGTGGTGTCGTTGGTACCCCACTGGGCCCGCTTGAGGCTGAGTCCGATCTTCCGGTCGTCGATGTCGACCCGAAGGATCTTGACGTCGACTTCTTCTCCGACCTTGACCACGTCCTGGGGGTTCTCGACCTTCTGGTCCGAGAGTTCCGAGATGTGGAGCAGGCCTTCGAGGTTGTCCTCGAGTTCGACGAAGACACCGAAGTTGGTGATCTTCGTGACCGTGCCCTTGACGATCATGCCGGGGCGGTACGCCGTCGGAATCGCTTCGATCCACGGA
>NYWY01000030.1 GCA_002685335.1 Planctomycetaceae bacterium
CGGGCCCCGCACCTTCAGCTCTCCGGACACTCCGGGCATGCCCGAGCCGAGTGGCCTGACGGCCTGGGACTTCCTCCCCGACGGCTGGGTCATTGAAGCGGTTTCCGATTGGGCCACCGGATGTGCGGGGCACAACCAGTCCGCGATCGGCGAGCATGTCCGCTGCGTCGCACCGGAAGGCTTCGTGCCGATCACTCAGCTGGAATCGGCTCGTCTGGGTGTCGTCACGCCGGAGATGACCAGGGTCGCCGAACGCGAAGATCACCTCTCGCCCGAGCAGGTTCGCGATGAAGTGGCGTCAGGCCGTCTGGTCATCCCGGCCAATCGAAACCATCTGGCGCACGAACTCGACCCCATGGCGATCGGCCGCGCATCCAAGACCAAGATCAACGCCAACATGGGCGCGTCACCGGTTTCGAGTTCGACCGATGAAGAGATCGAGAAGCTGAAGTGGGCGGAGCGTTGGTCCGCCGACACCGTCATGGACCTTTCCACCGGTGGCGACCTCGACGCGACCCGCGAGGCGATCATCCGGAATTCCACCGTCCCGATCGGCACGGTTCCCATCTATTCGATGATCATCGGCCGAAAGCTCGAGGATCTGGATGAAGCCGTGATCCTCGAGACGCTCGAGCATCAGGCGAAGCAGGGTGTGGATTACTTCACGATCCATGCCGGTGTCCGAAAAGCCCACATCCCCCTGGTGAAGGATCGGATCATCGGCATCGTGAGTCGCGGTGGTTCGCTGCTCGCGAAGTGGATGTTGATCCACGACCAGGAGAACCCGACGTACACCGCCTGGGAACGCATCTGTGCCGTCATGCGGGAGCACGATGTCACCTTCTCGATCGGAGACGGACTCCGCCCCGGTGGGCTCGCCGATGCCACGGATGCCGCCCAACTGGGTGAACTCGAGGCCCTGGGAGAACTGACGGAGCGAGCCTGGCGCTGTGGCGTCCAGGTGATGATCGAAGGCCCGGGACACGTGCCGTTCGACCAGATCGAGTTCAACATGAAGCTTCAGCGACGGCTCTGCCATGGTGCACCCTTCTACGTGCTCGGCCCGTTGGTCACCGACATGTTCCCCGGCTACGACCACATCACCTCCTGCATCGGCGCGACCGCCGCGGCGTATCACGGGGCATCGATGCTCTGCTACGTCACTCCCAAGGAGCACCTGGGACTCCCGAAGCGGGATGACGTGAAGCAGGGATGCGTCGCCTACCGGATCGCGGCTCATGCCGCGGACGTGGCTCTGGGGATCCCCGGAACCCGTGATCAGGATGACGACCTCACCAAGGCGCGAGCGGCCTTGAACTGGCAGAAGCATTTCGATCTCTCCTTTGACCCGGACACGGCGCGGGCGTATCACGACGAAGATCTCGACGTGGACACCGATTTCTGTGCGATGTGCGGTCACGACTGGTGCAGCGTCCGGATCTCCAAGGAGATCCAGGAGTTCGCCAGTGGAAAGGCCGAAGGATTCGATCGGGGCAAGACGATCCGCTCCGACGCCTTGACCGCCGAACAACAGGAGATTCTCGAGAAGCGGGGGGTCCTGTCCCCCGACGAGATTCACGCCCTCGCGAACAAGGTCAAGAGAACGAAGAAGGGGGAGACCGCCCCGGACGGCGAGGAGGGAAAGGCCTCCTGCCATTCGGACTACGTGGATCCCGAAGAAGCCAAGCGGATCCAGGGCGAACAGTTCGTGCAGCTGAACACCGCGCCAGCGCACAATCTTCCGAGTCATGACTCTCTGATCTGACCCGACACCACCGCTCCTCCCGCATTCCGGGCTGGCAGGAGTTCGAATCACCGGACGTCGATGTCGAAGTCACCTCCACCCTCCAGCTCGACCGACCGAGATCGACCCCCGGTCTCGACGCGGACCGGACTCCGGTCTTCGGTGGTGATCGCGGCCTACAACGCCGATCGCAGCCTGGCGGAGACCCTCGACTCCCTCGAGGTTCAGACGCTCCGGCCCCACGAGATCATCGTGGTGGACGATGGCAGCACCGATCGAACGTCGGAGATCGCCAACGATCACGCGATCGACGTCACCCTGATCCGCACGCCGAATCGAGGCATGTGCGCCGCTCGTAACGAGGGCATCGAAGCCTCATCGGGCGAGTTGATCTGCATTCTCGATGCCGATGATCTCTGGCATCCGAGATACGTCGAGCGAATGACCTCGATGATGGAGCGCCACCCGGAGGCCGGGAGCGGATTCTCGAGATACCGCGCCTGGCAGTCTCCAACGGAGAAACCGTCGGCATGGGAGGAGGAGGTCGACGGGGGACATCACCTGCATGATCTCGATTCGTTCCTGTCGATCGGCCGATCGGGACTCCCGGTATTGCCGAGTTTTCACGTGACCCGCCGGGAGGTCCTGCGTCGACTCGGCCCGCGTCCGTTCCGAGAGGACCAGGTTCAGGGGGAAGCCGCGTTCCTGCTCGCCCTGCTTGGTGCGGTCGCACCGGTGGTCGAACATGTCGCCCCGCTCGGCCGCTACCGGATGCATGCGGAAGCGATGACCGGCGACGAAATGGATGCGGCTCGACGCATCGAGTCCTGCATCGACGATCTTCGGTCGGCGGCAGGAGGTGGACTGGGTCTGGAGCTCGAACTCGATGCGGGGGCTCGCCGGATCATCGACCGATACGCCTGCGATTGGTACCGACGATGTGGACGCCGCCTCGGAGGCGGGGGTTCGACCGGAGAGGGCCGTCGCCAGTTGATCAAGGCCGCGCGGCTCGGAGATCACAAGGCCGCATTGATGGTCGCGGCCAGTTTCTTTCCTGGAATCTCGGAGAGGATCTGGATCCGAGGATGGCGACCGAAGGCGGTTCGGAGAGATCCTGCCGCCAGGAACTCGGAAGAGTCCCGGGTCGACCGGAACGGCTCGGAATCATCCGATCAACGGATCACCAGCCGGACTTCGCCGAATGGTCCGCTGGAGCGATAGTCTGGAGGTGTGATGATGCTTTCCCGCGATACAGAACGGTCTTCGGAACCCAAGTCCGGGCCCAAGCCCGGGATGCCGGGAATCACCGATTCCATCGAATCGCGACCGGGGCTCTTCGAGCTTCCCGAAATGCGATTCCAGGAGCTCTACGTCTGGCTGATCTTCGTGGGCAGCCTCGACATCATGCTCACCTGGGTGATCCTTCGGAATGGTGGCGAAGAGGTCAATCCGGTGGCGAACCTGATCATCGAAGCCTGGGGCCTGAATGGGGCGATCGCGTTCAAATACGCCCTGACCCTGTTCGTCATCGTCTCGTGCGAGGCGATCGCCCGGGTACGTCCGATCACCGCGAGACTGCTGATCTGGTTCGGGGTGTTGATCAGTTCCTTTCCTCCGATCTGGTCCATCGTGCTGCTGCTGAAGTACGGAACCGAGATCTGACGGCCCCACTTGGTGCTGGAACCCAGTCGATCGGGTTCAACTCACCCCTCGTCCTCGACCGATGATCCAGACGTCGCCGATGCGGAATCGGTGTTTCTCAATGGAGTTTCAAATGCCGCAGGTCCTGGTTTCACGAATCGTTCGCGCGTCGTCCATCTTCGTTCTCGGCCTGGCCGCGGTATTCGGGCCGGACGAAGCCTTTTCGGCATCTTCATCCGAAGTCCAGGAAGCCGCGACCGAGCGACCGGCGTTGGAAGGTGAGGCTCTGGCCCTGGTGGAGGAACTGAGAAGGACCTACCGCTCGGCCCCGGGAATCCGGGTGATCACCACGGGGTCGTGGAAGACCATGGATGGCGTGCTTCACCCCGTCCGCACCCAGTCGATGCTGACCAATTCGGGCGAAGTGAAGGTTCTCAGTCCGGATCGAAATCTGACGTTGGAGAATGGACTCGCCTACGCCGACTCGCCGTTCTACCCCGGATATCTGATCCGTCAGGAGGTCTCGCGAACTCCGAACGGCGCTCTGCGCGGCCTGGAGGAAGTGTGGCCGCTGACCCCGATTCCGCTCGAGGTCCGACTTCGAATCGGATCGTCACCCGAGGCCGCGATGCGGCCGCTCCTGGATGCCATCGGAGCGGATGGATCGGTCGTGGTCGCGGCGGCCGCGTGGCCCGACGGTTCCGCCTCCCGGACCCTTCGTTTCCGGAGTGCCGATGACCGAACCGACTTCGTGGTCTGGGTCGATCTCGCCACGGGGTTCATCCGTGGGATGCGAGGCTCGCTCGCCCATGACGGCGAGGTCGATCAGATCGATCTGGTCTGCGAGGGCATCTCCTCGGAACGGAAGCCCAGGATCCTGGTCGGGGTGATCAATCGGACGGTCGTCGATTCCTTCGACGCGTTGCAGGAGAAGTGGTCCGCGATTTATTCCGCTCCGAGTCTCTCGGGTCGCTGAAAGGTGATCCATCGCGGGTTTCGGCGCCCATCGGCTCGATCGTCGAATGCTCAGTGAGCGGCTCGCACGGTGGCGACCCAGCGATCCACGACGGCCCGAGCCTGTCCGATGGTTCCATCACCCGCGGCGGGGCCGAAGTGTGCCTGCTCGAGATCGCGAATGTCCGCACGCAGGATGTCACGGTCCGCGCCAAGTCGATCTCCGTGCAGCTTGTCGATCCGACGCAAGGCGGCGATGACCCCCAGCGGCGTGTCGCGAGCCGGCAGGAGGTCATCCATGTCGTCGGCGGCATCGCCTCCGTCGGAGCGACCTCTGAGCATCGCCATCACCACCAGAGCTCCCAGCCCGATGGCGAGGATCGCCAGTATTCCGTACCACCAGGGCATGCCGGCCTTCACCGGAACGGAAGAAGCATCCACGACCACGAGGTCGAGATCATCGAACGACCGTGCGGTGACTTCACCCTCGACCCCGTCGGCCAGCACGGGCAGCATGAAGGCCTGGCCGGTGACGTCATTGGTCGGGGTGTATCGGATGGTCCAGCCGCGTTCGGTGACCTGCCGGAAGACGCCATCATCGTCCCGCCCGAGGTATTCCTCCTCGTCCTCCGATCCGCCACCCCGGAATCTGAATCCGTCGAGATCTTCGGGATTCTCCGCGGCGACCCCCACGGGGTGGGACTCGATGCCGTCTTCACCGACCTCGAAGCCATCAAGGGCGGTCGGCACCCCCGCGAGAATCTCATCGATCTCGGGAACCACGCCCCGTCCTCGGGCCCGCACTTCCAGAACCACTTCACCGTCGTCGATGGTTCGAAGATCGAGCACCTGGGAGACCTGGAGATCGGTGATCGGACGATCCACCATCGAGGTCGCGTCGACCGGGGGGGCATTGCTCTCCACCGCCAGAATCACCGGGCCGGTGGTGTCCACGAAATCAAGATCCATCTGAACCGGCGGCAGTCGATCGAGGCTTGAATCACGCGCCTTGAGCACCAGATAGGCGAGTGGTTTCTCCTGCCAGCCCGATTCGCCGCCCTCGCTCACCTCGTCGGACGGGTGCAGGGAATCGAAATACGAAATCGCTTCGATCTGGAACTCGTCCCCGAAGGCGTTTTCAATGGCTCGGCCCAGGCGGTCGCGATAATCCACGTAGCTGCTGTTGTTGCCCAGCCGCACCCAGACCTGATTCTGAAGGTACTTGGCGAATCCATCCGTCTCCCGATCGACCGCATTGGTGTACCGAAGAGTGAGGACCGCACCGAAGAGTTGATCGGTACCGATTCGATCCGGGCCGTCGATGGTGAGCCGGAGATGAATTTCATCATCCACCAGATCGCGGTACAACGCATTGATCCGGCGAAGAGGGGAGGCCAGCGGGTGATCCCCCACGATCCGCAGAGCATGCCTGACCACCCGGGGTTTGACTTCCGGATTCAGCGAACCGATCGCGTTGGAAAGGGCCTGGGCGACCAATCCGAAATGTTCTTCGGCCGACGCCGGCGGCATCGAAGCGATGGCTTCTCGAATCCGTTCGATCTGGGTGTCCCGCTCCGAGCCTTCGTAGAGGATGTTGTCGCGGGTCAATTGGGAAAGGTCAGTGGCTCCCACCGCGGCATTGAACCAGGCGAGATACACGTTGGGAGTGGCGGTGAGCCGGCCATCGGCCACCGCGTCCGCATAGCGGGCCGCCGCGTTGGCGAACGCATCGAAGGCCTGTCGACGAACCTCGTTGTAGCCCGCGACCTCGCCATCGTTCATCGACTTGCGATGTTCGAGCCGGTCGTAGGCAAGGGCGGCCTTGGTCACCGCATGCTGCCACGAATCGGGTTCGACCTCGATCGCCCGGTCGGCCAGTTCGATGGCCAGCGCGTATCCGTTCTCCACCACCGCCGCGATCTCCGCGGCGTTTCGACGCATTCCGAAGCGCTGTTGAACCTCCCGGCTCCGCCAGTCGCCGGAAAGCCCCGATCGCATGGAACGGGCAAGCAGGGCCGCGGTCTCTGACGGCATCTCATCGACGGGTCCGAGGACCCGGCTGATGTCATCCTCGGTGTAGGCCTCGGCCTGGCTGTGGCAGGCTCGGAACGCGGCCACCAGGTTCGGCAGGGATCGTGGATCGATTCCTCGCTCCTCCACCATGTTCAGCACTCGTTGCAGTCGGTTCAGATTCCGGGCCTGCCGGCCGCGGGTGAGCGGTGCCGCAGGAACCGTGGAACGTCCACCGAACGCGAAGAAGGCCGACTGCATCGCGGCCGACTGGTTGCTGTTGGTGTCCGGGCGAAGCCGCTTCACCCAGCGGCCGAGGAAATCGGCGGACAGGTCTTCCGCCTCGTCGGGGTGACGATCCACTCCCTGTTCAAGAATGTCCAGGGCCCGGTCGATCTCGTCGGCATTGGTGGCGACCCCGATGAAGGCCCGGTACGCCCGCACCGCGAGGCTTGGCTCGATGGTGTCGAGCCAGATCTCGTTCGGCACCGCTCTGAGCAGCATTGCGGTTCCCGGAGGCGTGCCGCGATTGTTGGAATCATCCGCGAGTGACGCCTCGGCTTCGGCGACCAGCCCGGTGGTCAGCATCCGCAGTGGCACCCGGAGGGTGCGATTGTCCACCCGCTCGGAGTTGAGCAACTGCTCGACCGCCGTCTGCATCACGACGATGGCCCGGGCCTTCTGCGTCTCGTTGATCTTGCGGGCTCGGAGGGTCATGGCATCGAGGGCGATGATCTCCAGCGCCGCGGGAGCGATCCGATCACTGGCGAAGACCTGGTCGATCCACTCGGTCGCCTGGCCTTCCGGGACCTCGGGTAGAAGGGTCATCGCTTCCCGCAACGCCTCCTGCCGGATCTCCAGGTCGGCATCCTCCATCACGGTCACCTCACCGAAGAGCCGCCACGCCTGAAGGCGTTCCGCGATTGCCGCGGATCCGGATGCCTCGGTCGCGCGACCCGCGTGATAGATCCCGTGGATGAGCACGCCCTGCTCGTCTTCGGCCTTCCGAGCCTCTTCGAGCGACGGAAGGTACGCGTAGGCATCTTCGGACATTCCGGCCCGGGACAGAAGGGCCGCGGTGCGCGGATGATTGGCGAGATCCTCGCCCCCGAACAATCGAGTTCCGGTGCGAATCTGTGCGACCATCGGTCCGGTGCTGGTGTTGCGGGCGGCTTGCTTCATCAACCTGGCCAGGACATTGATCTGCCAGTTGGTGGGGGCCTCCTTCGCGGCGTTGGCGAGGGAAAGAACCTCCTCGGGAAGCAGCATCGGATCACCCTGGTTGGTCGATTGAAGGATGTGGGAATAGATTCCTTCCGCCTCGTCTCCCGCTCGTTCGGCCAGGAACCAGGAGAGTTCATCCCACTCGCCGGCCATCACCTGGAGATGCAGCCACTCGACGACGTCGTTCGCGTTCGCATCCTCCGCCGGTCGTTCGGTGACTTCCAGACCGAGTTTCGTGCGGGCGGCGAGGACCGTCTGGGGCGTGCGGTTGAACTTCTTCCGCTTCACCATCGGAAGGATCCGTTTCTTGCTCGCCACTTCGGGAGACGCGGTCTTCGCCGGCATCTCCTGGGCGAAGAGGATGGCGGAGTCGACTCCCATCGCCTCGTAATGGGCCTTCATCTGGGCCTGCTCATCCGGCGGAAGGGCGTCGTGGATCGCCTTCAGGCGACGGCCCTCCTTGGGAGTGATCTCCAACGGCAACGGTTCGGATCCATCCTGTCCCCAGGCGGGCTGGCCGCCGAGACCAAGAACGAACATCGCCACTATGACTCGAATCCACATGGGAACCGATCCTCCAATTGCGTCAGTCGCTCGAGGCGCTGCGCAGGACCCTGTTGAACATCGTCGCTTCACCATCCGTCACCGATCGGTCGTCCGGTTCCAGCCCCACGGCTGTCCGGTCGATTCCCCGGGCGGCCGACCCCGGGACGCCCCTGATTGCCCGGTCGACCACCACGCACGCCTCGGGGGCTCTCACTCGGCAGGGGACGTCCTTCGATT
This sequence comes from Planctomycetaceae bacterium, assembly GCA_002685335.1. Next base: position 8,357 of record NYWY01000030.1, read on the forward strand.
TCGGAACGATCCATCTGTTCGAGATCGATGACCCGCTCCACGTTGTCTTCGTAGCCCCGGACCACCTCGACCGCCGAGCCGTCCGACGCCGCCTGCTCGGCCAGCAGTCGGTACTGCTGACGAGCCCGCATGCTTTCCGCCCGCCATTCCTTCGCCGGTTCACCGGCGAGCCGCATCAGTCGCGCCCCGTAGTAACGCGCGCCCGCGAGTTCTTCGCGGGTCGCTCGGATGAGTGGTCCCTGGCCGACCTGCGTGGCATCGAGCTCCTGCAGCAGGGCCTCGAGTTCACCGGCTCCCGCCCAGATCTCGCCGGAACGGACCTGGGCTCGTGCCTTCGACCACCGCACCCGCGGAATCTCATCCGCATCTTCGGGAAGCAGATCCGAAACGTCCCCGTAGGCGTCCGCCACCTGTTCCCAGGCCGTCTCCGCGCGTTCGTAGGCGAGTCGTTCCCGTTCCAGGGCCGTTTCGATTTCGGGTGAACCTCCGGGCACACCCGCAAGCAACGCCCGGCGCCTCGCTTCGATGACCGCCAGGTGACTGGCATGGGCCTCGGCCTGGATCCCGGTCGCCTGAAGCTCGAGGGCGATGGCATCCCGATGCCTCCGCACTGCAAGATCACGCCGCTCGAGATCCTGCCCCGGCCCGAAGTGAAAAGCGAGGACCAGAACCGGAATCAGGGCCCAGATCGTCCAGCCGATTCCCTTTCGACCGCTCATCCCGCACCTCCCGGAACTCGAACGTTCCGCCGGGCCATCGCGAAGTCGCGACGGCGGCCGAGCAGGGCGAGGGCCGGCGTGATCGCGGCGAGGACCACCGCACTCAGGCCGGTCAGGAGGAGGGCGAGTTCACGAAGACTCGTCTGGTCGCTGAGTCGAGGCTCGATCATCGTCAGTTCTTCGAGGATGGAGCTGGGAAGATGCTTTTCGTTCCCCTGGTGGTAGTGGCCGCCCAGTCGGGCCGCCAGTTGCTTCAATGACGTCGTGTCCTGTCGCGAACTGTGACCGGCGATGGCCAGACTCCGATATGGATCACCCACGCCGATCACGATGACGTCCGCGATGGACGCGGGAAGTCTCACGGTCGAAGCGCTCGAGGACAACGTGTCGCCGTCGCTGAGGACCACCAGGGTGGCGGACCCGGGCATCCAGGCCCTGGCCTCCTCGAGGGCCGCGACCACCCCCTCCTGCAATCTGGTCGGTCCGGAATCGAAGGCCGCGTACATCGGCAGGCCGTCGAGGGCGTTGCCGATGACCGCCTTGTCGGGGGTTTCCGTGAGCACCGTCTTCGCGTCCGTGTAGAAGGCCACCAGGGTGATCCGGGTGGTGGCCATGTCGAGACGGTCGAGAATCCCCTGAAGGATCTTTCCGCCCCAGATCGCCCGAGCCTGCTTCTCTCGGTCGGGCCCCGAATCAACCAATTGCATGCTCGGTGACACGTCGAGGGCCAGCAGGAGATGCTTCGACGCGGCTCGTTCGCCGTCCGCCTCGCGAACCTGGGGATCCACCGCGAGCAGAATGAGAAGCCCCCAGGTCAACACGCCCGTCGCCGCGACTCGAATCGGCGGTACCAGGCCGACCCAGGCCGCCGGACGGCCCGTGTCCCCGAAGGCGAGGCGGGCGATCCGGGCGATTCGTCGCCCGTGCAGCCATTCCGCGATCGTGACCAGGCCGGCGACCGTCAGCGCGGCGACCAGAGCGGTGAGCGGGGTGATCACCATGGGGTGTACCTCAATCCCAGGAGCCCCATCACGTGCAGTCCCAGCGCCGACATCGCGACGAGCACGAAGGGCAGGACGAAGTCCATCGGCACCGTGCCGCCCGGTTCGAACTTCGCCGGTCGCATGCGATCGATGTGATTGAAGACCCGATCGAGGCCCTTGCGATCCGTGGCCACGAATGCTTCGCCGCCGGTCTGTTCGGCGATGTCCGCCACCACCATGGGAACCGCGGAGGTTCCGACGTGCACGTGGTAGAGCGTGATGTTCGATTGTTCCAGAAGATCGGAGATCTCGGCCTGGCTCGACGCATCACGAAGATCCGAACTCACGCCATCGGAGACCAGCACGATCATCCGATCGCCGGGTTCCGCTTCCGCCAGCATGTTGTCGTGACAGAACTCGAGGGCGTTTCCGATCCGGGTTCCGCCCCCGATGTGGACGGGTTGCCGTCGTGGATCCGCGAAATCAAGCGAATGGCGGATCGCATTCAGGTCACGCGTGAGCGGAAGCCAACGCATGGTGTGGGTACCGAACAGCGTCATTCCGAAAGCGTCGCCTTCCCGGGTGTCCACGAAATTCTCCACCGCGGTCCGGGCCATCTCGTACCGGCCCTCGCCGTTCATGCTTCCCGAGACGTCGAAGCAGATCTGGATGTTGGTGAGCACCCGCTGGTCGAGCGGTTTTCGAAGAACCTGGGGACCGGCCAGAAGTCCGATCACCGCGGCCAGTACCACCGCGGGCATGATTTCAAAGAACCGAAGCGTCATTCGAAGCCAGAAGCGGTTCGCGTGGGATCGATGATCGAATGGCATGACCAGGCCCCAGCCTCGGTACTGCCAGGCGAAGACCACGATCACCACCGGAATGGCGAGAAACAGAAGAGCCTCGGGTCGGGAGAAGGTCATGAGGCCGACTCCATCTCGATCGGCGCGGCCTGTCGATACGGAGCCAGGAGTTCGTCGATCTCGTCCGGAGTCGTCCGGGTCGGATGCGAATCCGGTCGATGCAGCCAGGCCTCGATCGCACGAAGCAGGGCGCCGGCCCGCTCGTCACGCCGGAGCCGTGCGACCGCCAGAGGCCGATCCAGGTCCCTCAGATCGAGCTGGTCCTGCCAGTGGGCGTAGAGCAGGAGTTCGAGGCGTCCACGCTCGGCCACGGACAGGTCCCGCCGGGCGGCCGCGAGCACCAACGGGCGGAGCTGGTCCGCGAAACTGCTCGCCTGTGGATCTTCGCTCTCGGGTTCGTCCCGCGTTCCGCGGCGGTGCTGCACGAATGCGAGAACCGGGATCATGATCCAGATCGATCCGAGCGCCCAGAGGAACAGTCGGTAGCCGCCGGACAGCGGGCGACCCGGTTCCTGATTCACGTAGACGTCGGTGGTCTGGTCGTCCGCCAGATTGGTGACGACCTCGACTGGAATGGGCGGCAGGTGATCCGGCCTCGAACCATCCTCAGTCTCCAGAACCTCTCGAAGGTCGAAGAATCCGACGTCCACGCCGATGAATTGAAGGCGGTATTCCATGCGGTCGCCGTCGAGCTCGCGGGATCCGGCGATCCGCACCAACATGGGTGAATCGAGGTCCAGATCCGATCGCGGGCTGATCGAGTCGCCTTCGACCTCGATCACGACCTCCCCGTTGATGCCGCGAGTGGCCTGCACGGATTCGGCCGGAACGCCCGACTGCAACGTCGACGTCATGGCCATGATCGAGTGGACCGAGAGGATCGCGAAGACCGACATGGTCATCCTCGGCCCCCTCCCGCACGCGACCGGGCCGCCAGGAACTGGCGGAGCGGTGGAATGAAGGGCCGGTGGGTCTCCAATCGAAGCCAGCTCGCTCCGGCCCGAGCCACCGCTCTTCCGAAATCGTCGTTCGCCGGAAGTCCCCGGTCACCGGAAATCCAACGCTGTCGGCCATGACCGATGAAGTCGCGACCGGTCTCCGCCTCGCGGCCGCGGAAGAAGCCCGCCCGAAGGTCTCCCTCTTCGGCCGGGTCCCGCAACTCGAGCACGATGACGTCATGCCGTTGGCTGGCCTGTCGGATCGCGGGCATCGCTTCCGGATCGTGCAGGTCGCTGATGATCACCATGACGCTGGACTTCTTGGCCCGCACCACCAGTTCCCGGAGCCGCTCGCCGAGGGTCGTCGTTTCCGCCACGCTTCCGGTTCGGAGTGGTTCGAGCGCCTGCCAGAGATCGGTCTTGAGCAGACTGGGTTCGAAGCGGGTGCTCCGGTCTCCAGCCCCGATGATCGCGGTGGGGCTGAGTCGACGCTGGGCGACCAGGCCGAGGGCCGCGGCGATCCAGATCCCCAGATCATGCTTGGAAAGTCGGGCCGACTGCACCCCCATGGAGGCCGAGGTGTCGAGCACCATGAGCACCGACGTGCGCTTCAGCGCCTCGTATTCCTTGACGTAGGGCTTGCGGGTGCGGGCGGTGATCCGCCAGTCCATCTGGCGAATCGGATCACCCGGCTCGTATGGCCTGGACTGGGCGTACTCGAGTCCGGGTCCGGTGAACATCGAGGCATCGGTGCCGAAGGCGAGGTCATCGGCCAGTCGACGCACCACCATTTCGAAATCGCCGTGGGCGAGTTCATCGGGGGGGCCGAGTTCGGGATGATCGATTCGGGTCATGTGACAGGGTCAGGCCAGCGAGCGCAGGATTTCCTGGAGCACGTCCTCGCCGCGCCGGCCTTCCGCGAGCGCTTCGTAGGTGAGTCGCATGCGGTGGAGGATGACGTCTTCGGCCAGTGCGAAGAAGTCCTCCGGAATGGCGTAGTCCCGGGCGTTGATGAAGGCGCGGGCCCGGGATGCCTGCACCAGGGCGATCGCCGCCCGAGGACTGCACCCCAGCTCGATTTCCGGATGGGAACGCGTGAGGTTGACCAGTTCCACGCAATCCCGCACGAAGACGTCGCTCACGTGGACCCGGAGGACTTCCTCCATGGCGCCGGTGAGGTCTCGCACCTTGAGCGGACTGGCGGTGTCGATCGCATCGAACGCGGTCATGGGAACGGCGCCGTCCCCCTGTCGCTTCAACTTGAGTTGCAATCCTCGCCGGACGACTTCGGTCTCCTGCTCCTGAGTCGGGTAACTGAGGCGATGCCGGAGCATGAATCGATCCAACTGGGCTTCGGGGAGTTCGAAGGTACCCGCCTGCTCGACCGGATTCTGGGTCGCGATCACCAGGAACGGAGCCGGCAGTTCGTAGGTCCGGTCTCCGATGGAGACCTTTCGTTCCTGCATCGCCTCCAGCAGCGCGGATTGGACCTTCGGGGAAGCGCGGTTGATCTCGGCGGCCAGGAGGAGGTTGGTGAAGACCGGTCCGCGATGGACCCGGAACTCGCCCGAGTCCTGATCGAGGATCTCCGACCCCACGATGTCGGAAGGGAGCAGGTCGATGGTGAACTGAACACGCTTGAATTCGAGGTCGATCGCTCGTCCGACCGCCTGTACCAGAAGGGTCTTCGCGATTCCCGGAACGCCTTCCAGCAGGAGGTGTCCACCGGTCAACAGCGAGATCAGCACCCGCTCGACCACGACCTGCTGGCCGACGACCGTTCGCGCCACCTCTTCCCGAACGGTGCCCGCGAACTCGGTGCCGATCGCGGCGGCGTTGTTGTCATTCGATTCCACGAATACTCGACCTTCCTGCCGTCGGTGGACGGCGTGTGCGGGGAACCTGTCCTCGCGAGAAACGGACGACTACCGGCCCGTGGGGTCCAGGGACTCGGCCATCAACTTGTCGACGACGGTCCGAAGGTGGGCGTCGCGCAATCCAGCGGCGCGAATCGTTCCCTGCCGATCGATGATCACCGTGGTCGGCCAGCCCCGGATCCCGTAGGCGGTGGCGGTCGCCCCGAGTGGCAATCGATCGTCCGCGTTAGGAGGAGCGTCGAGGGCGATCGGGAATGCGGCCTCGGCCTCGGCCAGCATCTTCTCCATCGCCTCCCAATCCGCGAGGTGATCGCAGACGCCGACGAACTGAACACCCTGCGGGCCGTACTCCCGCGCGAAACGAAGCCATTCGGGCATGCGGGTCCGAGTGGCCGTGCTTTCCGGAGCGATGAAACGAAGCACCGTGACTCGACCGGAGTCCCGTATCGGCTCCACCGGTTCTCCGAGCCACTTTGCGGCTTTGAGGGGTGGCGCGCTCTTTCCTTCCATGCCAGTCAGGCTCGGCATCCGCCGCTCGCCGGCATCGAAGAATTCCGAGGGGAATTCACCACCACCCGACTCGCCCTCCGGCGGTGCCTCGGCAAGGAGGATCTTCGCCACTTCGGAGACCTTGCTGGGAAGAAGTCCGGCGGCCCGAATGGTTCCGGTTCGATCGATCACCACGTAGGTCGGCCAGAAGGAGAGACCGTATGCCTTCGCGGAAGCACCACCATCGCCGAGACGCGCCACCGGGTAGTTGATCGACTTCTCCCGGACCACCTGGTCGGCCTTGTCCCAGCCACTGTTGTGATCGTGAACCCCGATGAAGACCAGGCCCTGGCTTCCGTACTCGTTGACCAGTTCGATGTTCTTGGGGATCGCAATCATGCAGGGACCGCACCAGGTCGCCCAGAAATCAACGACCACCACCTTGCCGCGAAGTTCCTTCAGCGTCTTCTTCTCACCGATCCAGGCGTCCAGCCGAAGCTCGGGTGCGGGCTTGCCTTCGACCTGCTTCAAGGCCGCGGGTCGTTCCGAGCCGCGGATGAACCATTCGTCGGGGAATTCGTCGGCCGAAGCCGCGGACGCCATCGTTCCCAGGACGGCCAGCACCAGGCAGGACATCTGGAGGCATCGGGGGAGGACCGACGGAGTGCGCTTCGGCATATCGAGTTCCTTGCCCGGCCCGGAGGCCGCGGACGTGCGAGGGAATCCTCGTAAAATAGTAGCTTCGGGCGATGCGGCGGGCGGTTCATTTCCCCCCGCCTCGCTCTGGAATGTCAAACCGTGTCCAGCCTCAGCCTCGGTCGGCCATCGCCCGCTCGACGGCCGCGACGGTCTTGGGAATACCTCTGGTCAGGACGACGGGGCCGTCACGGGTGATCAGCACGTCATCTTCGATCCGTACGCCCAGCTTCTCGTCTTCGAGGTAGATGCCGGGTTCGATCGTGATCACGGCGCCTTCCTTGAGCGGCCCCTCGGGGGTGATGTCGTGGACCTCCAGGCCCAGGTGATGGCCGATTCCGTGGAAGAATCGATCTCCGTGGCCCGCCTTGGCGATGATGTCCCGCGACGCCTTGTCGATCTGGGCCATGGTGGCTCCGACCGTGGCGACCCTGATCGAGGCTTCGAGGGCCTTGAGCACCAGTTCGTAGATCTCACGCTGCCGTGGTCCGAACTTCCCGTTGGCGGGAATCGTCCGGGTGACGTCCGCGGTGTATCCGCCGTAGTTCGCCCCGGAATCGATGACGATGAGGTCGTCGGGGGCGAGCGGTTCCTTGTTCGCCGTGTAGTGGAGAACGGTGCCGTTGATTCCGGCGCCGACGATGGTGTTGTAGCCGGGGCCGCGGGAGCCGTTCGCCCGGTAGCCATGCTCGAGGGTCTCCATGACGTCCCACTCGGTCATGCCGGGTTCCACCGTCCGGAACATCGCGTCGTATCCGAGCCGGGAGATCTCGACCGCCTCTCGGATCATCTTCTGCTCCGCCTTGCTCTTGACCGAGCGCATTCGCGCCAGCACCGCGGTCTGATCCTGGATCTCGATACCGGGGTACCTCTCCTGCAGCTGACGGAAGATCGCGAGGTCGGGGGAGACGGACTGTCCGAGCCAGCCGAAGGGGTGCAGACAGGCACAGGTCCGGGTGCGTTGCATGCAGCCATCGAGGACTCGGCCGAGTCTCGGGAGCCGCATGATCTGGGTGATTCCGTAGGCGACCTTGAGGGGAGTGGCGATCTCGTCCCGGAGTCCGTCCCACTTCTCCACTTCAGGGTCCAGGGGCTTCAGGAGCAGGGAGCATTCACGACCGGCCGGGGCGGAGGCATCGAAGAGGAGGATCGCCCCCGGTTCATCGACGATCCCGGTGAGGTACTCGAAGTGGGGGTGGGGACGATAGGTGCCGTGAAGCGTCGCATCCGAATCGCCGGCGTGGACGAGGGCGATCGGCTTCTGGCCGCGCTTTCGAAGAGAGGTCAGGACCCGGTCGCGTCGGCGGGCGTATTCGGCGACGGGAATTTCGGGGGTCTTCAGGGCTGGGGGCTTGGCAGGCATGGATGCTTCCTTGAGGGGACGATTCACGAAGATAGCGGAAGCCCGGGATGGCGTGGTTCAATCCGCATCGAGCATCCAGGTCCATCGTGACCGTTCGACTCGTTCGTGGAGTTCAGCCGCATTCCTCACCAGTGGTCCGAGACTCGCGGTGGCAGCGTCTCCCGGCTTCAGGATCTCCTCCCCCGGCGGGGCGGCGGATGACGCCAGCGAGACGAAGCGGGACTCCGGCGGCCGACCAGGCCAGGCCTGGACGGGATGCGGTGTCGCCGGTCCGGGCAGAGGTGAATCGGGCGTCGGCCTGTTCTTCGCGGCATCCGGTCACGATGTCGCTCCCTGGTGAACGTCGACTTCAAGCGGAGGTTGGTTCGCTGTTCTTTTCGAGGATCCGATTGGCGTACTCGTTCATCGCGTCACGAAGCTGATCGAATGATTCGAGGACATAGAGGATCGGCTGGTACTGATCGATCTCGAAGTCGGTGTTGCACACCGTGTCCAGATCGAAGGGACGCCGATCGACGTCCGAGCTCTCGAGCGCGTGCTTGCTCTCACCGGGCGAGGAGATCAACCCGGATCCGTAGAGCTTGAGTTGACCCTCTTCGCGAATCAGGCCGAACTCGACGGTGAACCAGAAAAGTCGGGCGAGCCGGGTGGTGTCCAGTTCGTCGGCCGAGGTGAGGGCCGCGCGACCGTAGGTCTGGAGAAAGTCGGCGAAGACGGGGTCGGCGTGGAGTGGGACGTGACCGAAGACGTCGTGGAAGACGTCGGGCTCGGGCAGGTAGTCGATCGAATCCTTGGGTCGGATCACGATCGTGGTGGGAAAGTCCCGGCGGGCGAGACAGGCGAAGAACGCCTTGGCCGGCAGGTACCCGGGAACCGCGCGACTCTGCCAGCCGGTCAGATCCTGAAGAAAGGTGTTGATCGACTTCGGGCCGTCGAGATACGGAATGTGGTCGCGAACCAGGTTGATGGCCTTCGCACCATCGAGGTAGACGTTCGATGCCCGCTCGGCCAGGAACTCCATCTGGCGGTCGTAGAGGATCTGCCAGGTCTCCTGGTTCTCCTCGGTGTAGCCGTCGTAGCACTGTTCGATGTACATCTTCGCGGGATCTTCGTGTCCGGCGGTACCGAACGCATCGGCGTAGGTCTGGGCGGCCTTGGCCTGTTCACCGTCGATCATCGAACTGTTGAGGCTGTGATTCATGCGGACTCCGGATTCCTGGTCGCGCGGCTGGGGAGCCCGTGCTGATGTCGTGATCGCTCCACCTCGGAACGGTTACTCCTTCCTCCATGATAAGACGCCGGAGCCACGGTGCGGTTCAGCGGTCTCGGGGAGGATCGACCGAATGTGGAGGAACGACCCCGGAGAGCATCGCCACGACGTTCTCGACGCAGATGTCGGTCAGGTCGGTCCGGTCCTCCACGGTCGCGGACGCCACGTGGGGGAGCAGCATCGCATTGGGCAGGTCACGAAGCTCCCGGCTGATTCGCGGTTCGTGCTCGTAGACGTCAAGGCCGGCGGCGAAGATCCGGCCCTCGGCGAGGGCGGCGGTCAGGGCCGTCTCGTCGACCACGGGGCCTCGGCTGACGTTGACCAGCACCGCGGTCGGTTTCATCAGCTCGAACGCCCGGGCGTCGATCAGGTGCCGCGTTTCATCGGTGAGGCTGGTGGTGACCACGATCACGTCCGCCTCGGGCAGCCCATCCTCCAGGGTCGTCCGCACGGCGGAGATCGGAGGAGCCTCGATTCCGGGCTTCGGACCGCGGGCGGTGTAGGAGACCTTCATCTCCCAGCCGATCGATCGTCGCGCGACGGCACTTCCGATCCGGCCCGCTCCGACCACCAGCAGGTTCCGCCCCACGAGTCGATGACCGAGGAGCATCCGGGGCTCGTGCCCCTTCCAGGTGCCGCTCCGAGCCAGATCGAGACCTTCGCGCAACCGACGGATGGCGGCGAGAACCAGGGCCCACGCAAGATCCGCGGTCGGTTCGGTCATCGGTGGGGGCCCGTTGCAGACGACCACCTCCCGTTCCGCGCAGGCGATTCGATCGATGTTGTCGAAACCGACCGCGTAGTTGGCGACCACGCGAAGTTGCGGACCGGCGGCGTCGAGGAACGCCTGGTCGACCGGGAGGGTGAGCGGGGTCACCACGGCCGACGCCCCGGAGACCAGTCGATGAAGATCGGTCTTCGGTCGGGTCGCCCCGTCGGGGATGATGTCGATGGTGACCTCGTCCGGCTCGAATCCGGCCCGGGCGAGGCTGGTCTCGAATCGGGGCCGGGCATCTCCGACGCAGTCCAGCAGAACCACGATCCGCATGGTCATCGATCGCCGTCGAGCAGCCGGGCGATCTGGATCGCCGCGGCATCCTGATCGCCGGCCGGCGTCTCGAATCCGATGCGAATTACTTCGAATCGCCCTCGGATATCCAATCCCAGTGGATCGACGCCCACCAGCCGGGGCGATTCGACCTCGACCTCCGCTCGTTCCAAGGCCAGGCGGCGGAGGTCTCCCTCTCGATCGGCATTCACCGAGCGGCAGAGCGTCGCTTCGGCCTCGGCGAGGGGGTTGGGGCTCATGACGGCTTCTCCATCGAAGGCGTAGCCCGCGAACTTGCAGAAGTCGACCGTCATGGCCGCCCAGCGGACATCATCGGGCTCGCCGTGATAGATCCGCCAACGATCGGCGAGGACGCCATCGGGACCGGATTCCTCGAAGCGGTCGAGGGTCACCATGAGCTGGACGATTCGATCATCGTCGCTCTCGGGTTCTTCCGGGAGATACAGGGCACAGTCGGTGCTCAGGAGCATGGCCTCCATGACCGGAGCGATCAATCGACCGTCCGGGGCGAAGACCACCTTGATCGGGAGGTATTCGGTGTCGAAGCGGATGAGGCCGCGAAGATGACCGCGCATGAACGCGATCGCGTCTGAGATCTCTTCGGGTAGGTCGAGCATGCGGGAAGTGTATCGCTGGAAGGCCTCGAGGCCGCGACCGGTCTCCTGGGTCCGTCGACCGACCGTCTCGACCCTCTCGACCGTAGACTGGTCGGCCATGTCGTTTCTTTGCGTCTCCATCTTCATCGATTCGATCGACGATGTCCCCTTCGCGCTCACCCGTGCCCACGCGGCGGTCGAGGCGGGCGCGCGTCTGGTCGAGTGGCGACTCGATGCGCTGGCCGAGGAATCGGACGGCCTGGCATCGATTCAGCGTCTTCTCGCGGACACCCCCGCGCCCTGCATCGCCACGATCCGGGCCGAGGACGAAGGGGGCACCTGGGCCGGCAGCGAACAGGACCGGATATCGCTTCTCGAAGCGATCGGCACCGGAGATCACCCTCCGGCCTACATCGATCTGGAACTCCGAGCCTGGCAACGCAGCGCGAACCTTCGACAGAAGGTCCGACTGGCCATCGATCACGAGCATCAGGTCCGTGACATCTCGACCCGGCTGATCCTCTCGAGCCACGAATTCGGAGGGCGTCCTTCGGATCTTCTCTCCCGGGTCGCCGACATCGCGGGTGAGGATGCCTGTGCGATCGGGAAGATCGTCTTCATGGCTCGGAGTGCCCGGGACTGCCTCGAACTCTTCGATCTGCTGGCCGCTCGGCCCAAGCCGCTCATCGCGTTGGCGATGGGTGAA
>NYWY01000031.1 GCA_002685335.1 Planctomycetaceae bacterium
TCGGCGTCGGGGCTCGGCACGCCGCCCACGGCGAGCAACCGCCCCACCGTCGAGCGGATCGCGTCGAGTTCGTCGGCCTCGGGCTTCGACTCGGTGGAGGTCGGCTCGGTGGAGTTCGAATCAGTGGCTTTCGGGCCGGGCGATGCGGGCGTCACGGCCGAACTCGCGTTCACCGCGGCCTCCGCGTCTTCCACACGTTCCGGCTGCGTCTCGGAGGACGGAGGCGAGGCGGTCGCGGGGTCAGCGATGGTCTCGCCCGTCTCGAAGGTCTCGATGACTGGAACGACGACACGGTCGGCGGCACGCGGCGATACCGATTCGGTCGGCGGGGTGAGCTCGATCACCCGCGGTGCGGGCGGGGGGGCCTGGCGCTCGGGAATCAGGACGCCTCCAGCACCGATGACGAAGTGCTCACCGGGATCGCGGGGTGGCGTGGAAGGCATGGGGGAAGGCGAGGGGGAAGGCGAGGGGGAAGGCGAGGGGGAAGCAACGACCGGAGAATCGACCGCGGCAGTCGCTCGCGGTACCGGACTCGGATCCGAGGCTGACGACGAGGCGGGCGTCTCGATCACATCGTCCGGCCCCGACACCCCGGCGGATGATCGCGCCGCCTGCTGTCGTTCGAGCCGGATGGCCAGCGCCCGGGCGAGGGTCCTCGTCTTTTCCCGGTCAACTTCGAGCGAGCCGCTCGCCGGTGCGTCCTCCGGGCGAAGACCACCGACCGACGATCCCTCGTCGGCATCGGCATCCCCCGCCGTCGCGGGCGCTGCGGACGCGGCATAAGCGCGGGTCGCGGCGGTCGTCACCTGGGGCGAATCGACGCGGGCCTGCTGGTTTCGAGCTTCGGCTCGAGCGATCGGATCGATGCCCGACGACGCCTCGCCGCCGACATCGGTCGTCTCCTCCGTCGATTCCACGGCTTCGGAAGCGATGATCTCGACGATCTCCCGCCCGCCGATTCCAAGGAAACCGCCCCGCTTGAACGTCCTCGTATGAAGGATGGCGGCTTCATCGCCGAGATCGGCCTTCGCCGCCTCGAGGGCTTCGTTCAGCGTGAATGCTCGAAAGGTCTTCAGTCGCATGGTGTCGCCCTCCTGGCGCTTCCCGACGCGGCCGGCGGGGTTCCACCCACCGACGACGGCCTTTCGACGATCGTGATCGCCGATCAAGGCCCGCGGCCTCGCGGTCGAATCCTCCGACGCGGGCCGTGCCGGAAGGATACCCGACTCGGGGGACAATCACGCTGGAACCGCCATCTTTCCACGTCGCGAGGACATCGGTGGGTTCCAGCGCGAATCCAGGCTCGATCGGCTCAGTTCATGCCGACCGGGGACGTCCCCGGCGTGGCGGCCTGCTCCACCTCCACCGGACTCGACGACGCGATCGGTTCCGGTGAACCGAGCTGGACCAGCCCGACCGACTGAACGTCGAAACCGTCGACGAGTTCGTTGTAGCCCAGGACCACCACCCCCGCGAGATGCGGGTGGAGGATCTGACGGAGCGGCGCCCGAACGGTCGGAGACGCCACGACGATCACCGGACGTCCGGCGGCGAGCAGCGGCTTCGCCGCATCCGCGACCGCCCGAGCCACGTCGCCCGCGAGCTGGGGCGGCACCGAAACGGTCGTTCCGCCGGCCCCCCGATCGATGTAACCGTTGACCCGATCCTCGACCGCCGGATCCATCGTGACCACGTGCAGGCGGGCCCCGCCTTCGGGATTGGCCTCGGCGTGCATGGTGCAGATCGACCGACGCAACGCGTTCCGGACGTATTCCACCAGCACGTCGGGGTCCCGCGTGTGGCCGATCCAGTCGCCGACGGTCTCGACGATCGTTTCGAGGTCCCGGACCGGAACGCCCTCGCGAAGCAGGCTCTGGAGGACCTTCTGGAGTTCCCCCATCTTCACCTGGGCGGGCACCACCTCCTCGACGAGCCTCGGGGCCGACTGCTTGAGCTGCTCGATGAGATTCCCGACCTCTTCCCGGGCGAGCAGTTCGTCGGCGTGGCGACGGACGACTTCGGTGAGATGGGTCGCGATGACGCTGGTCGGATCGACCACCGTGTAGTTCTGAGTCTCCGCCCGCATCCGCAGCGCCGGGTCGATCCAGGTCGCGTCGAGCCCGAACGCGGGCTCCTTGCCCGGAAGCCCCTCGAGCGTCCCGGTCGCGATCCCCGAATCCATCGCCATCAGCAGGTCCGGATGGACCTCGCCCTCGTCGACGGTCGCCCCCCGGATCTTCAGGCGATATCGATCGGGCGGCAGCTGCATGTTGTCGCGAATCCGGACCGGCGGCATGACCAGGCCGAGTTCCTTCGCCAGCTGGTTCCGGATCATCGAGACCCGATCGAGCAGATCGCCCCCCACCAGCCGGACCAGGCCGTAGCCGACCTCGAGTTCGAGCGTGCTCACGCCGAGCAGTTCCTCGACCGGCTTCGGTTCCGACCGTTCCGCCTCCGCCTCCTTGCGGGCCTCCAGCTCCTTCGCGACCTCCACCGCCTTCTTCGCATCACGCATGAACCAGCCGATGCCGCCGGTGCCGATCGCGGCGACCAGCAGCGGAATGGTGGGAAGCGGCGTGAGCGAGAGCAGTCCGAGGAATCCGCAGATCAGGAAGAGGGCCATCGGCTGCGAGGCGAGCTGGTTCGGGATCTCCATCCCGATGTTCTGCTCGCCGCCGGCTCGAGCCACGATGAGGCCCGCGGCGATCGCGACGATGAACGCGGGGATCTGCGACACCAGGCCGTCGCCGATCGAGAGCATGCCGAACACCGCGATCGACTGTTCCGCGGTCCATCCGTGCATCAGCATCGCGATCGCGAATCCACCGATGATGTTGACCCCGGTGATGATGATGCCGGCGATCGCGTCACCGCGGACGAACTTCGAGGCACCGTCCATCGCCCCGTAGAAGTCCGCCTCCCGGGTGATCTCGTCGCGTCGGGTCCGGGCGTCGGTCTCCGAGATGAGGCCCGCGGAGAGATCCGCGTCGATGGCCATCTGCTTGCCGGGCATCGCGTCGAGGGTGAACCGCGCCGCGACCTCGGACATCCGCGTCGCACCCTTGGTGATCACCACGAACTGCACGATGATCAGGATGATGAAGATGATCGCCCCGATGATGGGGTTGCTTCCCGCGACGAAGTTCGCGAACGCCTGGATCACCTCGCCGGCCGCACCGTCCGCCTCCGTCTCGTTGAGCTCGCCGGCCGCGAGGATCAGTCGCGTCGACGCCACGTTGAGCACCAGCCGGAACAGGGTCGTGGCGAGCAGCAGCGCCGGGAAGACGCTGAAGTCGAGGGGTCTTCGCATGTAGATCGTGGTCAGGAGCACGATCGCCGCGACCGCGATGTTGGCGCTGATCAGGATGTCCAGCGCGAGCGGCGGAAGCGGCACCACCAGCACCCCGATCAGGCCGAGGAACCCGACCGGAACGATCAGGTGACGCTGGGCCGCGATGCGGTGGATGATGGTCGGGATTTGAAGCTGTTCGGACAGGGGACGATTCCTCGTTCGGTTCGGGGGACGGGCCGGTTCAGGCGGCGCGTCCGTTCATGCGATAGACGAAGGCGAGCACTTCCGCGACCGCCGAGTAGGCGTCCGGCGGAACGTAGTCCCCGGTCTTGACGGTGCCGTGGAGCAGGCGGGCGAGCGGCTTCCGCTCCACGATGGGGATCGAGTGCGTGGCCGCGATCTGACGGATCCGGAGGGCGACGTGGTCGACGCCGATCGCGACGACCTGCGGGGCGTGCATCGAATTCGAGTCGTAGCGGATCGCGACCGAGATGTGCTCGGGGTTGGTCACGATCACGTCGGCGGTCGGCACGGACTGGTTGATCCGCTGCATCGCGATCTGCTGGGCGAACTGCCGGCGACGCTGCTTGAGCTTCGGATCGCCTTCGCTGTCCTTGTGCTCGTCGCGGACCTCCTGCTTGCTCATCCGCAGATCCTTCGCGTGCTTCCACTTCTGGAACATGTAGTCGAGCAGGGCGAGGATCAGGAGGGCGAGGGCGACCATCAGGGCGAGTTCGAGCATCAGACGGCCGATGAGGGCGAATCCCTGCAGCAGCGAACCCTCCGGCAGCACGATCAGGACGTCGTGCATCCGCCAGGAGACGATCGCCGCGACGCCGCCCGCGATGGTGACCTTTCCGAGATCCATCGCCCCCTTCACCAGCCCCTGCACGCCCACGATCCGCTTCGCCCCGTTGATGGGATTGAGCTTGTCGAGCTTCGGCTCGAGCGGCTTCGGGGAGATGAGCCAGCCGACCTGCCAGAAGTGTCCGACGTAGGCCGCGAGCCACGCCGCCAGCGAGAGCGGCGCGAGCACCGCCACCGCGCCGACCGCGGCCATCTCCAGCGACGTCGCGGCCCCGAGCGAGGCGGGATCGCCGCTGGTCATGAGGATGAACTCGAGCATGCCGCCGAGTCGTTCGATCGACGGCGCCGCCATCACCCAGAGCAGGAGCGTGACGAAGGTCAGCAGCAGCGCGCCGGCGAGATCGACGCTCTTGGCGATGCGTCCCTCGTCCCTCGCCTTCATGATCTTGCGCGGGGTCGCGTCTTCGGTCTTCTCGCCGAGGTCTTCCGCCATGTCAGACGCCCCCCCCGGCGGGCGCGGTGGTCGCCCAGGCGTGGATCCGGTCGAGGACCTCGCCGATCCATGCCGCGGCGACCGCGTCGATCACCGCCAGACCCGCGATCATGATGGTGAGACCGATCATGATCCGCAGCGGGAACCCGAGGCTCAGCACGTTGAGCTGCGGCACGGTCTTCGAGACGAAACCCATCGCCACCGTCTCCAGGAACACCACGCCGAGCAGCGGCAGGGCCACCCGCATGCCGATCTCCGTCGCCCCGAGAACCATGCCCATCATGATCGGCAGGGTTCGGTCCCCGTCGAGGAACACCCCGGCGCCGACGTATTCGAAGCTTCGAAGCGTGGAGAGGAAGATCGCGTCGAGCCCCCCCATCATCAGGAAGGTGGAGAGGGCGAGGAAGTAGAGCAGCTGCTGGACGACGTCGGATTCCTCGCCGACCGCGGGGTTGTAGAACCGGGCGAAGCCGAGCCCCATCTGCTGACCGCTGATGATGCCCGCGGTCTGCATCGCGAGCATCGGCATCGTCGCGAGGAATCCGATGAACGCCCCGATCCCGATCTCCACCGCCGCCAGCGGCACGATGGCCCACGGTTCCATCGACACCGCGGGCATCGCGACCCCCTTCGCGGAGAGGGCGGCGTATCCCGCGAGCCCCATCACGAAGATCAGCAGGACCTTCACCCGCATCGGCACCATCGCGGTCGAGAGCACCGGCGCGAAGATCGCGAGGCCGCCGATCCGCATGATCACCAGCATCGCCGGCCCCACGCTCTCCTGGATGGACTCGATCGCACCGTTCAAGTGGACATCCGATCAGGTGGGGAGAATGAACATCTGCTGCGCGAACTCGACCATCTGGGCCGAGATCCACCCGAGCAGCGCGACCGCGACGAGGATCATCGCGGCGATCTTGGGCACGAAGGACAGGGTCTGTTCCTGGATCTGCGTGACCGCCTGCGCGATGCTGACGATCAGGCCGATCACCAGACCGGCGACCAGGATCGGCGTGGCGAGCCAGAGCGAGATCAGCAGGGCGGAACGGGCGAGGTCGAGCGCGTCGATCTCCATGCGGGACTCCTTCCCGGGGACGAGGCGTCGCATCCTGCGACGCCGGAATGAACGGTCAGCCTCCGCCGACCCGGACGACGCTCTCCATGAGACTGCCGGCGACCAGCGTCCAGCCGTCGGCGACCACGAAGAGCAGCAGTTTGAACGGAAGCGAGATGAACACCGGCGGGAGCATCATCATGCCCATCGAGATGAGCAGGCTCGACACCACCATGTCGATGACGAGGAACGGCAGGTAGATGCGGAACGCGATGAGGAACGCGATCTTGAGTTCGCTGAGGACGAAGGCCGGAATCAACGCGACCATGTCGACGTCCTTCCACTCCATGCCCGCCCGCGCGTCGGCGTCGTACCCCTGGAAGTTCAGCATCATCTCCACCGAGGACTCGTTCTCCGCGCCGCGGATCTGCGCGATCATGAAGTTCCTCAACGGCTGCTTCACGCCCTCCCAGGCCGCGAGCGAATCGCGTTCCCCGACGGGGGCGTCGAGATAGGGCCGGACGCCGTCGCTCCACATCGCCTCGAGGGTCGGTGACATCGCGACGAAGGTCAGGAACAGGCTGAGTCCGACGACCACCTGGCTCGGCGGCAGGCCCTGGGTGCCGATCGCCTGCCGGAGCAGGCCGAGCACCACCACGAATCTGGTGAACGACGTGCAGAGGATCAGGATCGCCGGCGCCAGGGTCAGCACCGTGAGCAGCAGCACGATGCTGATCGGGGCGGACGTCGAACCGTCCATGCCCGGCACGGCCTGCGCCGCGGCCTCGACGAACCCGATGGGGTTCTCGAGCTGCGATGCGGGATCGACGCCGGGGAGGGACTGGGCGAGCATGAAACGCGGTGCGGAGATCATCAGTTGCCACGCACCCCTCGACGGGGGCGTCGACGCGTCAGATCAACGGTCTCGATCGGTCCCTGGACGGGCAGGCCGTCCTCACCGCCGAACCCGCGCGGGCGGCCGCGTCGGTCGTAGAGGCCGAGGTTCTGTTCGAGTTCGCGACCGAAGCCGCCCTTCGCATCTCGCTCGGTCGCGGTGAGCCGACCGCGCAGATCGGCGACCTCGTCGCGATCGCTGAATTCGGCGAGCGTCGTCACCTCGCCACCCTTGCCGGCGTGTTGGTGGAGCAGCAGGACCTTCGGCCCGCATTCGAGCAGGACCAGCGAGGCCGAACGTCCGAACGGAAAGCGGCCCAGGACCGACACCACGCCAGAGGGCCTCGGCCCACCCGCGAGTCCGATGCTCCGGCCGCCGTGTCGCTTCATGAAGACCGCCGCGAGCACGAGCAACGCGAGCAATCCGAAGACCCGCAGTTCGGGGGCGTTCCACCAGCTCGTGGCCGTGCCGACGGGCGTGGTCGTGGTCAGCGGCGTCCCAGCGGCCGTTTCGCCCGACGCGTCGCCGGCACGTCCGAAGATCGGCGTGCGATCGAACGAGGCGATCTCGCCCGCGGTCGAGAGGACCGCGGCGGCCGCGGCCCGGGAAGCGTCCTCGTCCTCGACGCTCGGTTCCGGCCCGGGATCCATGTCGGCATCGAGCGGGCGGGAATCGCCGTCCGCGACCACCACCGATTCCGGAGACGTGGACTCGATCACGGGCTCGATCGGCGAATCACCGACGGCCATGACTGACTGAACTGACGGGACTGACGGGACTGACGCCTCGACGTCCGACGTCGTCGGCATCACGTCGACCTGCTCGGGTTCGATGATCACGGGCGCGTCGAGGTCCGCCGCCGGGGCGATCTTCGCGACGCCGTTCAGCTCCGAAGAGGGCGGCGTCGCGGTGGCCATGGTCGTCATGATCGACATCGACGTCAGCAACGTGACGACGGGAACGACGGTGATTTGAGAACGGATTCGCGCGAGGTCCATGGACGCCTTCCTGGCTGGTGGTCACGACCGGATCCTCCGGTCGTCGCGATCGACGAGATGTGTTCGAGGGTCAGCCGGAGCTCGTCTCGGGGATCTTTCCGACGATCTCGCTCACCCGGACGCAGAAGTTCTCGTTCAGCACGAGAACCTCGCCGCGGGCGACGTGTCGACCGTTCACGAAGATGTCCACGGGATCACCCGCGGCCTTGTCGAGTTCGACGACCGAGTCCGGCGACAGCTTGAGCACGTCGTCGACCAGCATGCTGGTCCGGCCCAGTTCGATGCGGACGTCGAGATCGACGTCGCCGAGCATGCCGATTCCGGCGGCCGCGGCCTCCGAGGTGCCCGCCCCGAAGTCCGGGAGCGGGACGGATCCGGCCGCCGAGGCGGCGGTGTCGTTCATGGCGTCGACCTGCTCACCGGCGTCGCGAATCGCCTCCTCCACCATCTCGGCAGGGGCGGGTTCCGGACTCTGGGGCGTGGGATCGGTCGGTGGTTCGGTCATTCGGTGCGGCTCCGCCGTCCGTGGGGATCCGGAATTGGACGGGAAGACACCAGCATCCATGCCGGACCCGCCTAAGGATCATCGGACGGGCCGATGTCGGGACTGCAGAGAATGCCTGTCCCGCCCGACCGTTTCGCGCAATTGACGCGCAACAGCCTCGGATCTCATGGATTCCGTTCAGCGGAGGCGCACGATCGGCCTGAAACCGTGGTTCAGCGGTTGACCCGACGCCCGAGCTCCATCACGACGATCACGTCGTGGATGATCGGTCCGTCAGGCAGCTCGAACGAGACCGGCATGACCTCGCCATGGTCGTCGTGGCCGTCCTCACCGACGACTCCAGCCGACGCGGGGCGTCGATCGAAGAGCCCCTCGCTCACCAGGGCGCGGGCGACCCGGGCCTCGAGGGCGCCCAGTTCGTCTGATTCGAGGTCTCGACGAGTCGCGGACTTCCAGATCGACATGAGCGCCGCCTCGATCTTTCCAGGTGCTCCCTGGGCTTCGATCTCGAGCCATGCCTTGTCACGCTGGTCGATCTCGAGATACACCCGGGTCGAGTACATGAACCCGATTCCCGAGGCGTCGTTGAAGAGGTGGTCATCGAAGATCAGAACCTCGGCCAGTTCGGGTTCGAGCACCGGGGCCGGCGCATCGAATGCCGTGGCGCTGGCTTCGGTCCGTGCGGGTTCGGCGAACATCATGAAGCCGCCGCCGATGAGTCCGGCTTCCGCGACGAGCAGCGTGAGCGTCATGACCGCGGTCTTCAGGCCACCCCGCTTCCGCTTCCCGGAATCCTCGGTGCCCTTCACGTCCTCGTTGTCCGTTGCCTGATCCGACATCGCCTGAGTCTCCCTGCCACTCGCGTACGAGCGTTCCCCCCGGAATGGACCGGAAGCCCCGGTCCCTCGCGTCGCATCGGCGAACCCGGGATCGACCTTGACCCCAGTCGGCACTTTCGGGCGGAATCCGCCGGCACGACCCGCGGATCAGGCGGTTCTCGGATGTACGAGCACCGGAAGCACGCCGGATTCGATCTCGATTTCGAGCCGTCGAACCACGCTGGAGTGATGTGGCGGGTCCCCGTCCACCTGCCAATGGACCGGCTGGTCGAAGTCGATCCGGAACCGCCGCCCTTCCCGATAGACGGCCCGGGGGGCCTCCAACTGACGGCGGCGAAAGATGGTGAACATCCAGCGAAGAAGGCCGAACCGCCCCCGGCAGGGCAGGATCAGCAGGTCGAGTCGGCCATCGTCCATTCGAGCCCGGGCCGCCGGATCGAGCCGGCAGGCGTACTGACGGGAGTTCGCGATCATCACGATCGCCGGCCCGACTTCCGGGACGGCGACGTCATCGACCATTGCGTGAACGGCCGCGGGGGCGAATCGCAGGAAACTCCGAATGGCGGGCAGCAGGTAGGAGAAATGCCGGACCGGCCCGCGTCGCTTCGACGCGAGATCATGGACGACGTCGGCATCGAAGCCGACCGACGCCATCAGCACCATGGTCTCCGCGGGCCCGCCGTCCGCGGCGGCCGAGGCGAGATCGACGCGCTGGACCACGCCATCACGAAGGCGGCGGACGACCTCGTCGACGTCGTCGGTCATCTCGAATTCACGGGCGAAGAGATTCTCGTTTCCCGCCGGAAGGTGAACCAGTGGAACGTCCGCGTGGGCGGCCTCGGCCGCCGCGGCTCGGACCGCGCCGTCGCCGCCGACCACCACCAGTCGATCATGCGACGCCAGCGGCTCGCGCAACCAGGCGGCGGGCGGTTCGGCCCGGGTCGGCATCAGGACGACTTCGAGACCGGCGTCCGCGGCGGCCCGCTCCAGATTCGTGGCCGACTGGAGGGCCCGACCGGCGCCCGAGATCGGGTTGTAGATCACCAGCGTCGACATGAAGGCCTCCACGATACCCCCGGTCATACCCCCGGGGCGGCGGAGGAAGTGCCCGAAACGATCATTCACCGCACGCCGTCGACGTGGGTCTCGTACCATTCCCAGCGGATGAAAAGCCTTGCTCCATCTCCGTCCTCCATCGGCTTCCTGACGCTCGCCGCGCTGGTCATGGCCGTCGGACTCGCCGGACCCGCGTCCGCGCGGCAGGAGACCTACGAGCTCGGAGACGACGACGTCTGGCAGGCCGAGGACAAGCCGATCAACGCCGCCGCCCGACAGGTCGTGCTGGCCCGCCGGGCCCTGGCACTCGGTGAACCGCAGCGGGCCCGCGCCCTCGCCTCGGCCTTCCTCGACAAGTTCCCCGGGGGCGAGGCTCGCCCCGAGATGCTCCTCGTCCGAGGTGACGCCCTGGTCGAAATGGGCGATGAGTACAAGGCGCTGTTCGACTACGAGGCGATCACGCGGACCTATTCGGGGAGCCGAGCCTTCGTGACCGCCCTCGAACGCGAGTACCAGATCGCGGTCGCGTATGCGAACGGCCTGAAGCGGAAGTTTCTCGGCACGATCCGGCTCATCAACGCGGACGACGATGCCGAGGAACTCCTGATCCGGATCCAGGAGCGGCTTCCCGGAAGTCGACTCGCCGAGGACGCCGGGATGGAGCTCGCCGACTTCTACTTCGTTCGCTCGAAGATGCGGCTGGCGGCGGATGCCTACGACCTCTTCATCCAGAACTATCCGCGGTCCGATCGGATCGAGAAGGCGCGGCAGCGACTCATCCAGGCCTATCTGGCGTCCTTCCGCGGACCTCGGTACGACGACACCGGTCTTCGCGACGCGAAGCGTCGACTCGAAGTGCTCGAGACGACCCAACCCGGACTGGCCCAGCGGATCGGCGCCGAGGCGCTGCTCGTTCGAATCGAGGAATCCGAGGCCCGAAAGCTGCTGACGACCGCGGAGTGGTACCTCTCGATCGACGATCCGGTCTCCGCCGAACAGTACCTCCGCCGGGTCGTGGAGAAGCCCCCCGCGACGGTGGCGGCCCTCGACGGGCTCCGGATCGCGCCGACGATCCTGGCGAGCATGCCGGCGGGAATCGCCGCGGAATGTCCCGACTACCGGGCGATGGCGGAGGCCTTGCTCGGCGCGGCCGGACCGGTCGAGACCGGGGTCGAGGCCCGGCCGGAGGTTCCGCTGCCGACCTCGCGTTCGCTGGCGCCGGAAGTCCCCGTGGACGCGACGGCGACGCCGGAGTCGACGCCATGAATCCCGGTCAGCAGCGCTTTACACGGGCGGCGGTCACGATCGCGGTCGGGCTCTCGAGTCTGGCCTGCCTGCCGGGCTGCAACAAGGACCCCGAGTCCGGTTGGGCGATGACGTCGACACACGACGACCGCTTCCAGACCATCTCGATTCCGATCTTCCAGAACGACACCTGGTTCCGAGGGCTCGAACGGGAA